>JAMPCH010000026.1 GCA_023666265.1 Roseburia sp.
TATATCATATTTTGTCTTTTTGTGCAACTTTTATTTTTCAGACAAACCCTAATTGGAAGTGGCAGTATAGGATCGGATATAAACAGAAAAAATTTTTGGGGATTTGGGTACAATTTTAGAAAAGATTGTTGGGGAAATGGGTATGCTACAGAAGCAACAAAAGCAATGATGAAATTTGCATATGAAAATTTTTCGATTGCGAAATTTTCCTCAAGTCACGTTGAACGAAATAAAGCATCCGGACGTGTTATGGAAAAGTGTGGACTTCGTTTTGTAAAATATGGAGAATTTAAAAAACTTGACGGAACTTGTAAAATGCGTTCAATGGAGTACGAAGGAGATTTTGAGTGCATTATTGAGTAGAAAATAAATTCCAATTTATTGAGAAATTCACCTCTTCTTTAAACCGAATAATGAAAACGGCGTCGCCTTTCAAAGCGACGCCGTTTTTTGTTGTCAATCACTCGGCTGCCCGTGCGTGAGATTCAACGACCGCGACCGCGCTACGGTGATCGGCAACAATTTCGACCTCCCGTTAAACGAAAAGCTTTCCGCGTTTGAGGCGATCGCCGCCGAGACCGACGACGGCGATCCTAAACGGTTATTGGTATAAAACCCAAAAGGAGAGCCGACAAAGATAAGGGAATGTGATCTCACGATCCCCCGACCCTCGCCTCCGCCCTTAAAATACAAAACGGGCGTACCCCGCCTCGGTCGTCGTTTTGACAGAGCCCGACCGTGACCGCGCCGTCCGCGTCGATACAGACCGCGCCGTCGGTTTCCCCGACCGCGTCGGGCGTACATGTCCAGTACCATTCGTCATAGGCTTCGCCCCGGGCGATCGGCTTGATGCTTTCCCGATTTTCGCGGTAGAGGTCATAGGTGAGGAGGGCGACCCGATCCTCACATTTCCCATAGTCCCGCGAGCCGTCGAGGCTAAAAAGATCCGTCCGAATGGGGACGAGCGCGTCCGAGCCGAGCGCGTCGGCGATCCTTTTCGCGAGCTCGTCGTTCAATATCCTTCGGATCGGGCTTTCGCGCCAGTCGTTCCTTTTCCCAAAGGGGAGGTCAAAGAGCTTTTTGTCCGCGAGCATATACGCGTTCCCCACGCGATCCTCCGCGAATTTACTCCACGTAAGCCCCGCGAAAGAGACGCTTTCCCCGAGCGACAGCTCCTTCGCCCGTTTTGGGAGAGCGGATACACTTAAAAGCTCCGCGATCGTCTCTTGATGATCTTTTAGGAAGGTGATGACCTCCCGCTGTTCCTTCGTCAGCTCCATTTTTTCTTTTCCCCCGTGCGTTTTTGTCTCAATAATATGACCGCCCGTCCCGTTTTATGCCGAAGTCCTTGACTTTTTCGCCCCCGTCATATATAATATTTATAAAAATGAAAAACGAAAAATGATCATACGAAAGGCTTGGTACATATGAAAATACTGATCATTCGTCACGGAGACCCCGATTATACGGTCGATTCGCTGACCGAGAAGGGGAGGGTAGAGGCGGCGCTTTTAGCGGAGCGGATCGCGCCCCTATCGGTGAAGGACTACTACGTTTCGCCCTTGGGTCGGGCGCGGGATACCGCCGAGGCGACCCTAAAAAAGGCGGGGCGGACGGCGGAGACCCTCCCGTGGCTGAAGGAATTCAACGTCGACGTGACCGATCCCGTTACGGGCGAGGTACGGGGTCTCCCGTGGGACTTCCCGCCCGAGGAATGGACGGTCGTCCCCGAATATTACGATAAAAGCCTGTGGTACGACGTTCCCTATATGCGCTCGGGGAATATGCGCGAAAGGCTCGCGGAGGTATGGGACGGGCTCGACATGATCTTCGAGCGCCACGGCTATCGGCGCGAGGGGAATTTATACCGCGCGGTACGCCTGAACGAGGATCGGATCGTCTTTTTTTGTCATTTCGGCGTCCAATGCGTGATGCTCGGTCACCTCCTCGGGATCTCGCCGATGATCCTATGGCATGGACTGATCACCGCCCCGACCGCCGTCACGACGCTCTGCTCCGAGGAGCGGAGGGAAGGCGCGGCTTTTTTCCGCGCGAGCGCGATCGGCGATATTTCTCACCTTTACTCCCGCGGCGAAGAACCCGCCTTCGCGGGGCGCTTTTGCGAGATGTTCTCAAACGCGAATCAGCGGCATGACTGAATTATGCTTCGGCGGAAGAAGTCAAAAACGCCGTCTTGCGTTCTTTCGCAAGGCGGCGTTATCTCATCAAGCCCCATAAAGCGGGATCATGATCTCCGTCGCGAAGATCCCCTCCTCGTTCTGACGGTTCACATACCCGCCGTATTTTTTTACCACGCGGTCAATCCTAAAGATCCCATAGCCGTGTTCGCCCGCCTTGGTCGAGCGGTAAGCGCCCTTTTCCTTCCGAACCCTCCCCGCAGCGTTTTGTACCGAGAGATAGAGCTGACCCTTTAGCTTCCCGATATAGACGCGGAGAAAGCGCTCCTCCTCGGGGAGAGCGCCGCACGCCTCGATCGCGTTGTCGAGCATATTCCCGAGTACGGAACAAAGCTCGACGTCGCTCATCGGGAGGCGGTCGGGGACGTTCGCCTTGACGTTCGGGCGGACGTTCATTTTTCGCGCGACATTCAGCTTACTGTTGAGGATCGCGTCCGCCATGACGTTTCCCGTCTTTATGACGGTGTCGACCGTATTGAGGTCGTCCGCGAGCTGGTCGAGATAGCGGTCGAGTCCGTCATAGTCCTTCTCCGAGAGGCGGATCTTCATATTTTGGATATGATTTCGATAATCGTGACGCCAGCCCCTGACTTGGCGATACATATTTTGGATCTCTCTGACCTGCTTCTCGATCAGCTCGCTCTGAAAGCGCTCGATCCGTTGGTCGATCGCACGATAAAACAGGCGGCGAAAAAGGACGACAGCGCCCGCCGTCAGCACGCCTGCCATAAATAAAATAACAAAAAATAAGATCGGGTTCATGGCTCGTCCCTCGTATAAAAGTCGATAAATCGGTCGTTTACGTCCTTATAGAGCCGCCGCGAAAGCGGTAGCTCGCCGCCGCCGTCGGGTAAGACCGCCGTCCGCGAGATCGCGCGGATATAGCGAAGCCCGACGAGGTAGGAGCGGTGACAGCGGATCAGCCCCCCGACCCCCTCAAACCGCCCGAGCGGCATATCACAGGGGAGGACGCGCCCGTCCGCGAGGTGAAGCTCCGTCCGCCGCCCGAAAGCCTCGACGTAAACGATCTCGTCCGCCGCGATATGGAGGCTCGTTCTGTCCGACGAGACGATAAGCTCCTCGGCGCTCTCGCGGCGGGCGGCGGCTCGTTCGAGGACGGAGAACAGGCGCTCGCGCTCGACGGGCTTTAAAAGATAATGGAGCGCTCTCACGTCATAGCCCTCCGCCATATAGTCGGAATAGCCCGTAATAAAGGCGATCGGGAGGAGGTCGCCCGCCGCGCGGAGCTTTTTGGCGAGCGCCATACCGCCGAGCCCGCGCATCTCGATGTCGAGGAGGAGCAGGTCACAGGGGCGGTCGGGATAGGCGAACAAAAACTCCTCCGCGCTCTCATAGCCGACAATATCGACCGCGAACGGCGCACCCGACGACCATTCGCCGATCAGCCGCCGAAGGTTCGCGATCTGCTCCGCCTCGTCGTCGCAGAGCGCGACGGTAAAAGCCATTTTGCCACCCCCTCTGTTCCTTTCGGCGTATCTCCAGTATACCATAAAGCGGCGAAAAAATCAACTTTTTTTGTTTTATTTTTGGGGAAGGGGATACTCGGCGAGCCTACATCGTCCCGCCCCCGCCGATCAGCTCCGCGAGCTTATCCGACCCGCGCCATACGAGCGCGATGAGCGCCGCGAGGAGTCCCGCCGGGATCAACAACAGCACGATCACGGCGAGCCCGACGCGCGGAACGATCTCCGATACCTTTTCTCTAAACTTTTTCATTTTCGGTTTCTACCGCGAGCGCGACCCTCCCGGTAAAATTCTCTCCTTTCAGTATGATAAAATTATCCCCGGCGCTTACGCTGAATTCGTACACGCCTTCGGCGTCCCCGACGGCGATCTCATATTCGTGTTCGCCGTCGACCCGATAGAGGCGGACGCTGCCGCCCTCCGCCCCGATCGTATACGCGACCGTCATTTTTTCGCCTTCGCGTAGGAGCGACGTCCCGCCGAATAAATATTCTTCCCCGTTATAGCGGCTGTATTCGGCGAAATAGCTCCCGTTATAGTCGTCCTCGCCCGTCTCGCGCGTTCCCTTGAGCCATAGATCACCCGTCAGCGCGCATTTCCCGACAAACTCGACCGCGCCGTTAAACGCGCCGATGAGATCGTCCTTCCATTCCTCGAGCGTCTCCGACGAACAGGCGGAGAGGAGCAGGATCGGGGCGACGAACGCGAGAATTTTTTTCTTTTTCACCGCGCCTCACCTACCTTCTTACGATCCGATAATACGCCCGCGCCGTAAAGGAATAGATCAGCCCGTAGATCAGCGTAAATATCAAAAAACAGCCGACCGTACATAAAATATAAAGCGAGGTATTCGTGAGCTGAAACAGGGTCAGGATTCGCGCGATCATCGGGAAGGCGAAAAGGACATGGACGCCCGCAGTCAGGAGCGGGAGAAAGAAGACGGTCAGGACCTGAGAGCGGATCGTCCCCTTTACCTCGCGGGCGCTCATACCGACCTTTTGCATGATCTCAAAGCGCTCCTGATCGTCGTAGCCCTCCGAGATCTGTTTATAATAGATAATTAAAACGGTCGCCATGATAAAGAGCAGCCCGAGGAATATCCCGAGGAAAAAGAAGCTCCCGTACAGTCCGTAAAGCTCGCTCCGCTCCGCCTCGCGAGAGGTGAGGCGATAGCTCCCGAGCGCATAGGGGGCTTCCTCGCCGAGCGCCGCCCTCCGCTCGTTAAAATAGTCAAAGAGGCGGTCGTTTAAGCGGATCTGTTCCTCCGCCGTCAGCTCCGTGTCAAATTGATAGCGATAGGTGAGACTGCTCGCCGATTCCTCATAGACCTCTTTTTGGAGAAGGTCGAGCTTCTCGAGGGTCGCGCGATCCTTTACGACCAGTCCGTAGACCGGCACCATATAGGCGCTCAGCTCGCCGTCGAGGACGTAGGCGTCCGTTTTTTCGACGACCCGATAATCCTCGTCAAAGAGCCGTAGGGTATCCCCGCGAAATTCGCTCCGATTTGTGTAGAGGAGGACTTCGTTCTCGGCGAGCGAGGTCGCCCGCCCCGTATTTTTTTCATAATCCTCGGCGGTGATCGCGTAGATGATCCCGTATTGATCCGAGATGATGCTTCCGGGCGCTTTTACGATAAATTCGCCGTCGCCCTCGCGATAGACCGCCGTAAACTCGAGCGAGGTATACGACGATTCGTTTAAGACGTTTATGCCCTCGGCTTTTACGCCCTCGCGGATCAGCTCCTCGGCGAGGGCGCGACCCTCCTCCGTCCGCGCGTGGCTCACCATCGTGATCTCATAGGGATAGCGCTGTAAAAGGATGTCCTCGACCCCGATCATTAGCGCGCTCGTCGACGAGACCATAACGAGTACCATCGTCGAGAGGATACAGATATTCGCCAGCCCGACCGCGTTTTGTTTCATACGATAGATCATACCCGATACGCCGATAAAGTGGTTCGGCTTATAATAATAGCGTCGGTTCTTTTTTAAGAGCTTTAAGAGCGCGATACTCCCCGCCATAAACAGTAAGTAAGTCCCCCCGATGACGAGTAAGACCGCGACAAAAAACAGCGCGAGCGCGTCGACCGGGTTCTCGATCCTGAGCGCGAGGGTATAACCGCCCCCGAGGAAGGCAACCCCGAGGAGCGCCGAGATCCATTTTATCTTCGGCTCTTTTTCGCCGACGCTCCCGCCCCGTAAAAGCTCGATCGGCTTTACGAAGGAGACCGCGCGGAGCGAGTTTAAGAGGATCAGGACAAAAAGGATCGTAAACAGGATCAGCGTATAGCGGATCGCGTCGGCGGAGATATAATAGTCGAGCGTGACCTCGACGCGGACGATCTTCGCGATCGTAAGATACATCAGCTTATCGAGGAGAAGCCCCGCCCCAAGCCCGCCGATAAAGCTTAAGATCGCGGTATAAAGGCTCTCACAGGCGATGAGGCGGGATAAATGACGCTTCTCCATACCGAGGATCTGATATAAGCCGAATTCCTTCTTACGGTTCTTCATAAGAAAGCTGTTGGTATAAAACAGGAAGATAAAGGCAAAGACCGCGATCACGTTACTTCCGAGCATGAGCGTTACCGAGACGACGTTCCCGCCCATCACCGCGTCCAGCCCCTCGTTCAGCGAGAGAGACTTCATAATATAATACATCGCGATCGTCAGCATACAGGTCAAAAGATAGGGGAGATAGACCCGCGCGTTCTTTTTCATATTCACCGCCGCGAGACGAAAATAAAACAGCTTTTTCATTTTTCTTCGCCTCCCGACGCGAGTAGGGTCAGCGTATCGGAGATCTTACGGAACATTTCCTCGTTTGTACAATCCCCCCGATAGAGCTGGTGAAATACCTCGCCGTCTTTTATAAAAAGGACTCTCCCCGATCGGCTCGCCGCCCGCGCCGAGTGGGTCACCATGAGGATCGTCTGTCCCGCGCGGTTAAGCTCGGCGAAGACCTTTAAAAGCGCGTCCGCCGACTTTGAGTCGAGCGCGCCCGTCGGCTCGTCCGCGAGGATCAGCTTTGGGTCGGTGATGATCGCGCGGGCGACGGCGGCTCGCTGCTTCTGACCGCCCGAGACCTCATAGGGGAACTTATTTAAAAGCTCGGTCAATCCGAGCCTTTTCGCGATCGGCTCTAAGCGCCGCTCCATTTCGACGTATTTCCTCCCCGCGAGGACGAGCGGGAGGAAGATATTGTCCTTTAAGCTGAACGAATCGAGGAGGTTAAAATCTTGAAAGACAAAGCCGAGGTTATCGCGCCGAAACGCCGAGAGCTCGCGGTCGCAGACCGAGGCGAGCGAGCGCCCCTCGAGGAGAACGCCGCCGCCCGTCGGCTTATCGAGCGCCGCCAAAATATTGAGGAGCGTCGTTTTTCCCGAGCCCGACTCCCCCATGATCGAGACGTATTCGCCGTCCTCGACCGAGAAATTGACATTCGTGAGCGCCCGTACCTGATTGCCGCCGAAGCGCGTCGTATAGACCTTTTCGAGATTTTGTACTTCCAAAAGTGCCACGTAGGATCATTCCTTTCTTTTTTCTTTTTTGTATCTTTATTGTAGCACGTTTTTGCCTTCAGAAAAATTGATTTACGTGACATTTTCGCGAACGAGGTGACATTTTTGTAAGATTGGAATACGTTCTTATTCTATATCGAGCTTTACGGAGCTGAGGTCGATCGAGACGGTCGTTCCCTCGCCGACCCGAGAGCTGACCGAGAGGCGATGACCGAGCTTATCCGCCGTCCGCTTACAAAGATATAGCCCGAGACCCGTCGATTTACGCTCCTTCCTCCCCGATAATCCCGTAAAACCCTTCTCAAAAATACGCGGGAGATCTTCGGCGGCGATCCCGATCCCGGTATCCGCGATCGTTAAGACCCGATCCTCGCCAAAGGCGATCGTGACCGATCCGTGATTTGTGTATTTGATCGCGTTTGAGAGGAGCTGTTCGATCAGGAATAAGAGCCATTTCTCGTCGCTGACGACCGCCGCGTCCGTCTCGTGATAGACGAGACGGATCTTTCGGCGGATAAAAAGCGGCGCATAGCTGTGGATCGCCTGTTTTACGACGCGGTCGAGCGGAAACTCCCGAATGACAAGGTCGGAGGTGGGGCTGTCGAGCCGAAGGTAGTTGAGCGCCATTTGGGCGTATTCCTCGATCCGAAACAGCTCGGCGGAAAGCTCGCGGTTCGTCTCGGTATCCTCCGACTGGAGGATCATTCGCATGGCGGCGATCGGCGTTTTGATCTGGTGGAGCCAGACGGTGTAATATTCGAGGCTGTCCCGCCGCTCGGCGCTGAGCGCGGCGATATTTCGCTTACTGATCTCGCCGAGGCGCGAGATGATCGCGCATAAGGCTTTCTCCTCGGGGTCGAGGGCGGGCGGGAGCAGGTCGGTCATCAGCGGGAGGTTCGCCTCAATGTCGCGAAGGAGGAGGCTGCGCCTCCTGTACAAAACGAAACGGACGAGGATCGCGATCAACCCGACGGCGGCGCAGATCAGCGCCGTATAAAGGATCGGCTCGAGCGATACGTCATAGAGATAAAAGACCCCCGCCGCGACGGCGAGAAACAACAGCCACACGGCGGCGACCCGCCGAAAGGAATAGAGATACTCAAAAAACAGCTTCATCGCGTTCCTCCGTTATTCGACTAAATAACCCGCGCCGACCTTGGTCTTGATGAGGTCGCCGAGACCGACCGCCTCGAGCTTTTTCCTAAGCCGCGCGACGTTGACCGAGAGGGTGTTTTCCTCGACGTAACAGTCGATCTGCCAAAGGCGGGTCATGAGCGTGTCGCGGCTCACGATCTTTCCCCGGTTCTCCATGAGGGTCTGTAAAACGCGAAACTCGTTTTTCGTCAGCTCGAGCCGCTCCCCGCGATAGGTGAGCGACGCGTCGTTGAGGTTCAAGACCGCGCCCCGATGCTCGAGGACGGGGATCTTACTCCCCATATCATACGTGCGGCGGAGGAGCGCCCCGATCTTAGCGGTCAGGACGTTGAGGTCGACGGGCTTGGGGATAAAGTCGTCCCCGCCCATATTCATCGCCATAACGATATTCATATTGTCCGCCGCCGAGGAGAGGAAGACGACGGGGACCTCGGAAATTTTACGGATCTCGGCGCACCAATGATACCCGTTAAAAAAAGGGAGCATAAGGTCGATCAAGACCATATGGGGGTCAAACGCGGCAAATTCGTCGACCGCGTCGCGAAAGTCCTCCGTCGTTTTCACGAGATAGCCCCAGCCCTCGAGATGCTCCTTGATACGCGAGGCGATCGTGTGATCGTCCTCGATCAGATAGATCTTATACATTTTTTCGGCTCTCCTTTTTTTCTTTTTTTATTTTGGGAAGGCGCAAAGGGCGGCGGGCTTTCAAAAAGATCCCCGTTCTTTATTTTGTGGAGAGATTATATTGACAAATTCTCAAAAATAAGGTATAATTAAAATATAATTTAAAAAGCTTGCCTTCGCGCTCGTTACATTATATGGTATCACGGTTTCCAAAAAATGTCAAGCGCGATACGGCGAAAGCACGCCTACCATAAACAAAAAAGGAAAGGGGAGATCGGTTTGTCGCTCAAGGCGATACTTTTTGATCTGGACGGGACGCTCCTCCCGATGGATAACGATGGATTTACCGAGGAGTACTTCCGCCTTCTCGCCGCGAAAGCGGCGCCTTACGGCTATGAGCCGAAGGGGCTTATAAAAGCGGTCTGGGCGGGGACGGAGGATATGATCAAAAACGACGGACGAGAGACGAACGAGATAGTTTTTCGCCGCCGCTTCGCCTCGATCTACGGCGAGGAAAAATTAAGCGATTTTACGATCTTTGACGAGTTTTATCGCCTCGAATTTTTGGGGACGCGCCGCGCCTGCGGCTATGATCCGCTCGCCGCCGAGACGGTACGCGGGCTTAAAGAGCGAGGGCTAACGGTCGCGCTCGCGACGAACCCGATCTTCCCGAGAGAGGCGATCGAGACGCGCGTTCGCTGGGCGGGACTCGAGCCGAGCGATTTCGCCTATATCACGAGCTATGAAAACAGCCGCTTTTGTAAGCCGAACCCGGACTACTTTCGCGCCGTCGCGGAGGAGATCGGCGTTCACCCGTCGGACTGTCTCATGGTCGGGAACGACGTAAGCGACGACGGCGCGGCGAAAAAGGCGGGGATGACGGTATTTTTTATGACCGCCTGTCTCATCAATCACGAAAATCGACCGATCTCCGACGAGCCGCAAGGCGGCTTCCCGGAATTATCAAAATACATAGAGCTTCGCTCAAAGAAAGGATTGACCGTATGACCAAGATCGCCATTACGACCGACACCAACAGCAGTATGACCCGCGAGGAGGCGGATCGCCTCGGCGTTTTTCTCCTCCCGATGCCGTTTATCATAGACGGGAAGGAGTATTTTGAGGACGTGACCTGTACCTATGACGAGTTTTTTGAGAGGCTCGCGGCGGGCGCGGAAGTCTCCACCTCCCAGCCCTCGCCCGGTTCGCTGACCGAGCTTTGGGATCGCGTTTTAACGGAATACGACGCGCTCGTCCATATCCCGATGTCCTCCGCGATCAGTAGCTCGACCGCGACGGCGAAGGCGCTTTCGGCGGAGTACGGCGGGCGGGTCTTTGTCGCGGATAACCGTCGTATTTCCCCGACCCAGCATCAATCCGTCCACGACGCGCTCGATATGGTAAAGGCGGGAATGAGCGCGTCGGAAATTTGCGAAAAGCTCGAGGAAACGTCGTATCACGCGAGTATCTACCTCGCGGTCAATACGCTCGAGCTTCTGAAAAAAAGCGGGCGCGTCACGGCGGCGGGCGCGGCGATCGCGACGATCTTAAACCTAAAGCCGGTCTTACAGATCCAAGGCGGTAAGCTCGACGCCTTCGCGAAGGCGCGGGGGATGGCGAACGCGGAAAAGATCATGCTCGACGCGGCGAAAAAGGACAAGGACGAGCGCTTCGCGGGGATCCCGATCAAGATCGCGGCGGCTTATTCCGGCGAGCTCGCCCCCGCGCTCGAATGGAAAAAAACGGTAGAGGCGAACTTCCCCGGCTACGACGTGATCCTCCACCGCCTCCCGATCAGTATTTCCTGTCACGTCGGCGCAGGCGTAAAGGCGATCGTCTGTATGCGCTATTTTGAGGGCGGGAAGGAGAAGGAATAAGCGACGCGTCAAGACGCGAAAAAAAGGAACAGCCGTTTTGAGCTGTTCCTTTTTCGCTATCGTTTCGTTTACGAGGTTACTTCGCGGAGTTCTCGTAGCTTTCGACCATCTTCTTAACCATCTGACCGCCGACCGAGCCTACCTGCTTCGCGGTGAGATCGCCGTTATAGCCGTTGTCCTTGAGCGGTACGCCGACTTCATTGGCGGCCTGCATCTTGATACTGTTTAACGAAGTATTCTTCTTACTTTTATTGTTAGCCATTTTAACTTCCTCCGAAATGAGTTGTTTTCAAGGGCTTTTGCCCTTGCAGTAGTATTATTGCACGCCGAAAAATCAATATTACAGGGAATTTTTTTTCGCGCTTCAAGATTACGGAAGCCCGCGCTTTTTTTGGAAGCTTTTCTTTTTCCATTTTGGGAAGGCGTGCGTTCCCGTCGATCTTGTGTGAAAAAAACCGCCGTATTTTTTCGGGATACGGCGGAAATTATTTTATGCGTGATACAAAATTTTATTCGACGCTTACGAATGTCTCGTCGGAGGCTTCCTCCTCATCCGCGCGTTGCTCCTCGATCGGGAGTTCCGCGAAATCGGCGAGCTTGACCGATACGCTCCGCCCGCTCAGGCTCAGCTCGCTCGGAGCGCCCGCCACGTCGAGCGTCAGCGTATAATGAGCGTTCTCGGAATCGCCCGTTACCATGATCGTGTCGCCGCTTTTTGAGACCGTCCCGTCCTTCGCCGCGTCAAAAGCGTCGGAAATGAGCTTCGCGGTCGAGACCGCCTCCTCCGAGAGATCGGCGAAGCCCTCGAGCTCGACCATCGAGAGCGACGTTTCGCCGTCGCGGATCGTCACGATCAGCCCCTCTATCGCGTAAGGCTCGGTCACATAAAGCTCCCAATCCTTCTCGGCGAAGCGCTTTATCACCGCCTTACAGTTCTCCTTCCCAAAGCGTATCTCCGCCGTAGCGGAAAAAGCACGGTCAAGCTCGGGCGCTTCCGGCGGGAGTACCGTCGTACAGGCGCAGAGAGCCGAACACCCCGCGAGCAAAAATGCCCCAAATAAAAAACGTTTCATACCTCGTTCCTTTCCGATATTTGATCGTTTCTTTTTCGGAAAGCGAGGCGATGATCGTTTTATACGATCTCCGCGACCGCGTCGGGGAGATCGCGCGGAAGGATCCCGAAAAGGGGTCTCGTTTTTGCGAGTTTGTCCGCCGCGAGTCCGTGGAGATAGACGGCGAGAACCGTCCCGTAGAAAGGATCCGCGCCCTGCGCCAAGAGCGAGGCGATCATCCCCGTCAGGACGTCGCCGCTCCCGCCCTTCGCGAGACCCGCGTTCCCCGTCGTGTTGACGAAGGCTTCGCCCGTCGGCGCGGCGACGACCGTATTTACGCCCTTTAAGACGGTGACCGCCCGATATTCGCGCGCGAACCGCTTCGCGGCGGCGATCCGATCGGCTTGGATCGCCTCGACCGTTTCGCCCGTCATACGCGAGAATTCGGCGGGGTGCGGCGTGACGACGACGCTTCCCTTGCTTTCCTTTAAAATATTTATATTCCCGGAAATCGAATTAAGACCATCGGCGTCCAAAATCACGGGACAATCCGCGTTTTTGAGCGCGAAGGTTGTCGTCTCCGCCGTTTCCGCGCGGTCGCCGAGACCACAGCCGAGCGCGATCGCGGTATATTTTTCCTCGGAAATGATCTTTTTGAGCTGTTCGACGCTCTCGTGGTTTAAAAAGCCGTCGTCGTCACAGAGGAGGGGCGCGTAGACCGCCTCGGGGATCGCCGAGGCGATCGCGTTAATGACGCGGGCGGGGGTCGCGAGGGTACAAAGCCCCGCCCCAAGGCGCAGCGCCGCGTCCGTCGAGAGGAGCGCCGCGCCGGTATAGCGGGCGCTCCCCGCGATATTTAAGAGCCGCCCATACGTCCCCTTATGCGAGACGGTCTTACGCTCGGGGAGAAATTCGCGGATCACCTCGTCGGTGAGGACGGCTTCACAGCTATCGAAACAGCTTTGAGGTATCCCGATGTCCGCTAAGACGAGGACGCCGCAATGCTCAAAACAGGGGTGAGAATAAAGCCCCCTCTTGACGGCGGCGAGGGTGATCGTAAAGTCGGGCTTAAAGGCGTTCTCGGCGACCGCGCCGCTGTCGCTGTCACAGCCGCTCGGGACGTCGATCGAGATCTTTTCGGCGGGACAGCTCTCGTTGATAAAACGAAAGAGATCGCCGAGATCGGACTCGAGCTCGCCGCGAAAGCCCGTCCCGAATACACAGTCGATGACGAGCTCGCTATTCTCGAGGACGCGCTTGACGTTCTCCTTTTGGTGGGTATAAAGGCTCACGTTGAGTCCCGTTTCATAGATCGAGTAACAAAGTCGGGCGCATTCGGATTTCGGGAGGTCGGTCACAAAAATAAGGATCGCGTTCGCGCCCGCCTCGAGGAGGAGGTCGGTTATGACGATCCCGTCCCCGCCGTTATTTCCGCGCCCCGCGAGGACGACGACGTTTTTTTCCTTGACCCCGCCCGAGAGCTGGACGATCCGATCGAAGCACGCCTGTCCCGCGTTTTTCATAAGCTGGAGATAAGGGATCCCCGACGCGTCGGCTTTTTCCTCGGCGCGTCTCATTTGTTCGTTTGATACAACCAGCCGCATAGAAACGATCCTTCCTTTTTCTGATGATTTATGACAGCGCTTCGCGCCGCTTTTTCGATTTTCTTCGTTTTTACCAGTATACCATATTTTCCCGTAGTTCGTCAAGTGCTAAATTACGCCCTCGTCGGAAACGTCGCTCGCCTTTAAGGCTACACCGTACAATGATTGGCGTACAGATGTGCGGCAGATTTTTCGTCAGATTGTACAGAATTTTTGCAGGAAGGCTGACGCCTTTCAAAAAAATTCTGTGCAATATGGCGGAAAAGATGTCGTGCAGCTGTGCGTCAAAGGCGTAGCCAGTCATTGTGCGGTGTTGCCTTAATTATTACAAAAAGGTTACAAAAAATTGACAAAGCGGTTACAAATATTTACAATTTGATTACAGTTTTTTAAAACCCCTTTACAATTCCCAAAAATTCGATTATAATTTCATTATGGGAAGGTTCGGGCTTCCGCGAAAAAGAGGTGTATTTATGGTTAAAAGGTTTTTTCTCTCCTTTTGTGCGCTTGCTTTTTGCTTTGCGGCTGTATCCCCTCGGCGGAACGCGAATTTTCCCGCTACGCCGCCGCCCGCGTGGACGAATATTTTGATCAGTAAAAAGGAGCTTTTGATATGAAACGAAAAACATTCTCCCTCTTTTTATGCGCCTGTCTCCTGTTAAGCGGCTGTACCGCCGAGAGCGGGGAAGGAGCGGAGACGGCGGAGACCCCGCCGACCGCCGAGACCTCGCCCGAGGAGACCGACCCCGCCGAAACAACGCCTTCCAAAACGGAGGAAACGGCGGCGGAGACGACGGAGGACGACCCCTTTCTGACGGTCTCGGAGGCGCGGATCTACTCGACCATGTTAAATCTGACCGATCCCGATTTCCGCGATTTTTTCGGCGGCGGGGGACTTTACAGCGGGAACGAGATCGCCTTCTCGAGCTTTAACTATCTCTATCTCGGCGAGGGTCTCTTTCGCGTCATCGATCAGCCCCGCGTCCGCGAATCGAGCCGTAAGCTCGCCGTGACCGAGGAGGAGAAGGCGGCTTTTTCCGAGGAGATCCAAAGATCCGAGTTTATCCCCTTCGGGACGGCGACCGAGGCGTCCGCCTATACGGGCTTTAAGGCGAGCGAGATGTTTTTTACGCTCGATAATTTAAGCTCGGAGTATGATCTGAACGGCTCTCGCGCCGACCTGACGAACGTGTCCTGCGGCTATACGCTGTCCGACGAGGTCGCGGTGAACGCCTTCGTCAAAAGCGACGGGGACGGGAACGTCGTCTTTATCCCCGACCCCGCCTATCTTTACGGGATCCCCGTTTTTGGGCGCGAGACGGCACACCTCACCTTTGATCTGGACGGGACGGAGGTCATGATGGATAGCTTCCCCGTGACTTGTCAACAGGGCGACGCGGACGTCCCCGAGCGTTATATTTACGCAAGGGTACGTTTTAGCGACCTCGTCGTCGGCTACGATTTTGAGGAGGGGTACGACTGTACCGCGAAGCTCCTCGCGGTCGAGCCGATCACGGACGATCTCAACGAAGCGCTGAGCGAATCCTTCGTCCCCGACGACCCCGATAAAGACCCCGAAATGAGCATGGTCTATCGGGCGCTCGCGGAGAATATCGACCTGTATTATAAGGATACGACCCACGGGATCGTCCTCCTCGACCTTGATTTCGACGGAACGCCCGAGCTTCTCGTCTCCGACGTTTATGTCTATTATGAGAACGAGTATCGGAGCGATCTCGGCGTAAACGTCTCGGTCTATCGGATCGAGGACGGCGAGCTGAAATATATCGATTCTTTCCAAAACGCCCATCGGGTCGTTTACGCCGTATGGAATTCTCTCGGGAAAAAGACGCTCCCCGACGGGTCGGTCGGCTGGTTCTCGACCTCGCCCGACGATAACGATTATCTCTATCGGCTCGAGGGCGATCGGCTGATCGCGACCCCGATCTTTACGCGAGAGGTCGTGAGCGAGACGACCGACGAATACGGTAATACCTCGTATGAGTACGATTATTATTACATGGGCGATAAGATCGTCCCGATCGTAACACACGAGGAGCTAAGCGAGGACAATCCGATCTCCGATACCCACTATGAATGGAACGGGAGCTATTCCTATTTCGGAGAAATGTGGGAGCTTTTTGGGATGGCGCGTGAGGCTTACTGCGCGGATATTACCGAGACCTATAGCCTTTACAGCGACTTCCTCACCGAGCTGACGGACAATAATCTCTATGAATACCGCGATCCGATCAAGCTCACGAAGCGCGAGCTCTCCTATTCCCTCGCGTACATGGTGGACGGCTTTTATCTCGGGGAATACGACTCCGAAAGTCGTACATACGGATACCGCTTTTTGGGCGATTACGCCAAGCCCGTGATCTATCTCTATCCCGAGGAGGAGACCGAGGTCTCGGTTCGGGTGGACTTTACCGAGGGCGGCGAATTGACCTGTACCTATCCCGATTACGGCGACGGCTGGTCGGTGACGGCGTTCCCCGACGGGACGTTATACGATAAGGACGGGAACGAGTACTATTGCCTTTACTGGGAAGGCGAGGGGAACGCCCGCCTTGAGGAAGGGAAGGGCTGGTGCGTTCCGAGGGAGGATACCGCCTCCTTCCTGCGCGAAAAGCTGCTCGCGATCGGTCTGACCGCGCGGGAGGCGAACGAATTCATCATCTACTGGCTTCCCGAGCTTCAAAAAAATCCCTATAACGTGATCTCCTTCCATACCGACGACTACGCGGATAGCGTTCCGCTGACGGTCACGCCCGCGCCCGATACCGTGATCCGCGTATTTATGACCTTTGAGCCGTGCGACGAGCCGACGGAGATCGAGCCTCAGGCGCTCCCGTCTTATGCGCGAGAGGGCTTCACCGTCGTCGAATGGGGCGGAAGTCACGGATAACGGTTTCCTCGCGGTAGGAAACAAAAGGACGGAAGCTTTCGCTCCTGCCCCAAAAAATAAAAATACAAAAACATAAAACCCGCGCTCTTTTACGAATGCGGGTTTTATTGACTTTTTAATTATCCCTCATACTCGCCGTACTTCGGCGCGTTCGCGATCACGTCCGCCTCGAGGTTGCTCGGGAGCTGTTCATACCGCGAGAAGGACATCGTGAACCAGCCCATACCGCGCGTGATCTGACGGATCACGGTCGCGAAATCGCCCGTTTCCGCCATCGGAAGCTCGACGCTGACCGCCGTCATTCCGTTTTCGGCGGGGTTCATACCGAGTACCGCGCCGCGCCGCTTATTGACGATCCCCATGATGTCGCCCGTGTTCTCGTCGGGGACGGTCACCGTCAACAGCTCGATCGGCTCGAGGAGACAGGGCGAGGCTTGGGTCAATCCGTTTTTATAGGCGATATGCGCCGCCATCTTAAACGCCTGCTCCGAGCTGTCGACCGGGTGATATGACCCGTCGAGGAGCGTCGCCTTTAGCCGAACGACGGGATAGCCCGCGAGTACGCCGTGAACGATGCTTTCCTGTAAGCCCTTTTCGACGGCGGGGAAGTAGTTCTTGGGGACGCTCCCGCCAAAGACTTTTTCCTCAAAGATCAGCTCGTCGCTCCCGTGCGGCTCAAACTCGATCTTTACGTGACCGTATTGCCCGTGACCGCCCGATTGCTTTTTATGCTTCCCTTCGACCGTGACCTTCTTTCTGATCGTCTCGCGGTAGGCGATGAGCGGATCCTCGAGAAGGACGTCTACGCCGAATTTATTTTTGAGCTTTTGTACCGACGCGTCGATATGCTGTTCGCCGAGACCGCCGATGATCCGCTGGTGGGTCTCGTGATTATGCTCATAGCTTAAGGTGTGATCCTCCTCGAGGAGACGCTGGAGCGCGGCGCTGATCTTTCCCTCGTCGCCCTTCGCCTTCGCGCGGATCGCCTTAAAGTAACAGGGGACGGGGAACTCAATCTTATCGAGCTTAATGGTATACCCCGCCTCACAGAGGGTGTCGCCGGTGTTCGCCCCGAGCTTCGTGAGCGCGATAATATCGCCCGCGTAGGCTTCGACCATTTCCTCCTGCTTCTTCCCCTTTAGGGCGACCATTTTCCCGAATTTCTCCGGCTCTTCCGTCTCGGCGTTGACGATATTGACGTTCCCCGAGAGGACGCCCGAGGCGATCTTAACGAAGCTGAGCTTCCCGATAAACTGGTCGGCGATCGTCTTAAATACGATCGCGGCGAGCGGCTTTGTCTCGTCATATTCGGTCTTTTCGAGGTTGCGCTCATCGGGGGAGGGGAGCATATAAACGATCGTATTCAAGAGCATATCCACGCTCGCGAGCGTATCGCCCGAACAGCATACGACCGGGGTAATGATCCCCTGATCGATCCCGTCGTGGATTCCCTTGATCATCTCCGCCTCGGTGAAATCCTCGCCCTCACTCTCAAAGAACTTCATCATAAGCTCCTCGTCCGTCTCGGCGATCGCCTCCGCCATCGCGGCGCGAAGCCCCTTTAAACGATTCTCAGAGGCGGGCATGGGTACCTCGGTCGGCTTCCCGTTCGCGTCGTAGGTATAAGCCTTCATCTCGAGAAGGTTTATGTAGCTCTCGACGGTCCCGTGCTTATCAAACGGTACGACGATCGGGCAGACCGACGGACCGAAATTCGTTTTAAGCTCCTCAAGGCATTTATAAAAGTTGGAGTTTTCCTCCTCCATACGCGTTACGACGAACATAGTCGCCTTTTTTTGTTTATGCGCCTCGCGAAACGCCTTGATCGTCCCCACCTGTACGCCGTCCTTCGCGGGGAGCGTGATGATGACGCTTTCCGCCGCGCGCATTCCCTCGTACATTCCGCCGATAAAATCAAATTGACCAGGGGTATCGATCAGGTTGATCTTTACGTCCTTCCATTCCGCGTAAGCGAGCGAGGTATTGAGCGAGATCTTACGCTTTATCTCGTCGGGGTCATAGTCACAAACGGTGTTCCCGTCCGCGACCTTCCCGATCCGGTCTAAGCCTCCGCTTACATACATGAGCGCTTCCGCGAGCGAGGTCTTTCCGCTCCCGCCGTGACCGGCGAGGGCGACGTTACGGATGTTTCTGCATTTGTAGGTTTTCATTCTTTAAACCGTTCCTTTCCTTGCGGCGCGGGAATTTCGCGGGAGGTGGGCGCCGCGCGCTTTTTGGCGTCAATCGCCTTTCTATTATTATACACGATTTTTTTAGAAAAATCTACCCGTTTTTTGTGAAAAATAATTTATGCGTGTAGAAATCTTATCGGATAATTTGTGCGTATTTCACAAATTATCCGGTCTTCCCGTTTTTTTGTTGTTTATTTTTTGGGGAAGGCGTGCGCCTCGGCACGCTCGGTCTTAGCGGCGGGAAAGCTTTTTCGGCGGTTATCGCGCGGTGTTACCTAAAGTACCCTTTTCCCCGCGAAGCTGTACGAATACGCTTCGCTCCACGGCTTTTTCCGCCGCGCGTTCTCCTCGAGCTGTGCGATCAGCCGCGCCGCGACCCCGAGGGCGCGGCGATAGCGCTTCATGAGCCCCGCCTCGCCTTTTTCGAGGACACGGACGCGCCGCCGTCTGAGGGTCGGGAAAGCCGCGCCGCAAAGCCTTCTCCCCGCGATGGTACGCGCCCCCGAGAATAGCGTCCCGTAAAAAGCCGCCGAGCTTACGGCGCGGCGGAGCTTTTTCGGCGAAACGCCGCGATAAAACGCCGCGATCAGCTCCGACTGCGCCCGCGACAGGCGAAACGCTCCGAGCGGACATTGATCCGGGTCTTTCCCGTCACACCGCATGAGCGAGCGGTCGAAAGCGTTCTCGAGCTCGATATGCCCGACGCCAAAGCGCTCAATCACCGAGGAGATAAAGCCGTGACAGGCGCTGTCGAGTACGAAGTGACAAAGCACGCCGCAAAGATACGCGAACGCGTCGTCGGAAAAGCGGCGGCTTCGGAGGACGCTCGCTCCGTGGGCGAAAAAACGAAGCCCCGCGTCGGCGTGTATCCTTCGCCCGAGCGCGAGGACGATATTCGGGACGGCGGGGCGGTAAAAGAAAAGAAAGTCCGGTCCGATCAGCCCGAGGCGAAAAAGCGCCCCCTCGGAGCGCAGTCGATCGGACAGCGGGGCGGGGAGGAGGTCTAAGACCTCCTCCCCGAATTTAAGATGCGCGTAAGCGGCGGGCATAAGGATCGTCTCCTCTCATCGAGTCGTCGGGAAGGTCATAAAATCGTCGGAAGATCGGGAAGCTTGTCGGAGCGCCGCGCCTTCCCAAAATAAAAAAACTAAAACCGATTTAACCGCTCCGCGTCCCTCATCTCCTCGCGGTCGTCCTCGTCGGGCATTTTTGGGACGGCGAAGGGGAGGATCTCTCTGTAATTCTCAAATTCCTCCTCCGAGGGGTCGGCGTTCGCGGGGATCAGCCCGGTACAGTCCCGCGCCGACGAGGCGGGCGTAAAGTTCTCCATAAGGTCTTTTTCCTCTTTTTTAAGAGAATTTTTCTTCTTTTCGTTTTTCATTTTTTTAGCGCCTCCTTGATTTGATCGAGGATAGAGTGCGCTTTTTCCGAAAAAAATATACGCGGCTTTTCCGAAATCGTTCGGGAAAGCCGCGTATAAAAGAACGATCAGCCCTTACTCGGCTCAAGCACCGCGTAGGCCTCGTCATCGCGCCGATAGACGACGTTTACGTCGCCCGTCTCGGCGTTTTTAAACATAAAGAAGGTATGCCCGAGGAGGTTCATCTGTAAGATCGCCTCGTCGATCGTCATCGGGCGAAGCTCAAAGGTCTTATGACGAATGACGTTATAATCGACCTGTTCGTCGGGGACGGGGTCGTACTGCTCGGCGAAGGAGCTGTCGCGGAGCTGTTTCGCGAGCTTTGTCTTATTCTTACGGATCTGGCGGATAATTTTATCGACACAGGCGTCGAGCGCGTCGTTTTTATCCTCCGCCGACTGCTCCGAGCGAAACGTCAGCCCGTTATAAAGCACCGTAAGCTCGACGATGATCTTATTTTTTTCGGCGCTAAGGGTGATCCGGGCGGAAGCGTCCGCCCCGAAGAATTTATCGAGCTTCGCGGACAGCTTTTCGTTCGCGTACTCCGTAAAGGCGGGGCTGATCTGCATTTTTTTCGCGGTGATCTGAGTAGTCATAAGCGTTCCTTCCTTTCCTGTCGGCGGCGAAGCGCCGTCTTGCATTCAGAGCTTGTCTTCATAAGATTTGTATGCGGATTTTCGGATAAATTTTGCCGAAGGCGAGGAGAAAAGCCGCAGGAATACTCGATGTATTTCAAGGGTTTCCGACGAAGTCTTCGGCGAAATTTGCCGAAAAGACGCATGCAACATCTTGTGAAGACACGCTCTTAGTATACCACGATTTTCCGCGCTTGTCAATGATTTGTCCAAGAAATGACAATTTGGAACGGAACTGTCTTTAGACTACACCGCACAATGATTGGCGTACAGATGTGCGGCAGAAATTTCTCTAACATTCGCTTTGCTTTGCGCCGCGTCCGTGCGGCACTTGGGGCGAATGTTACGCAACATCCTGTTGCGGTCAGATTGTACAGAATTTTTGCAGGAAGGCTGTTCTTTCGGTCAGCCCCTCTGGCTGGCTCTGCCAGCCACCTCCCCCGCCCGGGGGAGACCACCTTTCAAAAAAATTCTGTGCAATATGGCGGAAAAGATGTCGTGCAGCTGTGCGTCAAAGGCGTAGCCGGTCATTGCGCGGTGTTGCCTTTACCCGATCTTACGGAATACGGGCGTTACGTCGAGCGGCGCGGGGACGGTCACGGTCTGTTCGCCGTCATAGACCTTTTTATCCTCGATACTCTCCCATTTCCCCGAGGGAAGGTAGACCTCGCGCTCCCGTGCGCCGAGCGCGAGGACGGGCGCGACGAGGTATTCGCCGCCGAACATATACTGATCCGCGAGATCCCAGCATTTCTCGTCCTCGGGGAATTCGTAGAACATCGTCCGAATGAGCGGCGCGCCCGTTTTCGCCGTTTCCTCCATTAGCCCCGCGATATAGTCCTTGAGCGAGAGGCGTATGTCGAGCCATTTTTTAAGGATCGTATAACATTCCTCGCCATAGCTCCAAAGCTCGTTCGGGTGACCCGTATAAAGATACCCGCCGCCGAAATCGCGGTCGTCGAGCGCGGGAATGTCATACGGCGCGCGCGAGCCGTGCATACGGAGGATCGGACAAAATACCGCGAACTGATACCAGCGGATCAAAAGCTCGACGAAATCGGGATCGTGACAGTTATCCGTCATAAAGCCGCCAATGTCGGTCGTCCACCACGGGATACCCGCGAGACCCATATTCTGTCCCGCGATGATCTGATCGCGGAAGGACTCGAAATTCGACTGAATGTCGCCCGTCCAGACGAGCGCCCGATACTTCTGACTTCCGACCCAAGCCGAGCGGAGGAGATTTACGCTTTCGTGGTCGCCCTCCGCCTCTTGTCCGTTATAAAAAGCCTCGACGTATTTTTTCGGGTATTCGTTTCCGACCTTTGATCCCCTCCCCGTATAATAGCGGAGGTTCTCAAAGTCGTAAGCCGCGCTGTCCGGCTCGGAGTTATCGAGCCAAAAGAGGTCGATCCCGAGCTCGCGATAATTCTTTTTACACTTATTCCATACAAATTCCTGCGCCTCGGGGTTAAAAAAGTCCACCGTTCCGCAATCGCCCTGATAGTCGTATGTTTGAACAGAGCCGATGTCCGTGGTGCTGATAAGCCCCTTTTGCTCCATATAGTAGTAGTTCTCGCTCCGCTTATCGACCGACGGCCATACCGAGACCATGACCTTCGTCCCCATCGCGTGAAGCTCGTCCGTCATCGCCTTTACCGCGTCCTTTGACCAGTATTTTTCGTCGAATTTCCAGTCCCCCTGATACGGCCAGTGAAAGAAGTCGATCACGATCACGTCGAGCTTGATCCCGCGCTTTTGATATTCCCGCGCGACCTCGAGGACCTCGTCGGGCGTGCGATAGCGGAGCTTACATTGCCAAAGCCCGAGATAATCGCGGCTCATAACGGGCGCGCGCCCGACGCATTCGGTATAGTTCGCGACGATCGCGGCGGGCGTATCGTCGGCGGTGATCCAATAGTCGAGCCGATCGCTCTCGTCCGCCGTCCATTTGGTAATATTCGTCCCGAACGCCGCCTCGCCCGTCGCGGGATTGTTCCAAAGCATCCCATAGCCCTTATTCGATACGAGGAAGGGGACGCTGACCTGAGAGTTACGCTGTTCGAGCGGAAGGATCGACCCCTTCAGGTTGAGGAGGGGGATCTGATACTGCCCCATGCCAAAAAGCTTTTCGTCCGGGTCGGACTCAAACCGCGCCGTGATCTTAAAGCCGTCCGAGGCGATCCCTTTATACTCGCGCGAGCGGATCTTATAACAGATCGGCTCTTTACGGATCGAGCCGTAATAAGAGCTGTAATATTCCTGTAAAATAAGCTCGCCGTCCTTATAAAAACAGATCACGCCCACACAGTTCACGGTCGCCTTGAGCTTCCCGTTCTCGATCTCGGCGCGTTCTCCCGCGTGGTCGATCGTGACCTTCGCGTGATGCGCGGTCGGCTCGGTGAGGGCGTGATCCCCCTCGGGGAGCTTTTTAAGGAGCGTGGAGCGAACGCGGAGCGCGTTTTTCCCCCAGCCCTCTATGCGTAGCGTTTCGTTCCTGAGGCGGACGACGAGCGCTCCGCCTTCTTCAAAAAATCCGATCATATGTACCTCCGTGTTGTGTTATAATTTGTTTTTGAGAAGGGTTCTCGCGGGCGAGACCCTTCGCCGAACGGTTTTTGATCGATTATTATATTACCATAAAATTTCTTAAAAAGCTATAACTATATCGCCGAATAATATGAAAAAAACGTCAAGCTTTTTGTTTTATTTTTTGGGGAAGGCGTGCGAGCGCACCGATCTCCTTCGTTATCCTTCATTTACGCGGAAGCGCATTTTGAACGCAACAATCGTCAAAATATACAAATTTTTCTATTCGGCTTTATGCAAAAGACAGAATTGAAAGAAATTCCGAAAATTTTCTTGATTTTACCGATAGGACAGCCGATAAGACTTAGGGAAACAATAAGAACGGGAGGATCTGTCATGATCATCGACGCAAGAAACTTGAACCAAAGCGCGAACGCGCAAAAAAGAAGCGCCCTCCCCACGGTGGCGCGGGAGGAGGCGGAGAAGCTGATCCGTCTCTTGGATCGAAAGAAGACCGACGGCGACGGAGCGGAAACGGTCGTTATGGCGCCGCTGATCCCCGGGGAAAAAAGCGAGCGGGCGGGCGCGCCGCGCACCGACACGCTCGACCTGAGCCTTACGGGGTCGTATAACCTCAAGGAAACAAAGCTCGAATTTGCCGTTGATATGGAGTACACAAAAGATACCGCGCTCACGAACGCTTGGGTCAATTCCCAAAACTCGATGTTCCGCTTCCTCGGGAGTAGCGGGAAGGTCTCCGACGAGGCTGTCGTCGGTATGAGCAAGAACGAGTTTTCGGAGTATATGAAAACACACGAGCTTGATAAGGAAATAAACTGGTTTTCGGTCGATCTGCAGGTGTGGGGAAGTTGTGATTTAGGCACTTTCACAAAATTTACCGACTACGTGGGCGCGCTTTACGCGAGCCTTGAGGACAGGATCATGGCCGACTTCGCGGGCGACGAACAGACCGAACAGCTTGAAAAGCTGAACGCTGTTTATGCCAAAGCGGTGAACGAGGTCGTTGAAAACACCGTGGAAAGAACGGAACGCTCCTTTTCCGATCTCGGCGTTGCCCTACCGGAGGGAAAGCTTGAAGAAAGCGTTCGTCGGGTGATGGACGACAAGGTAAACGCTTACTGCGGATTTATTGCCAAAAACGAGGATTACGCGGGGATAAAAAATACCGAGGATCAATGGATGGCGCGGGATATCGGCTTTATGGCTCATTCTCTGACAAACGCGTATCAACCGAGCAATGCGGAAGCGGACGAAGAATTATGGAGCGAGAACGATATTCTTGTTTTGGGAATGTTCGGCTCTATGTACGCCGGAGCGACCGGCGAGGGACTTGCCAACTTACAGATGATCCGAGCCAATGACGAGGAGAGCCTTGGGCTTGAAATTTCAAAGCAGTGGCTGACGGATCAAAAGGTAACGTCGACCTTTGATCCGAACGCGGATGTAAAGAGCCTTTGCGGAAAGCTGTTTGAACAATATGTTGAGAATTTGATCAAAAACGCCGACAACGCGATCAAAATCATAGGGAAAAACACGATCGGAACGGATTCGTCACAATTTTCGCCGACCAATAGAAGCGCCGTTTATGCCGTGCTTGACATAATGAAGCAAGGCTATTCGGAAAGCGGCGATGAAAAGACCGCACTCGTTAAGACCGCCGCGTTCGTGAGGAACGCCTTCCTTAAAAAAGCGGAAAGCTCGTACCTTTGGCGTTACAACAACGAATACGGGACGAACGCGAAAAAATACTGGGAGGGCTTTTATGACGCGAAGGGCGGCGAGCCGAGCGCGATGAAGTCGATCCTCACGAAATGGGAGCGGTTCGGATCGGTCATAGGTTCAAAGGACTTTTATAAAATCTTTAAAGAGATCGGCTTCGGTCTGCCGGAATAACGGGGAAAGGGAGTTTAAACAAAAATGAAAAAATTCAAAATATTCGCCGCGATCCTGTCGGCGGCGATCGTTTCGGCGAGCGCTCTTACCGTCCCCGCCTTCGCCGATCCCGCGCAAGCTAACGCTTTGGATTCGGAAGCGAAGGACGACGCACAGACCCCATCGGGCTATTGGGCTGTAGAGGAAAGGTTAGAGGGGATTTGGAGAAAAACCCGACCGCTGACCAAATCCGAGATAAGCAATTACACAGGCTGGGCGTGGAGCAAAAGCAACGACGCATATTATTTTGTGAAAGGCGTTAAACAAATCAAACCCTCTAAAGTCATCGACGGAGTTCGGTACACATTTACAGAGACCGGCGTGTCAAAGGGGACATACTCCGGCTGGACGGATTCGGCGAAGGGGCGGCGTTATTGGTATGACGGTATTGTACAGAAAAACAAATGGCTTCGTTCCTCAGACGGGAGATTTTATTACGCGGACGAAAACGGCTATATGGCCGTCGGTTGGTCGGACGTGACGCGGATCGGCGGCGCGTACAGCTACTTCGACGAAAAGGGCGTATGGGACGGGAAGGTTTATTGGAGCAAGTCAGCTCCCGAGGCGACCCGCGAAAATATGCTGAACGAAACAGTACGGATCAGGATCAAGCCCGTCGAGACCGTTTTGGATTCGGACAAAAACCGGAGCAAAAAGGAAAAACAGTATCTCGAAAGTAACTCGACCTATGAGCTTGAGATCCCGCTCGCCGTCGCGGAGACGCTTCGGGTCGGCGATACCGTTCTCTTAAACCCCAAGGTCACGCGCGGGGAAAAGAAAAACGGCGTATACGACTATTACCTGACGATCGGTTCTGACGACTACGCCCCCGAGGACAGGGATAACAGCGGCGTATTCGACGAGGAAGAAATTTTTTGGATGCTCGACGCTCGGCTCGGCTTGTTCAACAAACTGCTTCTCATTCGGGACGATAAGCTTATGCTCGACCGTATGTTCCGAATACTCGGACTGTCGTGGGAGGAGATTGGGGAAAGCGAAGAATTGATCCGATCTTTTGAAGACCTTCACGACGGGATATGGTGTTGGTCGGGCGAGACGACCTACGGGTTATTCGGCGGCTATAACCGCTTGGACGAGGAAACGGGCGAATATGTATACCGCGACGGAATGAGCGAAAAGGAGCTGATCGACCTGATGAAGCGCGTAAGCGCCGAATCGAAGGCGAAGCGGGAGGCGGACGAACGGGAGGAAGGCGACTACGATTATTATGACTGGTTTACCCGGGCGAGCGCTCCCGGTCTTTGGCTAAAGGCGGAGATCGAGGAGATCCCGTCCGTTTCATAGACCTTCGCCGGAATTTAAATGATCAAAACACCGCGTAAAGCTGTATACTAGCCTTGCGCGGTGTCGTTTTATGTTTTACGTTTTGCGATCTCTATGAGCGATACCCAAGATCAAACGCCTTTTGGTTGATCTCGATAAACTGCGGCTTGACGAGCCGCTCGATGACCGAGAGCCATTTCGACGGCTCGATCTCAAAATACTTCGCGAGCCGCCCCATTAAAACGATGTTGACCGCTTTCCCGCTCCCCGCCTCGGTCGCGAGCTCGAGCGCGTCGATCTCGTCGACGGTCACGCCTTTTTCCCTTAATTCGTCGAGAATGTTCGCGGGATAGACCGCGTCGCCGATCACGACCGGCATCGGGGCGATCTCCTGACTGTTTACGATGACCCGTCCGCCTTTTTTAAGGCAGGAGATATACCTCGCCGCCTCGATCTTCTCAAAAGAAACAATAAAATCCGCCTCTCCCCGCGAGATCACGGGGGAATAAACCTTCTCACCAAAGCGGACATAGGTCACGACCGACCCGCCTCTTTGGCTCATCCCGTGGACCTCGCTCACCTTTACGTCATATCCCTCGTCGGATAGGAGCGTCCCGAGAAGGCGGCTCGCGAGGAGACTTCCCTGTCCGCCCACGCCAACGATCATAATGTTTTTCGTCTGCATTTTTCTCTCCCCCCTATTCCTTGATCGCGCCGGGCTTACAAAGCTCTTGACATACGCCACAGCCGATACATTGCGAACGGTCGATACGGGCGTGACCGTCGGCGAAGCTGATCGCGGGACAGCCGAGCCTCATACAAGCCTTACAGCCGACACAGCGGCTTTCGTCTACGTTAAGCGGCGCTTTCGCCTTGACATATTTTAAAAGGACACAGGGTCGGCGCGAAATGATGACCGACGGCTCGTCGACCGCCAGCTCCTCTAAGACCGCCTCTTCACATTCCTTTATATGATACGGGTCGACGACCTTGACGCGCTTGATCCCGACGGCTTTACAAAGCTCCTCGAGATCGACGGCGTTCGCCGGCTCGCCCTTGATGTTATAGCCGGTCGTCGGGTTTTGTTGATGCCCCGTCATACCCGTGATCGAGTTATCGAGGATAATGACCGTCGAGCTTGAGCCGTTATACGCGATGTTGACCAGCCCCGTGATCCCCGAATGGATAAAGGTCGAATCGCCGATCACACAGACGGTCTTTTTTTCGCTCTCGCCGCCGCCCGCCTTGTTAAAGCCGTGAAGCCCCGAGACCGACGCGCCCATACAAAGGGTCGAGTCGAGGGCGAATAGCGGCGCTGAGCCGCCCAGCGTATAACAGCCGATGTCCCCTAAAGCGGTGATCTTATGCTTGGATAATACATAATAAAGTCCCCGATGAGGACAGCCCGCGCACATCACGGGCGGACGCGGGGGGATCGGCGTATCGACGGTCACATACTCGGGGACGGGTAGCCCAAACGCCTTTTTGATCTCGGTCTGGTTCAGCTCGCCCACGGCGGGGAAGAGCGCCTTCCCGATACAGTCGATCCCGAGCGCCTTGATATGCCCCTCGATGATCCCGTCAAGCTCCTCGATCACATAAAGCTTTTTTACGCTCGCGGCGAAATCGCGGAAAAGCTTTTCGGGGAGCGGGTTTACCATACCGAGCTTTAAGACCGAGGCGCTGTCGCCGAATACTTCCTTCACATATTGATAACAGTTCCCGGCGCAAACGATCCCGATCTCGCTGTCGCCTTTTTCGACGCGGTTGAGCGGCGAGCGCTCGGCGAGGTCGGCGAGCTTTTTCAGCCGCTCCTCGACGAAGGGGTGGCGCTTGATCGCGTTCGCGGGCGACATAATGTATTTTTGGGGTCGCTTTATGTATTCGTCGAGCGCCCTTTCCTCGCGGTCGGATAGCTCTACGGCGTTTTGAGAGTGCGCGATACGGGTACACGTCCTGATGATGACCGGCGTGTCATATTCCTCCGAGAGGCGATAGGCTTCCTTGACATAGTCCTTCGCCTCGGCGGAGTCCGCCGGCTCGAGCATCGGGACTTTCGCGGCGATCGCGTAATGTCTGGAGTCCTGTTCGTTCTGCGACGAATGCATAGCGGGGTCGTCGGCGACAAAGAGGACGAGACCGCCGGTCACGCCCGTATAAGAGAGGGTAAAAAGCGGGTCGGCGGCGACGTTTAAGCCGACGTGCTTCATGGCGCAGGCGGCTCTTACCCCCCTCAGCGACGCGCCGAAGGCGGTCTCGAGGGCGACCTTTTCGTTCGGCGCCCATTCACAGTATATTTCGTCATATTTCGCGGCGAATTCCGTGATCTCCGTGGACGGAGTACCGGGATAGCTCGAGACGACCTTTACGCCCGCCTCATAAAGCCCGCGCGCGAGGGCTTCGTTCCCTAACATGGTCTTTTTCATTGATTGATCCGATCCTTTCTTTTTGTGAAGGCGTTCTATTCGCCGAGGCTGTCGGTGATCTCGACGGTCTTTACGTCGGCGTAACATTCAAACATTTTTTCCACGTCCTTTGGGCGGGTATTTTTGGTGAAGGCGCTCACAACGGGGACGATGATAAGCCCGCCGACCATCGCGATCACGCCCGAATAAAGCGAATTTGTGAATACGAAGGATAAAACGGGGATCTCCGAAACATCGATCATTCCGAGAGAGATAAAAAGCTGAACGATCTCAAGCCCCGCGCCAAAGACAAAGGACGACACGACCGCCGCCTTTGTGGTCTTTTTACTGTATAGTCCGTATAAAAACGGCGCTAAAAACGACCCCGCGAGCGCGCCCCAAGATACGCCCATCATCTGAGCGATGAACATATTCTTGCTTTTCGCCTGTATGATCGCGATCACGGCGGAAATAACGATAAAGATCACGATAAAAATACGGATCGTGAGCATTTTTTTCTTCTCGTCAAGCTTCTTCTTACGGAGCGGCTCGATAAAATCGAGGACGACGGTCGACGAGCTCGTCAAAACGAGCGACGAGAGGGTCGACATCGACGCCGAGAGTACCAGTACGATCACGATCGCGATGATAATCGAGGGTAGGGTAGAGAGCATCGACGGGATCACGGCGTCGAATCCCTCCGCCGCGACGTCCACGTCATAAAGCCGCCCGAATCCGCCGAGGAAGTAACAGCCCCCCGCGACGATGATCGCGAAGAAGGTGGAGATGATCGTCCCCTTTTTGATCGCGCCCTCGTTTTTGATCGCGTAAAACTTCCCGACCATTTGAGGTAGTCCCCATGTCCCGAGCGAGGTCAGCATGACCACAAAGAGCAGAAACAGCGGGTTCGGTCCGAGGAAGGAGGAATAAGCGCCCGCCCAGCCCGCGTCGCCCGTCTCGGCGGCGAGACTTTTCGTCGCCTCGAGGAGACCGCCGTTATCGTTCAGCACCGCGCCGATGACCGCGATGATCCCGACGAGCATGATGATCCCTTGGATAAAATCGTTGACCGCCGTCGCCATATATCCGCCGATGATGACATAGATCCCCGTCAATACCGACATGATGATGACGCATACCGAATAATCCAGCCCGTTAAACGCCATTCCAAAAAGCCGCGACAGCCCGTTAAAAAGCGAGGCGGTGTATGGGATCAAAAAGACGAAGGTGATCACCGAGGCGGCGATCTTTAACCCCTTCGACTCAAAGCGCGAGCCGAAAAAATCGGGCATCGTCTTACTCGATAAATGCTGGGTCATGATACGGGTACGCCGCCCGAGGACGCTCCACGCGAGGAGCGAGCCGATAAACGCGTTCCCGAGACCGATCCAAGTGGACGCCAGACCAAAGTTCCAGCCGAATTGCCCCGCGTAGCCGACAAAGATGACCGCCGAAAAATACGATGTCCCAAAGGCAAAGGCGCTGAGCCACGGACCGACCTGTCGCGAGCCGAGGACAAAGCCGTTTACGTCTGAGGCGTGCTTTCGCGTCCGTATCCCGATAAAGATCATAACGGCGAAAAAACAGATCAAAAGCGCGGATGTAAGTATAATGGTCGTCATATAAAAAATTTCCTTTCTTTCGCTTCCTGCCATAAAAAAGCTTAACGCTTATTTTGTTCCTCGACTAATCGATCCGCGCCGTAAAGCTTCCTTAAATAGGGCTTCTCGATCTTACCCGTCGCGTTCCTCGGGACGTCGGCGAAAATGATCTTCCTCGGGCGCTTATATCGCGGCATCGCATTACAAAATTCGTTGATCTCCTCCTCGGTACATTCGACGCCGTCCTTTATTTTAATGATCGCGGCGGCGATCTCGCCGAGGCGGTCGTCCGCCAGCCCGATCACCGCGACGTCCGATACCTTTGTAAAGCCACGGATAAAGTCCTCGATCTGTACGGGGTAGAGATTTTCGCCGCCGGAAATGATCACGTCCTTTTTCCGATCGACGAGATAGATAAAGCCGTCGCTGTCGCGCATCGCCATATCGCCGGTATAAAGCCAGCCGTCCTTTAGCGTGCTTTCCGTCGCCCGGTCGTCGCGGTAATAGCATACCATCACGCCGTCGCCCTTTAGACAAAGCTCGCCGACCGCCTCGCCCTCGACCTCGTCGCCGTTTTTGTCGACGATCTTGACCTCCCATCCATAGCCGGGGACGCCGATCGCGCCGACCTTATGGATATTCTCGACGCCGAGATGGACCGCGCCCGGTCCGATCGACTCCGAGAGACCGTAGTTGGTATCATACTGTTGATCGGGGAAGTAGTCGAGCCAATGCTTGACGAGGCTTTTGGGGACGGGCTGTGCGCCGATATGCATGAGCCGCCATTGCGACGTCTCATAATCCGACAGCTTTAACGCGCCCGAATCCAGCGCGTTGAGAATATCCTGCGCCCAAGGGACGAGTAGCCATACGATCGTGCATTTTTCCCTTGAGACCGCCTCAAGAATGACCTCGGGCTGTGTTCCTTTTAAAAGTACCGCCTTTGAGCCGCTCAAAAGCGAGCCGAACCAGTGCATTTTTGCGCCCGTGTGATAGAGCGGGGGGATACAGAGAAATACGTCGTCGCGGGTCTGGGAATGGTGATTTTGTTCGACCCGACAGGAATGGATCAGCGCGCGGTGGCGGTGAAGGATCGCTTTTGGGAAGCCCGTCGTCCCGGAGGAGAAATAGATCGCGGCGTAATCGTCCTCGGTGATCGGGATCTCGGGGTCGGTACTCGGACTGTCCGACGTGATGTGATGATAATTCTCCGCGAAGGAGGGACAGCCGTCGTCGACATAGACCAAAAGTCGGTTTTTACTGATCTCGTCGGCGATCTCCTCGACGCGCCCGATAAACTCCGCGCCAAAGATCAAGAGATTGACCTCCGCGAGATCGAGACAATACTTGATCTCGTCCGAGGAATAGCGGAAATTAAGCGGTACCGCGATCGCCCCGGTCTTTAAGATCCCAAAGTAGATCGGTAGCCACTCGAGACAGTTCATTAAAAGGATCGCGACCTTGTCGCCCTTCTTGATCCCACAGTTGATCAGGGCGTTGGCGGCGCGGTTCGCTTTTTCGTTGAATACGCTCCAGCTGATCTCGCGGCGATAGCTGTTTCGCTCGGTGGATTGTACGAGGTTGTATTCGCGCCAGGTGAACCTCCGCCCGTCGCCGAGCTTTGGGTTGATCTCGACGAGCGCCGCGTCGTTACCGTATTTCTCGCTGTTTTGTTTTAATAAGTCGATGATCGTCATAATAATTTCCCTTGAATTTCTTTAAATTTTGTGCTATAATATTCCATCGGGGAGAAAGGAGCGGATAAAAAATGATCGTTGATTTTCATACGCATACGTTTCCCGATAAAATTGCCGAAAAAACCATTGATTATTTGGCGAAGAAGGGGAACATCAAACCGTATCGCGAGGGAACGCTCCTGTCATTAAAAAAGAGCATGGAGCGTAGCGGGGTCGATTATTCCGTCGTCCTCCCGGTCGCCACAAAGTCCGAACAGGTCGGGTCTATCAACCGCCTCGCCGTCGAGCTGAACGGTAAGGACGGGATCATCTACGCCGGCGCGATCCACCCCGATTGCGACAATATCGACGAGATACTCGACGGGATCAAACGCGCGGGGCTTTTTGGGATCAAGCTCCACCCCGATTATCAGGGCGTTTATTTTACCGATGAGCGGGTCTTAAAGATCCTCGAGGGCGCGGCGAAACGGGGCTTGTACACCGTGACCCACGCCGGGGTCGACGCGGCGTACCCCGACGACGTACATTGTACGCCCGACCACGTCCTGTACGTACTTGATAAGCTGGGCGCGGTGATCAAAAATAAGCTGATCCTCGCCCATATGGGCGGCTGTGACCTCGGCGAGGAGGTTTTGGAGAAGGTGTGCGGCAAGGCGGTCTATCTGGATACCGCAGTCGTTTTGGATCGTTACCCCGCGCTGTGCAAACGGATCATTCAAAAACACGGCGCGGATAAGATACTGTTCGCGACCGACTCGCCGTGGGCGGATCAAAAGAAGTATGTCGAGCTTATGTACGGCTTCGGCTTCCCGCCCGACGCGCTGAGATCGATGCTTTTCGGGAATGCCGAAAAGATCCTTTCCGACGCGGGGATCAAGCTTAAAAAGAGCCTCTGAAACTACGCGCGGCGTTACTTGTGTATTATATCATTTTTTATTTCGCTTGTCAATAGCCATTATCGTCCACAATTGCCTGTAATTGGTTCAAAGGAAGGCGAGCGGGTCATAAAGGGTTGACATTTACGCGGCGATCGACTATAATAAGAATCGCGGAAAGGGGCGTTTCGGATGAAAAAGGCGCGTGAAAAGCGCACGGGGCGCGTTTATCGGATCGTCGCGGCGGCGTACTTGATCCTTTGTGCCGCCGTTTTTGTCGTCTATCGGAGCGCCGAGCGTTCCGCCTATGTGAGCGCCGAGGAGTTGACGCTCCTTCGCGCGGAGAACGAAGCCGCCCTCTCGGCGGAGGCCGAGGCGGCGCGGATCGACCTTAATACCGCGACCATAGACGAGCTGATCACGCTCGATGGGATCGGTCCCGCGCTCGCGCAAAGGATCATCGATTACCGCGAGGAAATGGGCGGCTTTTTATCGGTCGACGAGCTGACGAAGGTGAGCGGGATCGGCGAGGCGAAGCTCGCGCAGTTCCGCGAGTTCGTCACGGTCGGATAGCGCTTTCGCGGCGGGGTCGAACGGTGATATTATGCGGAGGTATTTTTACTTGCTTTGACGGAGGTAAATATGATCAATCAGAAAGTCAGAGAGTATATTGAGTCAAAATCCTTTTGTTCTGAATATCTGTTTAAGGATTGGAATACATTTCTTGATTTGTTGTATGCGGAAGGCGGTCATGTTTCCGCAATTCTTTGGTGGGATCATTGCAGAGTAGACGAGCAACATTTATCTGTTGGTCTCGGCGGATATTCCGATCCCGAAAATGAGGAATATATGTTTGCGGAGACACAGGAGTATGTAGATTGTTTAGAGAATAAAACGTTAGATGACATCAAAACTTATATCATAGAAACAATAAGCACAGGCATTAGCTACAACGGAAAGTATCATAGCTTTGACCTTGTTCCATCGTTTTATATCTGCGACTGACAACTTTCAGTTTGTCGGATAAGTAAAATATAGGCAGAAAATATAATACGCGGATATGGCTGACCCGCCCGACGCGCCGGATTTGGATAGCGATAACCGCATTGAATGAAAAGGAGATCTGTATATGTGCTTGATCTTTGAGCGTATCGAAATGATCAAAAACGGGACAAATCCCTACTTTGTCAAGGAGCTTGAAACGGGATATGTTGTGATCGGAGATCATCAGCGTTTTAAAGGGTATACGCTTTTTCTCTGTAAGCGTCACGAGACCGAATTGTTTTATCTCGACAAGGAATTTGCCGCGAAATTCTCCGAGGAGATGATCTTTGTCGCTGGGGCGGTAAAAAGCGCTTTCGGCGCGGAGAAGATCAATTATGAGTGTCTCGGACAGGGTGACGCGCATCTCCATTGGCATCTGTTCCCCCGAAGAAGCGGGGACATCGAGGGATATGGGAATAACGGCGCAGGACCGGTTTGGTGGCTTCCGCCGGAAAAAATGTACGCCGACGATAACCGCCCCTCGGATATCGAGCTTACGGAGTTAAAAACGAGACTTCTCGCGGAATTGTGAGGTCTTCACAAAACTTCCACAAATTTTCAGCCGCGCGGCTCTTGATTTTCTTCGGATTATCCTGTATAATTTGTTACAGGCGCTTTACCCGGGGGAGCTGTCATAAGACGGATCGGATCGCTCCCCCGGGAGCGCCCTGCCATAAAAAAGAAAACGAAAAGCTTGTCGTGTCCTCAAAGAAGGAGAACACGCGAAGAAAGGTCATAAAAATGAAAAATACAAAAACGCTCACGATCCCGATGATGGTGACGAAGGGGATCGTGATCTTCCCGGGAATGTCGATGCACTTCGACATCACCAGCGGTAAGAATATCGCCGCGCTCCAGACCGCGTCCATGACGGATAAGCGCGTCTTCCTCGTCTCTCAGAGCAATTACGACGCCGAGCCGACCGAACAGCGCGAGATCTTTCGCGTCGGGGTGATCGCCGTCGTAAAACAGATCTTAACGACCCCCGACCGCGCGACGAGAGTCCTCGTCGAGGCGCGTTCGCGCGCGCGCGTCCGCTCGGTCTCGGAATTTGACAAATACGACGTGGCTGACGTTGTCCTTTTCGCCCCGCGCTCGGTGAAAATGCCGCCCGAACAGCTCGACGCGTATCTCCGTACTTTAAAAGAGCTTTTCGCCGAATACGCGTCCATGCTCCCAAAAGTCCCGCCCGAGCTGATCCGCGAGGCGGAAAGCACGGAGAGCCTCGAGCGTCTTTTTGACCTCATCGTCTTTAACACGTACCTAAAGCCTGAGGATAAACAGGATCTCCTCGAGATCGCGGGCTTTCGCGGTCAGGTCAAGCGCCTCATCGGTATCCTCTCCAACGAGATCAACGTCCTTCGCTTTGAGACGGAGATCCACGAACAGATCCGAAGCACGATGGAGAATAACCAGCGCGAATACCTCCTACGCGAACAGATGAAGGCGATCTCAAAACAGCTCGGCGGCGTCGAGGAGGGCGACGAGGAGGTCTATGAATACTGCGACGAGATCCAAGCGCTCGGCTTCCCCGAGGAAACGGAAGAAAAGCTCCTCCGCGAGGCGAATAAGATGCTCAAGGTCTCGCCCTCGTCTCAAGAATACGGTCTCATTAAGGCTTATCTCGATACCGTCCTCGAGATGCCGTGGAATACATACACCGTCGATACCGTTAATTTAAAGAAGGCGGAGAAGCAACTCGACCGCGATCACTACGGGTTAATAAAGGTCAAAGAGCGGATCCTCGAGATCATCTCGGTCAGGAAGCTCAACCCCGAGATCAAGGGACAGATCATCTGTCTCGTCGGACCTCCCGGCGTGGGGAAGACCTCGGTCGGGCGGTCGATCGCCGAGGCGCTCGGGCGGCGGTTCGTCCGTATCTCGCTCGGCGGTGTTCGCGACGAGGCGGAGATCCGGGGGCATCGTAAGACCTATCTCGGCTCGATGCCCGGGCGAGTGATCGCCGCGCTCAAACAGGCGAAATGTATGAACCCCGTCATGATGTTTGACGAGATCGATAAAATGGGGAACGACTATAAGGGCGACCCCGCCTCCGCTATGCTCGAGGTATTAGACCCCGAACAAAACGTCGCCTTTACCGATCACTTTATGGAGATCCCCGTCGACCTGAGCGATACCTTATTTATCACGACCGCGAATACGACGGACACGATCCCCGCGCCGCTCCTCGACCGTATGGAGGTCATCGAGCTCGGGAGCTATACCCGCGAGGAAAAATTTAAGATCGCCAAAAAACACCTCCTCCCGAAGGTGATGAAAAAACACGGGATCACGCGCGATACGCTGAAAATTTCGGATAAGGCGATCTATGCCGTGATCGACGGGTATACGCGCGAGGCGGGCGTTCGCCGCCTCGAAAAAAGGCTCGCCGCGATCTGTCGTAAGACGGCGCGTAAGCTCGTCGACGGGGCGGAGAGCGTATCGGTGACGCCCGCGAACCTAAAGGACTTCCTCGGTATCCCGAAATATCTCGCCGAGGCCCTCCCCAAGACGAACGAGGTCGGCGTTGTGACGGGTCTCGCGTGGACGTCGGCGGGCGGCGTGACGATGCCGCTTGAGGTACTTGTGATGGAAGGAACGGGGAAGGTCGAGGTGACCGGCTCGCTCGGCGACGTGATGAAGGAGTCGAGCCGTATCGCGGTGAGCCTCGTCCGCTCGCTCTCCTCCGCTTACGGGATCGACGGATCATTCTATAAGGAAAAAGACCTTCATATCCACGCGCCCGAGGGCGCCGTCCCAAAGGACGGGCCGTCGGCGGGCGTAACGATGACGACCGCGCTCGTCTCGGCGCTCTCGGGGATCCCCGTAAAGCGCGACGTCGCGATGACGGGGGAGATCACCCTTCATGGAAAGGTTCTCCCGATCGGGGGACTTCGCGAGAAGTCGATGGCGGCGTACCGCGCGGGCGTAAAGACCGTGATCTTCCCGAAGGAGAACGAACCCGACCTCGAGGAGGTCGACGAGATCGTAAAAGAAAATATCACCTTTATCCCCGCCGAGGACATTCGGACGGTTTTAAGTAACGCGCTCGTTTCCCGCCCGATCGCGGCGAGACGCGCCAAGCGAAGCGTTTCGACGGAAAGGAAAGGCAAGAATGAACTACAACAAAGCCGAATTTAAGGCTTCCTACGGAAGCTTCGCCCGGCTCCCCGCGCCCGAGCGCCCGGAATTTGCTTTTTCGGGACGCTCAAACGTCGGGAAGTCCTCGCTCATCAATAAGCTGTTGAACCGAAAGGCGCTCGCGCGGGTAAGCTCCGTCCCCGGTAAGACCGTCACGATCAACTTTTACGCGGTCGACGATATTTATATCGTCGACCTCCCCGGTTATGGCTACGCGAAGGTCGCCAAGTCGGAGAAGGAGCGCTGGGCGGGGCTTGTCGAGGGGTATTTACGCGACCGCGACAGTCTCGCGCTCGTATTCCAGCTCATCGACTTTCGCCACCCGCCGACCGCCGACGATCGGCTGATGATCGAGTTTTTGGTCGAGAGCGAGCTTCCGTTCGTCGTCGTTTTAACGAAGGCGGATAAGCTTAAAAAGTCCGAGCGCGTGATACGGCGAAAGGCGCTTTTGAGCGAGCTCCCTTACGCGGACGAGATCACGATGATCGAGTTTTCCGCCGAGACGGGGGAGGGGAGAGACGAGCTTCGCGCGATCATCGAGGAGATCGCGGAGGAGGAGGAAGCGCCGACGAATACGTCACCGTTGGAGGGGTGACTGTATGACCAAGAAAAAAATCTTACTCGCCGTTTCGGCTCTCGTCCTTATCGCGGTCGTCGGCTCGGCGTGCTTTTTCGCCTACTATGTTTACGGCTATACGGTCGCCGAGGATTACACCTACGTGGTAAAGGACGCGCTCGGCGAAAGCGTCGCCGACCTTCCCCCGTATGATAGGCTCGCGAGCGGATTAAAAGCCGAAATATCGAGGGAGGCGTATGACGCGCCCAAAACGGCGGACGAGCTTTTACTTTTATTTGAGAAAATCAACGCGGTCGGTCTCGAGGCGAATTTCTTTCAAAAGCTCTCGGTCAATTCGACGGATCAAGGGAAGACCAAGACGGATCACCACGTCGTCGAAGCCGATAACGGGAAAAAGTACCGCGTTCGCCACCATATCGACGTCGCCTCGACCTTATTTTTTGAACCCGTGATCGTGGGCTGGCGGATCGATATAGAGGAAATTGAATGACTGAAAGAGGAGAGACCCGCGTCGGGAGAAGCGGATCGCGCCTCTCCCGCGCCTTCACAAAATAAAAAAACAACAAGACCGCCGTCTCCGGCGGTCTTGACAGTCTGTCGCAAAACCCCGGATTCACTCACGAATCCGGGGTTAAAATTTAAACA
>JAMPCH010000027.1 GCA_023666265.1 Roseburia sp.
TATTATATCATATTTTGTCTTTTTGTGCAACTTTTATTTTTCAGACAAGACCTAAAACCGCCTAAACAACAACTGAATAACAAAAATACCGTTTTGCAGTCGCTTGCAAGGCGGTATTTTTATGCCCGAAAGTGGAAAGGAGAGGCAATGGGAACGGATATAGACGCGATCCAAATGGACTATAACGAATGGGTGAAGCAGATCGCTACGCTCGATCAGCGGCTCGTTGGCACAAAAAGGGCGGGTGAATACTTATAATAAAAATCCGCAGCACGACCGATCTGTTTTTGGTGAAAAAGCGACTAAAGTTTTTATCCGATCCGACGATATAACACATAAGAATAGATTTCGTTTTTGTGTATAGGAGGCGTTCATATGTTAAAAATCACGGATTACGCGTTTTTATTTCAAAATACAAACGGCACGGGGAAAACGAACCCCATAGGTAGCTTTCGATTGTCTCAATTGAACAGCAAAAGCGTACAAAATCAGCTTAAAGCGGCGGGCATTGATACAAACAGCAAGCAATACAAGGCTGTGATGAAACAGATGATGAAGGACGCGAACGGCTGCGGCGCGATGTACACCAATCCGCAGGCTATCAAAAATTTGATGAAAAATTATGACTCCGACGGGAACTTTTTGAATGTGTACGGCGTAGCCGGAATGGACGCGACAGGAAAGAGCCTGTCGGAAATGCACCAAATCATAGACGTTTCGGAAGAATACAGACAAAAAATGTTTGATGAATGTAAGCGTCATTTTATTCAAGAAAACGGTGTCGCGAACGGAGATACCACAAAAAGGACAGAAGTGTTTACGGCATATCAAAAAAGCGTTCCGATCGAAGACCGCTTAAAAGGCACATGGACATTAGGACAATACGAAAGAAATTACACCTTGGCTTTTGCCGAGGCTGTCAAGGCGGTTGATCCGAATTGGAAAATCGGCGATCCTTTTGATACAAAAATTTTAGACAGTGTTACAAGAGAGTCGGTTGACGCTTCGCTTGTCAAATCATATGGTCAGTATGGGGAAATATTAGTCGTCGGGAATACCGCCGAGGCTTCAAAAGCCGAAAGTTCCTTAAAAAATAACAGCATTTCCCGAGTCGAGAACGCTGTAAGAGAAGGACTAAAAAATTACTCTCCCAAAATAGCTCAAGCGAAGGAGATGGAAGTCGAGATCGGCGGCGATATAAGAGCCGAAAAGGTAAGGCGGCTTGAAAAACAGCTGAAAGAGGGGACGTTTAAGAACAGCGATGCGCTTGATACGAAGGCTTAACGCTTCCCCAAAAACGTCGATTATTTCAGTCGTCCCGTCTGTGATCTCTCCGAAATAAGATCAGGTGGGTGACCGTGTAAGGAATAAGCTGATAAACAAACGAAGCGGCGGCTTGACAGACAGCGGAATATTTTTTTGTCCCATAGCCCAAATATTCCGCAAGCCATGGGAAATTCGGGAAATCGATCCCGGTCATTGTCGGGAGGATATCCGGATAAAAAACAGCAAAGCCCGCAAATATCAACAGGAACGACGGCAGCCAAAAACAGACTTTTGACCCGATAGCTCCGGCTAAAATCGCCGCCGATATTTCTGTTACGCTGATAATGAAAAATCTGATGATTTCCGTGGGCGCCATTATCCCTTGGCTCCTCACCCCCATGAACCAAAGAACGGGTTCAATTACCTGTGTATCGAGAATGATGATCAGATATACGCTTATTTGAATGATCATTGTTAGGATCAGATTGAAAAGCAACGGATGTTTTTTCATACTCTCCTCCCGTGTATAAAACGAATAAAAATCCGACCCGCGTCATATATGCCTCAAAAGGCTCTGTGACGCGGGTCTTAAAATTTTGGTCGGGCGAGTAAATGCCCGGTAAGACGCGGAACAGACCCCAGACCCTACTAGGGCGTGTTGACACAATCGCAAGACGCCCGTCTTACAAGCATATTTTCCGTCTTTCTTCGTTAAAAATCCTTGAAATACATACAGTATTCCTGCGGCTTTTTGCCTCGAAACACGAAAAATCTGCTTGCAATCCGAGCATTTCGAATTGCGTCAACAAGCCCTAATACCCAGTATAGCACAGCCCGGGGCAAAGGTCAAGTCGGAAATTGAGGCGGTGTAAAGAAAGAACAGAAAAAATTCGAGGCATGGAGGTTCTCACTTTGCTTGATTTTTTCTCAACAAATACGTTGTAGATATTTCCGAGAAAAAGTGATATGATGATAGCGGAAGCTCCCGAAAAATAAAAGGAGTTGATACTATGCTTAAACTCGGAGAAAATATAAAAAGGCTTCGTATACAAAACGGGCTTACCCAAGAGCAGCTGGCGGAGGTATTCGGCATATCGCCGCAGGCGGTCAGCCGTTGGGAGTTGGGCGCGACCTTCCCCGACATTGCGCTCGGGAGCGTATCGGGGGTCGCCTTGCGACTGGTCGGAGTGACAGGGTTCGAACCTGCGGCATCCACATCCCAAATGTGGCGCGCTACCAACTGCGCTACACCCCGGTCTTTATTTTGGCGCAGGAGCGCTCGCGCGGGGAAGGGACAACGCCCGCCCGCCGCTCGGGTGCGCTTTATACCGATCCGCAATGAAAACCGTAGACAAAAAATCCGTGCAAAACCGCATATATCCAAGCTTTGGCTTGACTTTTTGTACGGTTTTCATCGCGTATCGGTATTAGCGCACGCCTGCACAAAAAGCTTATACATATTTATTATACTCTCTCTCGCGTCCGCTGTCAAGACGCGTGGAAAAAATTTCTCCTTTCCCCAATTTTTTTCTCCCAAACTGTTTACAAAATGTGCAAAATGTGTTATTATTATCATAGTTGCAGGAGCTTTCCCGCGGAAGAGCCGCGCGGTCGGGCGGACTGCGAAAAATAAAGGAGGATGTTTCCAATGGCAAGACAAAAACTCACAATGGACGGTAACAACGCCGCCGGTCACGTCTCATACGCGTTTACCGAGGTCGCGGCGATCTACCCCATTACCCCTTCTTCCGTGATGGCGGAGGTAACCGATTCCTGGGCGACTCAGGGACGAAAAAATATCTTCGGACAGGAGGTACAGGTCGTCGAGATGCAGTCCGAGGGCGGCGCGGCGGGCGCGGTCCACGGCTCTCTCGCGGCGGGCGCTTTAACGACGACTTATACCGCGTCACAGGGTCTGCTCCTCATGATCCCGAATATGTATAAGATCGCCGGCGAGCTGCTCCCGAGCGTGATCCATGTTTCCGCCCGTGCGCTCGCGTCTCACGCGCTCTCGATCTTCGGCGACCACAGCGACGTTTACGCCTGTCGTCAGACCGGGTACGCGATGCTCTGTTCGACCAACCCCCAGGAGGTCATGGACTTGGGCGCGGTCGCGCATCTGTCGACCCTCAAGGGGAGAGTACCCTTCCTCCATTTCTTCGACGGCTTCCGTACCTCGCATGAGATCCAAAAGATCGAGGTTTGGGACTATGATACCCTCGCGAAAATGGTGGACATGGATGACGTCGCGGCGTTCCGCGATCGGGCGCTCAACCCCGAGAAGCCCGTCCTCCACGGGACGGCGCAGAACCCGGACATCTTCTTCCAGGCGAGAGAAGCCTCCAACGGCTACTACAACGCGCTCCCCGAGATCGTTACCGAGTATATGAATAAGGTAAACGCCGAGATCGGGACGGATTATAAGCTCTTTAACTATTACGGCGCGCCCGACGCGGAGCATGTCATCGTCGCGATGGGTTCGGTCAACGACACCATCGAGGAGACGATCGACTATCTCGCGTCGAAGGGGAAGAAGGTCGGCTTGGTAAAGGTTCGCCTCTATCGTCCGTTCTCCGTCAACGCCTTTGTGGACGCGATCCCCGCGACCGCGAAGAAGATCACCGTCCTCGATCGGACAAAAGAACCCGGCGCGATCGGCGAGCCGCTCTATCTCGACGTTGTCGCGGCGCTCCGTCAGGCGGGGAAGTTCACCGACGTTCCCGTATTCAGCGGACGCTACGGCTTAGGCTCTAAGGATTGTAACCCCGCTCAGATCATCGCGGTCTACAACAACAACGACAAGCCGCGCTTTACGATCGGGATCGAGGACGACGTGACCGGGTTATCTCTCCCGATCGGCGAAAATCCGAACACCACACCCGAGGGGACGACCTGCTGTAAATTCTGGGGTCTCGGCTCGGACGGTACGGTCGGCGCGAACAAGAACTCGATCAAGATCATCGGCGACCATACCGATATGTACGCACAGGCGTATTTCGCCTATGACTCAAAGAAGTCGGGCGGCGTAACGATCTCTCACCTACGCTTTGGGAAGTCCCCGATCAAGTCGACCTATTTCGTCAATAAGGCGAACTTTGTCGCCTGTCATAACCCCTCTTATATCGATAAATACGATATGGTACAGGACGTGATCCCCGGCGGTTCTTTCTTACTCAACTGTCAGTGGTCGGTCGACGAGCTGGACGAAAAGCTCCCCGCGCCGGTGAAGGCGTATATCGCGAAGAACAACATCAACTTTTATATCATCAACGCGATCAAGGTCGCGAAGGAGATCGGTCTCGGGAACAAGACCAACACCGTTTTACAGTCGGCTTTCTTCTCCATCGCGAACATTATCCCTGCGGACGACGCGATCGAGTACATGAAAAAGGCGGCGTATAAGTCCTTCGCCAAGAAGGGCGAGGACATCGTCAATATGAACTACGCCGCGATCGAAAAGGGCGCGGGCGAAGTGATTAAGGTCGACGTTCCCGCCGCTTGGGCGAACGCCGAGGGCGAGCTTCCCGTTCATGTCGCGACGGGCGACCGGGCGGATCTCGTCGATTTTGTCAACAAGATCCAGATCCCCGTCAACGCTCAGCGCGGCGATCAGCTCCCCGTATCGACCTTCGTCGGTATGGCGGACGGTACGTTCCCTCAGGGTTCGGCGGCGTATGAAAAGCGCGGGATCGCGGTCGACGTACCGCAGTGGATCCCCGAAAACTGTATCCAATGTAACCAATGCTCGATGGTATGTCCGCACGCGGTCATCCGTCCGTTCGTTCTGAACGCGGACGAGGCGGCGAAAGCGCCCGAGGGCATGAAGATGAAGGACGCGACCGGGCTCGCGGGCTTTAAGTTCGCGATGGGGATCTCGGTACTCGACTGTACGGGCTGCGGCGTCTGCGCGAACGTATGTCCCGCGAAGAACAAGGCGCTCGAGATGAAGAGTCTTGATTCTCAGCTCGACGAACAGCCGAAGTTCGACTACGCGATGACCCTCGCGGAGAAGCCCGAGGTCGCCGAGAAATTTAAGACGGCGAGCGTCAAGGGGTCGCAGTTCAAGCAGCCGTTGCTGGAGTTCTCCGGCGCGTGCGCGGGCTGTGGCGAAACGCCTTACGCAAAGCTTGTGACCCAGCTCTTCGGCGACAGGATGTATATCGCGAACGCGACCGGGTGTTCGTCCATTTGGGGCGGCTCCGCGCCTTCCACACCGTATACGGTGAATAAGTCGGGGAGAGGTCCCGCTTGGGGCAACTCGCTCTTTGAGGACAACGCGGAGTACGGTCTCGGTATGTTCCTCGCTCAGGATACCCTTCGCGGGAGAGCGCAGGAGAAGCTGAAGGCGCTCGAAGCGGTCGCGGAAAAGCCCGAAATGAAGGAAAAGATCGCGAAGTACTTCGAGACGGTAAACGACGGCGCGGCGAACCTCGCGGCGACGACCGACCTGATCGCGGCGCTCGAGAGCTGTGGCTGTGACAAGCCCGAGAAGGCGGAGGTCTTAAAGCTCAAGAATTACCTCTCGAAGAAGTCCAACTGGATCTTCGGCGGCGACGGCTGGGCGTATGACATCGGCTACGGCGGCGTCGATCACGTCCTCGCGAGCGGAAAGAACGTCAACGTATTCGTATTCGATACCGAGGTCTACTCCAACACGGGCGGTCAGGCGTCAAAGGCGACGAATATCGGCGCGGTCGCTCAGTTCGCGGCGGGCGGTAAGAGCGTAAAGAAGAAGGATCTCGCCGGGATCGCGATGAAGTACGGCTATGTTTACGTGGCTCAGATCGCGATGGGCGCGGATATGAACCAATGCATCAAGGCGATCTCCGAGGCGGAGGCTTATGACGGTCCGTCGCTCATCATCGCCTATGCGCCTTGTATCAACCACGGGATCAAGGGCGGTCTCACGATCGCGCAGAAGGTCGAGAAGGAAGCCGTTCAGGCGGGCTATTGGCACTTATTCCGCTTTAACCCCGCTGCGCCCGAGGGGACGAACCCCTTCACACTTGACAGTAAAGCGCCGACCGGCGACTATAAAGAGTTCATGATGCGCGAGGTGCGCTATAACTCGCTCATGCGCGCGAACCCCGACCGGGCGAACAAGCTCTTTGACATCGCGGTCGAGAACAGCAAGAAGAAGTATGACGACCTCGTAGGTCTTGTGGACTATTACGCGGTCAAGTAAAAGCAAAGTAATATGAATCAAAACAGCGCGTTTCCCTCGGGGGTTCTCCTCGAAAAGACGCGCTGTTTTTTATTTTATGCTTTTATTTTTTGGGAAGGAGCGGGGGCGGGGCGGTCGTCGTTTTGGCTTAAACGTTTTTGTCGCTATGATATTGCTCACAGTTCAACTTTACCGCGCCGACCTGTCCGCCTTCACAATAGATAATGTCGTCGCATTGTATTTGATAAGCGTCGATGATGTCGCGGCAGGTGATGTTTCCGTGAGAGCGGATCTCGCCGACCTTTATGTCGCCGCTCGCTCGGACGTCCCCGTTGATGCTCCCGCATTCCATCGTCCCGTGACATACCACGTCCCCGTTGACAGAGCTGTCGGAGACCAAATCCCCGAAGACCTCCACTTTAAAATACTGTGTTTCGTTATTACAGTCGTGTGGGAAGGCGATCTCGATCGGAGGATGATTTTGGGAAGGAGCGGATATATCCAAAATTTGCTTCCCCCTCATTTGTACGACCCTGATCACGTCGTCGTCCTTGATCCGATCTGAAGCGATGATCCGATCCGATATATGATCGGAAAAAAGCGCGTCGATGGAAACGCCGAAACATTCGGCGATCGGCGGTAAGAGCGAAATGTCGGGCGTGTTGACGCCCGTTTCCCACTTGGAGACCGCCTGATAAGAAACACCCAAGCGCTCCGCGAGCGCTTCCTGCGTCAAGTTATTCTTTTGACGTAAATATTTGATGTTAGACCCGATATTCATAGTGATGCGTCCTTTCTTATGATTTGGTTTTATTATACCATAGGATAAGGGGCAATTCAATAACCGAGCTGTCGTATTTTTCGAGCGGGGGTTGAATTTTTATATAGCGATCGTGTGTGCTGTTTCGTCGCCGCGAAACGCAAAAAAAATCCCCCAAAAAGCTAAAGTTTTCCCCCTTCCCGCCGATAAAACAATCAGAGCTTTTATCGGCGAAGGTCGCCCGAATGTCCGACGCTTGGGTATTTGAGGCGATCATGGCTATACTATAAGGTGAGAGAAAAGGCTTTTTATCGCGGTGGGGATCTCCTTCGCGGGAAAGGAACGGTCATCCATTATGCTCAGCGTTTATTTCGGCGATCTGTCGCCGAACGGTAAGGACACGATCTATAATACGAGCGTTTATTTTAACAACACCTATAAAGACGCTTGGATCACGACGCCTTTGGCGAAGGAGATGATAAAAGCCGTCGATCGCTCCGAGGTCGTTGACGAAAAGACCATACTCAGCCCCGTTTTGGGCAGCATCGGACCGAAAAGGTTATCGGGCGGGGTAAAAACGCTTTTATTGATCGCTTATGATAAGTCAAAGATCTTTAACGCGTCCACATGCGGCGATAACTGCGCGGAGTGGATCTTAAAGATCGCCGAGGGTCGTAAGGTCGAGATCAGTCTTTATCATCTGATGGATTTTGGGAAGGGCGAGTTTAAAATAAAGATCCTAAATACGGGGAAGATCGTTAAAAATATGGGCGAGCTTGTCTCGGAAGCGGGCGGATTTGTGTGAGGTGCTTATGACGGGAGTTCATCACGTTGAGGTCAAAAACAGGGACGCGAGGTTTAAGTTTGACCTGTATCGGAATATCACCGTTGTTCGCGGAAACAGCGGAACGGGAAAGACCACGCTTTTTGAAATGATCGCGGATTATACCCGGTTAAAAGAAGCCAGCGGCGTCAACCTATCTTGTGATAAGGATTGCGTCGCGCTGACGGATACGGATTGGAAAAATCAGCTCTCGGGCGTTACCGACAGTATTGTCTTTATCGACGAGGGCGCGGTATATTTAAGGTCAAAGGATTTCGCCAAAGCGATAAAGAGGACGGATAATTATTACGTGATCTTTAGCCGCGAAAATCTACACGAGCTACCGTACAGCGTCGAGGAGATCTATGAGATCCGGGCGAGCGGTAAATTTCATTCTTTTAAAAAAATGTATCGGTCGGAAAAGCATATCTATTATAAAGACGGCTCACGAAGCAAGCCGAAGCCCGACGCGCCGTTTCATGCGTTACTGACGGAGGATTCGAGATCGGGCTATCGGTTTTACTGCGCTTTTTTCCGAGACGACGGGGTCGAGTGTCACACGTCGGGCTCAAATTCGGCGATCTTTCATTGGCTGAACGAGCATCGGGACGAAAAGGTTTTTGTGATCGCGGACGGCGCGGCTTTCGGCTCGGAGATCGATAGAATTTTAAAGCTCCGCTCGGCGGAAAATTTTCGGCTATGTCTGCCCGAATCGTTTGAGTGGCTTATTTTAAAATCGGGGCTGATCAAGACCGAGGATATCGCCGATCTCCTTGATCGCCCTTCCGATTTTATCGAGAGCGCGGATTTTTTCAGTTGGGAGAATTTTTTTGAGAAGTACTTGACGGATCATACCGTCGGTACGCCGTTTCAATATTCAAAAAGCGAGCTGAACCCTACATATCTGAATCGGGCGAACGCCGAAAGGATCATCGGCGAGATCTTTCAAAACTAAAGAAGGCGTAAAATAATTCCCCCAAAAAGCTAAAGTTTTTCCCCTTTCCGCCGATAAAACAATCAGAAGCATTATCGAGGAAAGGGGGGGTCTTTTTATGATCCGAGGGATCGCGGAGGGGGCTTATCCGCACGGCGGAGCGGCTTTTTCGGAGAAGGTCGCCGCGCCTTCGCCGAGGACGGGGACGACAGGATCGGCGAACCCGACAGAGCCGACGGCGAGCGAAGGCGAGAATGTCGGCGGGAGCGGCGCTTTCGCCGCCTTTGACGGTCTCGGCGGCTTTGACCGCTTCGAGCGGTCGACGTCCTTTGATCACGCGGATCGCCGCGCCGCGCCGACCAATCGGGTCGCCCCGCTCCGCGAGGTCGCGGAGGAGGAGAGCGCCGCCGCAAGCACGCCTTCCCAAAATCAAAAAACGGCGACCGCCGTCGCGGGGTATGACCGATTTTACGGAAAGACCGACAAATACGGGAGCTATATGATCCGCTCGACGGAGAAGTCGACGATCTATATCGACCCCCGCTTTTACGAGACGATCAAGGACGACCCCGAGAAGATCCGCGAATATTCCGACGCGATCGGGAATATGAAAATGATCGACCGTATGAAGGAGCAGCAGGCGAAGGCGGAGGGGAAAACCGTCGTTTCGCGCGGCTGGTACATCGACGCGGACGGCGGGATACGGAGCTGGAGCGTCGTCAAGACCGAGAAGAAGGTCAAAAAGACCCACCTCGAGGGGATGCGCGACCTCGAGCGTAAGCTTGCGAAAAAGCGGATCGCGCGGCGAAAGGCCGAGAAAAAAGCCGCCGAGAAGAAAAGTCGGAAAAAGGAAGAGCTCCTCAGGCTCGAGGGGCGAAAAAAGGCGGCGGCGAAGGAGCGGCTAAAGCGCAAGGCGCGGCGGGGGACGATCACCGACCCGAACGATCTCGAGATCATGCGGAGGATCCGTCAGAGAGACCGGGGCGCGAAAACGTCCTCGACCGTGATCGGGAGCGGGTTTTCCTTCCGCGCGTGAGGGGATTAAAAAAGCAATAAAAGTATTGACAAAATCCTTCAAAAACCCGTGCGGCTTCAAATCATCTCGCCCCAATAACAAAAACCGAGCCTCTTACCCGGAGCGGGCAGGAGGCTCGGTTATTTGTGAAACGCCGGCGAAAAAGATTTTTACCCGCAATGCTCGGTCAGCCAATTTAAAATATCGCCGACGTTAAGATTCCCCGAAGCGACGCCGAGTCCCAAGTCGATCAGTTCTTTTTGCGTGTAATCGAGCTGAACGCCGTTAAGCTCAAGGAAAATAAGCATAACGTGTATCCCGGCGCGCTTGTTTCCGTCAACGAACGAGTGATTTGAAATAATTGAGCGGCACATCGCCGCCGCTTTGGAAAAGCGACGGATACATCTCTTTTCCCTCGAACGACTGAAAGGGAGCGTTCAAAGCGGATTGAAGTCCGCCTATATCACGCACTCCTTCCGAACCGCCCGTTGCTTCTATCATCATTTTGTGAACGGACAGCACCTGCTGTTCGGTAAGCCGTATCATTTGGCAAGCTCCTTATATGCTTCGAGATTTTTTTCGATAAGCCTTTTGGAAATACTCGCAATATCCTCGTCGGGAGCGGTTTGAAGCTGTTCGGCGGCAGGGAACTCCATAATAATGTATCTCGGAACATTGTTTTTCAAAATGACCGCCGAGCCGTTTTCGTCAACCAGCCTCGCGACCTTGGAAAAATTTTGATTTGCCTCGGTGATTGAAACCAACGCGTTTGTATTTACTGTCATTGAAATCAACTCCTCTCGCATATATTATACCACATATCTAGGAGAAATTCAACCTATTTTTTAAAAATTCAAAAAAGAAAACGACAGCCTCTTGTCGAAAGTTGTCGTTTTCTTGGTTGGGGTGGAAGGATTTGACGGCTTTTTGCTCCGCAAAAAAGCCTAACCCTTTGGCTTCAAATCATCTCAACCCAATAACAAAAACCAAACCTTCGCACCCGAGGGGCGCGGAGGTTCGCTTTTTGGTTGGGGTGGAAGGATTTGAACCCTCGAAATGGCGGAGTCAGAGTCCGATGCCTTACCGCTTGGCGACACCCCAGTATTCGCTTTTTAGCAGTTTAATCATACCATATTTGCGCGGTTTTGTCAAGCCTTTTTTGATGATTTTGAAAAAATTTTTAATTTTCGGCGAATTTTACGGAAAAATATTGTAATATTCCGAAATCTATGGTAAAATAAAAAGGTATGAAACCGCGCCCCGTCCCGCTCCTTCCCCAAAACGGCGCGGGCGGACAAGCGAAAAGAAAGGAACAACATCCATGGATCAATACAGCACCTACGAAAGCCCGTTTTGTACCCGCTACGCGAGCGAGGAGATGCAGTACGTTTTTTCGGCGCAGAAAAAATTCTCGACCTTTCGCCGCCTTTGGGTCGCGCTCGCGCGGGCGGAGATGAAGCTCGGGCTCGAACAGATCACCGAGGAACAGGTCGCCGAGCTCGAGGCGCACGTCGACGACATCGACTTTAAAGCCGCCGAGGAACAGGAGCGGCTTTGTCGCCATGACGTCATGGCGCACGTCCACGCCTACGGGCTGGCTTGCCCCAAGGCGAAGGGGATCATCCACCTCGGCGCGACCTCCTGTTACGTCGGCGACAACACCGACGTGATCGTGATGCGCGACGCGATGCGGATCATTCGCCGTAAGCTCTTGAACGTGATCGCGAACCTCGCGGACTTCGCCGAGAAATATAAGTCGCTCCCCTGTCTCGCCTATACCCACCTCCAGCCCGCCCAGCTCACGACCGTCGGGAAGCGCGCGACCCTCTGGGCGCACGAGCTTTTGATGGATCTCGAGGAGTTGGAATATCGTCTCTCGAAGCTCAAGCTCCTCGGGCAGAAGGGGACGACGGGGACACAGGCGAGCTTCGTCGAGCTGTTCCACGGGGACAGTGAAAAAATTCGCTCGCTCGAAAAAATGATCGCGGAGGAGATGGGCTTTACGGAGTGCTTCCCCGTCAGCGGTCAGACCTATTCGCGGAAGCTCGATTATCAGGTGCTTTCCGTCCTCGCGGGGATCGCCGAGAGCTGTTCCAAATTCAGCAACGACCTTCGCCTCCTCGCGAACTTTAAGGAGATCGAGGAGCCGTTCGAGAAAAATCAGATCGGCTCGTCCGCCATGCCCTATAAGCGTAACCCGATGCGCTCCGAGCGGATCACGGCGCTCTCGCGCTACGTCATGATCGACTCGCTGAACGCGGCGTTCACGGCGGGGACCCAGTGGTTCGAGCGGACGCTCGACGACAGCGCGAATAAGCGGATCGCCGTCGCGGAGGCTTTCCTCGGGACGGACGCGATCTTAAATATTATGTTAAATGTGACAGGCGGGCTGGTCGTCTATGAGAAGGTGATCCGCCGCCGCGTGATGAACGAGCTTCCCTTTATGGCGACCGAAAATATCCTCATGCGCGCGGTCGAGAAGGGCGGCGACCGCCAAGAGCTCCACGAGCGGATTCGTCAACACAGCATCGCCGCCGGGAAGATCATCAAGGAGGAGGGCGGCGAAAACGACCTCGTCGACCGTCTCGCCGCCGACCCGCTCCTTATGACGACGAAGGAGGAGATCATGGCGACCCTCGAGCCGGAGCGCTTTATCGGGCGCTGTCCCGAACAGGTCGACGAGTTCCTCGACGGCTTTATCCGCCCGATCCTCGAAAAGAACAAGGATCTCCTCGGTGAAAAGGCGGAGCTGAGCGTATAAACTGCTCTCGCTAGGGGGCGTTTTTCGCTTTATTCTTTTTGGGAAGGCGCAAAGAGCGGCGGGCTTTGTACACCGCCGCGAGCTTTGACAGGAAGGATCCTTCCCCAAAAAAGAGACGGTGAAATCCCGAAATTCGCCAAAAACCCTTGACGAATCGGTCATTTTGATTTATAATAATATAGTATGTCCTATTATATTAGCAGAAACGGAGTGAACAGACAAATTGAAGCAGGTTAAAAAGCCCGTTTTCTTTGTGGTGTTCGTGCTGATCGCGGTGTTCTCTTATTTTTCGATCGTCGGCTTCAGCACGTATTACGGCGACATTGAAACGGTTCATGTACGGGGCGTCGGGGATATCCGCTGGGGGATCGACATCCGCGGCGGCGTCGACGTTACCTTTACCCCGCCCGAGGGCTATGACGCGACGAACGGTCAGATGGATTCCGCCCGGGCGATCATCGAGACCCGCCTCGTCGGTAAGAATATCACCGACTATGAGATCTATGTCGATTATAACAGCGATCGCTTGATCTGCCGCTTCCCGTGGCAGTCGGACGACGACAGCTTTGACCCCGAACAGGCGGTCAAGGAGCTTGGCGAGACCGCCATGCTGACCTTCCGTAAAGGGTATAGCGGCGACATCCCCGCCGACGGGACGTATGAGGATCTCGAACAGGTTCTCTCGGGCGTCGACGTCTCGAACGCCACCGCGTATTACAGCCAGACGGATCGCGCCTATGTCGTCGCGCTCGAGCTCAACGACAGCGGGAAGGAAGCCTTTAAGGACGCGACGACCGAGGCTTACGCGAGCGGCGACAGGATCTCGATCTGGATGGACGACGTCCAGATCTCCGCCCCGACCGTCAACGCGATCATCGCGGACGGTCAGTGTACGATCTCGGGCGGCTTCGCCGACTATGACGAGGCGAACGACCTCGCGACCAAGATCAACGGCGGCGCGCTCCCCTTTAAGCTTATCACCGATAGCTTTAGTACGATCTCGCCGACCCTCGGTATGGGCGCGCGCGACGCGATGGCGCTCTCGGGCGTGATCGCCTTCGCGCTGATCGCGATCATGATGATCGCGATGTATCGCCTCCCCGGCGTGGTCGCGGTGATCTCGCTCGTCGGTCAGGTCGCGGGTACGCTCGCGGCGGTCACGGGCTTTTTCTCCTTTAACGATAGCTTTACCCTTACCATTCCCGGTATCGCGGGTATCATCCTCGCGGTCGGTATGGGCGTCGACGCGAACGTGATCACAAACGAGCGCATCAAGGAGGAGCTTCGCGCGGGGAAGACGATCGACGGCGCGCTCTATACGGGCTTTAAGCGGGCTTTTTCGGCGATCTTTGACGGGAATATCACCATGCTCATCATCGCGGTCATTTTAATGGGCGCTTTCGGTACGCCCGACAGCTGGTGCGCGATCATCTTAACGCCCGTGTTTACGTGGTTCGGCGTTTCGACGGCGGGGACGATCTACTCCTTCGGCTATACGCTCGCGGTCGGCGTCGTGTTAAACTTCCTTTTCGGGATCTTGACCTCCCGCCTGATGACGATGTCGCTCGCGCGGTTTAAGGTATTCCGCAGACCCGCTTTGTATGGGGGTGTTAAAAATGGAAAATAAAAAATATTATGACTTTGTCGGGAAGCGGAAAATTTTTGCCGCCGTACCGATCGTGATCGCGGTCGTGACGATCCTTACCGCGCTGATCCTCGGCGTCCCCGTCGATATCGAGTTTAAGGGCGGGACGATGCTCACCTATAGCTACGCGGGGACGATCGACGTAAACGCCGTTAAAAATACGGTCGAGGAGCTAAACCTCGGGACGGTCGGCGTGACGACGGGTTCCGCCTTTGGGAGCGACCTCGAGACGGTCCAGCTCGCCTTCTCCTCGGCGGAGGGACTGACCGCCGACGTCCAGTACAGCGTGTCCGAGAAGCTGATCGCGGCTTTCCCCGAGAACGCGCTCGAGCTCGTCAACAGCCAGGACGTTAATCCCTCGGCGGGCTTCTCGTTCTTCTTAAAATGCTTCGTGGCGGTGCTTTTCTCGTTTATCCTCTTGATCATCTATATCGCGGTACGGTTTAAGAATATCGGCGGCTGGTCGGCGGGCGTATTCTCGCTTGTCGCGCTCTTTAACGACGTGTTTATGGTCTTCGCGGCGTTCGTCTTCTGTCGCCTGTCGATCGACGCCAACTTTATGGCGGTCATTTTGACGATCCTCGGCTATTCGATCAACAGTACGATCGTTATGTTTGACCGCGTCCGCGAAAATCGGAAGCTCTATGGGAAGAAAATGAACATCACCGAGCTCGTCAACGCGAGTATCCAACAGACCCTCTCCCGCTCGATCAAGACGACGGTCACGACGAGTATCGCGGTATTATCGATGTGTATCGTGGCGCTGATCTGCGGCGTTGAGTCGATCATAAGCTTCGTTTTCCCGATGCTGGTCGGGTTACTCGCGGGCGCTTATTCCTCGGTCTTTATCAGCGGTCCGCTCTGGGCGGCGTGGCAGCTCCGCGAGGGGGCTAAAAAGCCCAAGGCTAAGACCAAAACCAAAACAGCGTAATACCCCAGCCCCGCGCCGTTTTACGTGTCGCGGGGCTTATGTTTATTCTTTGATTTTTTTATGGCAGGCGTGCGCTGTTTCCGCCCCGCACAGCGGGCGGGCGCGGAGGGCGTTATCTTAAAGGAGTGTTTTTATGCGTTGTCCCGAATGTGGCTATCTTGACAGTAAAGTGATCGATTCGCGCCCGACCGACGGGCGGATCAGGAGGCGGCGGGAATGTCTCTCTTGTAAGTGTCGCTTTACGACCTATGAGATCGTCGAGAATATCCCCCTCATGGTGATCAAGAAGGATCACACCCTCCAGCCGTTTGACTCTCAAAAGCTCGTCGAGCGAATTTTACGCGCGACGATCAAGCGCCCGATCACGCTCGAAACGATCGAGAAGATGGTCGAGGAGGTCGAGAGCGAGCTTAAAAATAACTTCCAGCGCGAGGTCACCTCGGAGAAGATCGGCGAGATGGTCTTTCGTAAGCTGAAGGAGATCGACCACGTCGCCTGTATCCGCTTCGCGTCGGTCGTCCGAGATTTTACAGACGTCGACGGCTTTATCAAGATCATCTCCGAGCTGACGGAGGGGGAGGAGTGACCGCCTTATCCGCACTCCTTAATTATCCGATATTTGATAAACGATCACCGCCCGTTCTCCCCGCGAAGGAGAGCGGGCGGTGTTTTTTCTCGGGGGAAGGAGATATTCTCCTCCCTGTTCGGTGCGCCCAAACGAGAGGAGAGAGGTCAACATTTTCCCCGCCGTGATGATCTCCTTCCGAGGAAGGAGCGGAGAGGGGGGACACCTCCCCCGACTGGTCTCCTTCCGAAGGAGAGAAGAGAGAGGACAACATCTCCTCCCGGTCGCCGCCCTCCGAAGAAGGAGAGGGAGAGATCATCTCCCTCAACCGCCCCTCCGAGAGAGGAGAAGGAGCGGGAGATCACCTCCCTAAATCGATCCATCTCCGAGGGAGGGAGAAGGAGCGGAGAGAACATCTCCCTCGACTCGACCTACGAAGAGCGGGTGAGTGAGCCACGCCTTCGGGGTACTCCCTCGCTCCTCCGCCGAACGTCGACAAGTCTCCAAAAATATTTCAAAAAACAGTCCGCGCTTGCCCGATCCAAACTCCTTCTCGGTCGACGCTCCGCCGCCGTCGGTCATGGTCGGGTGAGCGATTTGGGCGGACGATCGTCTACGATCGAGTCGGGTCGTTTTGCCGCACGGCGGCGGAGGCTGCCCCGTGCGTATCGACGAAATGCGTCCATTTTCGCTAATTTTGAGCTGTTTTACGCGAAAATCGCGCCGAAAAGCTCTATTTTTCACGAAATCGGCGAAAAAGGAATGAATTTGAATTTTTAGTCCTATTTCCCGTCATTTCCCGGTCGAAATTCCGAAATTTCCCGCTCCTTCTCTCGATTTTGAGGGGAATTTTTGTTCATATTTGATAATATTAGAATCATTTGAATTTTATGCCGCCGAAAAAATCGGGTCGTCCGATTTTTAAAATTCCCGAATTTTGCGGGAAAATGTCGGGAAATGCGATAACAAAGCCTTTTTCTTCATTCGATTTTTCCGAAAAATCCGCGTCATCCCAAAGAAATCCGCTTCAAAAACCGCGTTTTTTAACCCGCGAAAAAAATCCGAAGACTTTATTTTTGAAAAAATTCCCTTGATCCGAATAAAAAATAAGAGGCTTCTTTTTTTGTCGAACCGCGTCGGAAAGGCGTTTTGGGAAAATTTTCCCGCCGCGATCCTTTTAGGAACAAATTTTCGTCTTGTTAAAACTCCACAAAAATTTTTTGAAGGAACTCAAAATCCATCCTTCAAGCCGAAATTTCACCCGCCGGCCAAATGAGAACATTTTCGTCCCAAAAACGATAAAAAGTCAAACGTTCCTGTTTTGAGCGAATGTGAAAAATCGGGTCGGCCGGATTTTCACAAAAGGAAATTTCCAAATTTCCCTTTATAATGCGGTTTGATGAAAATATTTTTGTTTACAGGAGCGGGAAATGTGAAAATCGTGTCATACCGAATTTTCACAAAAATCGACCCCAAAAATCCGAAAAAACAAAGAAGATCGGGCGGTTCGGGGCTTTCGCCGCCGCGCGCGGGCGGGGAGGGGAAAGGTACGGGCGAGGAGAGCGGTTCGGGGATAGGGTGACCGAGCGATGGTCGGCGATCGATGAGGAAGATTTCCGGTCAAAGAGAAATGCAAGAGAAGGATAAATTGTTAAAAATATAACAAAGTGTGAGCGCTTGATCGACCTTCCGAGGAAATAAAAAAGAGGTCGCAAGTCTGACAAATGATCGAGTGACAAACAAATCGTTTTGAGGGAATTTCGATATGGTAAAGCTGGAATATGAAAAAGCGTAAAAGTTTAAAGCACGAATAATTTCGGGTGGGAAGGGACGGGAAAGAAAGGGCAAAAATATACAGCGCTTGAAAGTGTAAAAGTTTAAAAATTTGAATTTCAAAAAAGTGGTGTGATAAAGTGTAGAACATTAAAGCGTCGTGAAATTTTTTCGGACGAGATGAGCGGTCGAGGCGGCGGGTTGTCGAGGGAGTAGGGGACAGGAAAAATCACACGGCGGAGAAGGAGATCCGCCTTCGCGGGAGAAGACAGAATTCCCCCAAGCGACCTCCCTTCCGAAAAAGCGAAAGCTACCGTCAAAAGGGAGAAGCCGCCGAGGCGAAAACGACCCGCCGAAAGCGGGAGGTCGCGTAGCGTACCCTTCTCCAAAAAGGGAAGAAGAAAAGCTCCGTAATTTGATATTCCGTTTCCCGTAAAAAAAGACCGACGGAGGGAAAGCGCCTCCGTCGATCCTCAAAAAATCATTTGTTATTTTAACCGCCCCATAATGATCCCGCGACCGTTTGTCCCAAAATAGACTTGCCCGAAGACGCGGTAGTCGGCGGCGATACTCTCGCCGATCACGCCGAATTGGTGGTCGTCGTCGTTGATCCGCTGCCAGCTCTCGCCGCTGTCGGTCGAGCGCCATACACCATAGACCTCGTTATTGATCCCGATCGCGTAGAGCGCCATCGGCTCTCCCTCGGCGCTCGCCGCGCCGACCGCGACACATTCCGCGCTCTGGATATTCTTACGGATCAGCTCGCCCTGACCGTATTCGGTCACGAGGAAGACCCCGCCGTAAGAGGTCGCGAGCCAAAGATCGCCCGCCTTCTCGGGGCTTGGCGTGATATGCCCGCCGTCGGGGATAAATAAGCCGCTCATCTCAAAGCTCTCGCCTCGGTCGCGCGAGATATAGAGCGTCCCGCCCGTATAGGCGAAAAGCGCGTCGGGGTCGAGACAGTCCGCCGCGAGCTGGGGGTTCGCGAGCGCCTTATCGAGCTGTATCCACGTCTCGCCGAGGTCGTCGGAGCGAAAGACCGCCGCCGCCGAGGAATTTGTCCAGTAGATCGCGCTCCCGTCCGCGTTGACCGCCGCCGTCCCACAGTCCCCGCCCTTGACGGGCTTCCGCGACTGTTTCCATGTCTTCCCGCCGTCGGTCGAGATCGAGATTGCGAGGTTCCCTTCCCCCGTCCTTACGACGATCTCGGGGTCGAGATAGCCGCAGGAGATAGAATGGGAGGTCGTAAAAGCGCCGTCCTCATTCATCGTGTCGGGCGCGACGTCCACGTCGTAATGCGTAAAGCCGTCGATGTCGCCCATCGCCGAATAAAGGCGGATCTCGTCGCTGTTCGCGGCGGTCACGTCCTGCACCGCCGTCTCCTCGATCCCCGCGCAGTAAACCTCGATGTTGATCGTCTCCTCGCCCCACTTCGTGAGGTTCGTCGAGCGATAGGTCGTCGCCCCCGTCCCATAGATCAGCTCGTCGCGATTGAAGGGATTGACCTCGAGGTCGCCGATCATCCAGCCGAGCTTCGCGTGATCGCTCCCCCAGTCGAGCCATTTCGCCCCCGAGTAGTCGACCGCGAAGATACGATCCTTCCCGTCGCCCGTAAAAAGCCCTTCCCAGCTCGCGCCGCCGTCGGTCGAACGGTAGATATTATCGTTCTCCTCCGCGCCCCATTTCCCCATGGTCGAGAGATAGAGGGTATTCGGGTCGCTCGGGTCGATCTCGAGGTCGCCCCAGCCGTGACCGCTGTCGTTCGGGGTGAGATCGGTCCATTCCTTTGTCGCGGGATCATAGCGGCGGATCGCGCCCTGCGCGACCTGATACGGTCCCGCTTGGGAGTTAAAGACGAAGTAGACCTTCCCGTCTTGAACGTAGATATGACAGGGGAGATAGCCGTTCGGGTGATCGGGGATCTCCGCCCACGTCGCGCCGCCGTCGGTCGTGACATAGCTCATACGGTCGCCCGTCCCGACATAGATCGTCCGACAGGCTTCTCCCGCCGCGCTCGAGTCGGGGTCAAAGGCGATCGCGGTGATCCCGAAGTTATACCCGTCCTCCTTATAATCGAGCCCGAGGGTCGGGAAGCTGTCCACCAAGCTAAAGCTCGCGCCGTAGTCGTGGCTCACCCATAGCCCGGCGGTACGCGACCCGACATAGAGGGTCGCGGGGTCGTTAGGGTCGACCATGAGGCGGTCGGCGTAGCGGTTCGGTTCGTTCCCGCCGCAGGAAAACTCGAGCGGCGTGATCTCCCACGTCTCGCCGTAGTCCTCCGAGCGAAGGACTGCGGACTTCCACCCGCGATACATACCCGCGAGGAGATAGACGCGGTTTGGCTCGGTCTCGTCGACCGCTAAGCCGTCGATCCCGTAATAGGTATAGTCGTCCTCGTTAAATCGATCCGTGAGGGGGACCCACCGCCCCGTTTCGCGATCCATACGATACGCGCCGCCGATGTCGGTACGGGCGTAGACCAACCCCTCCTCGGCTTTATTATAATAAAACCCGACGACGTACCCGCCGCCGACGATCTCGACGTTCCCCCATTCATACGAGGCGGAGAGGTCGTCGGTGCTCGCGGGTTCGGGGCTTTCCGCGCCCGATCCTTCCGATCCGCTCGGGGCGGTCGTCTCGTCCGTCTCGCTCGGCGCGCTCTCGCCGTTACAGCCGCCGAGGATCAGCGCCGCCGCGCAGAGAAGCGAGAGCGTTCGTTTTTTATTCATTATTACCCTTCCTTTCTTGGTGTTGCCTTTATTTTTGGGAAGGCGGCAAAAGCCCGCGATCCCCTAAAAGATACACCGTTTCGCAAAGGAGATCCCGCGAAGCGGTGCAATAAAGCAATAAAATCATATAATATTATATCGGCTTTCTTGAAATATCTCTATCACTTTTTCGACGCACAATAGCAGAAAACGGACAAAGAAAGCGGTTTATCTACTCTTGTAAGAGAAACATATGATAGATCACGCGGATCGCCTCCTCAAAGTCCGCTTCCTCGATCCCGATGATGATATTGAGCTCGGACGAACCCTGATCGATCATTTTGATGTTGATGTTGGCGTGAGAGAGCGCGGCGAAGATCCGCGTCGCCGTTCCCTTCGTCGCCTTCATTCCCCGCCCGACGACCGCGATCAGCGCGAGGTTATTGACGATCTCGATATGGTTCGGGTCGGCGACCTCCTTGATCCGCTCGGCGAAACGGGGGTGAGCGGCGAGCTGATCGCTCCCGACGACGATATTCATGGTGTCGATCCCGGTCGGGATATGCTCAAAAGCGATGTCCTCGTTCTCCATGAGCGTCAGGATACGGCGGAGGAAGCCGATCTCGCTGTTCATCTCGTCCTTCTCGAGCGAGATCGCGCTGAAATTCTTCTTCCCCGCGATCCCGGTGATGATATGCTCGTTCTTTCCCTCGGGCGCTTCCGAGACGATCATCGTCCCCTTGGCGGCGGGGTCGTTGGTGTTTTTGATATTGATCGGGATCTTCGCGTTCCTGACGGGGAAGATCGCGTCCTGATGTAAAACGCCCGCGCCCATATACGATAGCTCGCGAAGCTCGCGATAGGTGATCACGTCGATAAACTTTGGGTTATTAACGATCCTCGGGTCGGCGATCGCGAAGCCGGGAACGTCCGTCCAGTTCTCATAAAGCTCCGCGCCGATCGCCTTAGCGACGACCGAGCCGGTGAAATCGCTCCCCCCGCGTGAGAAGGTCTTGATCGACCCGTCGGGCTTCGCGCCGTAAAAGCCGGGGATCACGGCGTTTGGGTATCCCTCTAAGATCGACGCGAGGCTCGCGTCGGTCAGGTCGGGGTCAAAGTCGCCCTTTTTGGTGAAAAAGATCGCCTTCGCCGCGTCGATAAAGGGGAAGCCGAGATAATTCGCGAGAATGATCCCGTTGAGATATTCGCCTCGGCTCGCGGCATAGTCGCGCCCCGCCCGCTTACGGAAGTGATCGAGGATGACCTCATATTCCTCGTCGAGCGAGATCGTCAGCCCGAGGTCGGAGACGATCCCGTCGAACCGCTCGGCGATCGGCATAAACGCGGCGATCGCGTTTTTCCCGGCGCAGACCTCCTCGTAACAGGTATAAAGGAGGTCGGTGACCTTAACGTCGTCGGGGCGGCGCTTCCCGGGCGCGCTCGGGACGACATAGCGGCGTTCGCGGTCGGCGCGGATAATATCGGCGACCTTACGAAACTGATTCGCGTCGGCGAGCGAGCTCCCGCCGAATTTTACAACCTTAGCCATATAAAAATGTCCTTTCCTTTGTCGTGGATTTTATTTTTACTATAGTATATCATATCTTTCGGGAAAAATCAACCTTAACGGGCGGGGAGTTTTGGTTTTATTTTTTTATGGAAGGAGTGCGAGGCGGCGGGTCTCGTTGTCGGCGACGGGTCTCGATAAAACGGCTTTCCCTCCCGGGACGGGAGGGAAAGAGGCTCAATTGTTTATTCTTTTTTCTTTTGGGAAGGAGGGTTAATTCACGACCGCGCCGTTCTCGGCGAAGGTATACTCCGCCCCGTCGATCGTCGCCGTCCCCGTGACGAAATAGCCGTCCGCGCCGGCGTAATACTTCCGCGCGCCCTTTACTCTGATCCATTTGTTTTTGACGAGCGTCCCGTTTTTCCAGTAGCGCCGACCCTTGTCCGAGGAGGTGAAGCCGGTGTATTCGCCCTGACAAACGCCGCTTTTATCAAATTTGTAGCGAACGCCGTCGATCGTGGTACTGCCGGTCGCGAGAGAGCCGTCTTTTTTGACGTAAAAGCGGTCGGTCGTCCCCCGCGCCGTATAGTCCGCGTTCCAGCGGTCGTGGGTCGTCTCCGTCCAACCGCGCTTTGACGGGTCGATCACGGAGAAGCGCTGAATGAAATGCTCCTCGTTGATGGTCGCGGGGTAATCGGCGGGCTGACCCTTGAACCATTCGGCGCGATTAAAGTCCATTCGCTCATAGATCTCGATCCCCGTGATCGAGGGAAGCTCGACCTCCTCGTCCTCCTGCCCCGGCTCGATCCAACCGGCGTTTATCAGGCGCTCGACCTCGCTCGCTATCCCGGCTTGTCCGAGCCGAGCCGCTTTTTTGATCTCCTCCGAGGTGATGATCGAATTTTTCAGCACACTGAACTCACAGGTGTAATACTTCCCGACGTCCTCGTGAAGAACGAACACGGCGTAAAGATCAAATTCCGGCGAGGTGCGGTGTTCCTCGGCGATCCGGCTCAGGTCACAGGTAAACGAAAAGACCGCGCTCCCTTCGTTAAACAGCTCCGTCTCCGCCCGCGACGGGACGCCCGTCAGCTTATCGCCGTCGCCGCAGAGCCATTGATATTCGTCAAACGACACCTCCGCTCGGTCGACCGCGTGTAAGAGCGCGTTATAATGCTCGCGGTCGCCGTCGTCGATCTCCGCCTCTCTCACGGCGGCGGCGGTCGTCCCGTTCGCCGTGAAGCCGATCAAAAGGCAAAACACGGCAAAAAAGCTTTTAAAGTAATGCTTCAAAATCAATTCCCTTTCTTAGTACAAATTGAGTCAAACCACGTATAGGATTTAGTCTTACTTACATAGGTAAACCCTGATGTGCCATTATACACGCTTTCTGAGATTCTTACCGCTTCGTGATGGCTACTATTAGGGTCCATCAGCAGATACACACTCCCTTCAATGGGATTGATAATCTGATAACCTTTTAAAACAACCGCATGTACTGCGTCCGAGTTATTATTTTGAAGTCTCATAATCACTAAGTTTTTCTCATTTTGCGTCTTGGACTGCAATACGCTAAACGGCTTTATCCCCGTGAAAGAAGAATCCATTGTAAATCCGTAAACCGAAAGACCTCTTTCATAACGTTGTCTTTTACTTCCAATTGATTTGAAAACATCATTCACGGCATTATAGACATCGTCGGCTGTTAAATTCGAATACGAGGTACTTTCATAGCAAACCTTTGACGCTACACAAGCCGCCCAACAAGTTCCCTCTACTCCTTGACCAACAATATTTGCGCGTGAATCGAAATTTACCGTTGGATATTGAGTAGCATACACGGTCGCATTTTCGGGAATAGACATCGAAGCGACCTGTACATCGGGTACAAGAGACGAACGGTAAGCGTCCGCTATTTTTATATCCGACAAGGAATAAGCCTTTTGAGGTGTAACGGGTCTATCTTCTTCGTATTCCGAAAGCAAAACAAGAGCTTCTTCGCCGTCCGTCATAATAAAATCGTCTCCGTAGCTGCAAAAGGACACCTTTTTGCCCGACAGAAAAGCTTCGCAAACGTCAGGGTAATCTTGTAATCCCGAGGAAGCTGAAAAATTGCCGTTCTCGTCAAAGGCAAACACAATATCCCCTACTATCTTATTTTCTTGAATGATGAACGAGATATTTCTGCCGGTATCGTTTCCGTTCTCGTCATATATCGAGAAAATATTAGACATTTGGCAACTGGACGTGTCTTCTATTCCTGCGGCGTAAATCAACGAGGGCGCTTCTTTCATTAGGCAACTCCTTTCTTGATACGTTGATTCCAAAGAAGTTGCTATCTCGCTCTCCGCAAATGTCGCCGTCCCCGCGCTCGTCGCCATGATCCCCGCCAGTAAAACGGCGGTCGCTTTCTTGAATAAATTTTTGATTTTCATTTTTTCGTTCCTTTCTGCCCGTCAAGGGCATTGATTTACGTTTCTTTTTTTGGAAAGCGCTTTCGCTTTCCCGGTCTAACAGCTTACCTCGTCGCTGTAAACCGTGACCGTCTCGGTCTTACCGTTTTTGTCCGTCAGCGTGAAAACGGTTTTTACTCGATACGTCCCGCTTTCAAGTCCGCTCTTGCTGTTTGACATGGTAAGACTGTTGGCGCTTACGTTCTTTGTCCATTTTACGTCCTTTACATCGTCCCATATCCAAAGACCTTGATACTTTTGTAAGGTCTGTTCGGCAGATATGGAAACCGCCGTACCGCTGACTTGGCTTGTACAATACGCCATATTCCCGATCATTTCAAGCTCGGAGGACGGATTGCTCGCGATCTTGTACATCGGCGAAATCTCGGACTCAAACGGATATTTGGTCGTTTCGGCGAAGCTTTTGACGTTTAAACTTGTACAAAGCAGGCAAGCCGACAAAAACGGAATGACGATCCTTTTGAACCGCATGGAAGACACCTCCTTTCGACAGAAAATGCGAGAGGAAATTTTTCCCTCTATTATATATATCGTTTTTCGTCGAAAAAAGATCCCCCCTTTTTTTGAAATTTATGAAATTTCAGCACTTTCCGCCAAATTCATTAGCTTATTTTTGGGTAAATTTCCGATAAGTTCCAAAACATAATCGCCGCAATCCCATAGGATCAAGACAAAATCGAGGCTTTCGTCGCTAAGATCGAGACAAATCCCGTCGTTTCCGTTCACAACAACGTCTTCGAGTACACCCCGCTCCGTATTATAATGAGGGTGATAGCTGTCTTTTACGTGCTGTCCGAAAACGATGGTTCGATCGGTCGCCGGATCGATGTAAGACGTGATCTCGTGAAACGGATTTGATACCGCGTCGTAAATTTCAAATTCCGTCGGTACTTCCGGTAAGACGTATTTTTTCTCGAGCGTTTCCGGGAAGTCCCCGGTATCGACCGAGAATAAGGTCGTATGATCGGGAGCGACCGTCCCGTGAAAACGTTCGGAAACGTATAAAACCGTCCAGCCCGTTAAAAACGTCGCGAAAAGGATCGCGATCAGGAACAGGAGAGCCTTTTTCGTCGGTCTTAGCTTGGGGAGCGCTTTTGTGCGCTCGACGGGAGAGAGCGCTTCTTTCTCGGTCGCCGCATTTTTTCGTTTGTTTCTCTCATACTGCCGAAAGATCCGTTTCATCGCGAGACGATGACGGAGAGAGGGGCGGTATGGCGGGTAATTGTCATAAGCGTGAAATTCCTTTTGGCATAGCTCGTTCAGTATTTCACATAAGATCGTTTCGTTCATTGCTTTCTTCCCTTTCGCGTACAAATTCGCGGATCGCCTTCCGCGCCCGATAGAGATGTTTTTTCGCGGCGGAAAGCGAGATGTTGAGGTGCTTCGCCGTTTCCTCGATCGAAAAACCGAGAAGGCGGTTACATACGAGGACGTTTTGTTGATAGAGCGGTAATCCTTCGACAAAGGCTAAAAGCTCGCTCCTCGAGAGCCTTTCCAAAACGTCGTCTTCGAGAGATACAGCGCTTTCGTCAACGTTATTTTCGTTTTCTTCAAAAAATACGACCCGATTTCGACGTCTGTAAAGATCGACGGTGTTATTTCGGATCATGACGTTTACGTAAGCGATCCGTTTATGCGGCGGAAGAGCAAAAAAACGTTCGGGCTTATCCGTTATATCGATAAACGCGTTTTGGACCGCGTCCTCCGCGTCGTGACGATTATTCGTCCGTGAAAGCGCGATATAGATAAACCGATCAAAATTTTTGGCATAAAACTCCGCCAGCTCGTCCCGCTGACCCTCGTCCTCGATCGTCGCGAGCGCGGACGCGAACGTTTGAGCAAGCATACGCCTTCCCCCCTTCCGCGGATCGTTTTTATCAGTATACCATATAAAAACAAATTTTTCAAGGTAAAAAAAGACCCGCCGCCTGATCGGGCGCGAGGAGGATCGCAAGGAGGCGATAGCGGGTCGCCCCAAGCGCTTGCACGGACGCAAGCGCCCAAAGCGACCCGCAAGTCGTGCCTTCCCAAAAATAAAAACAAAAAAACGGCGTACCCCCGCGTGATCGCCGAGGGTACGCCGCGCCCGCCCTTTAAGACAGGTTATTTAAGCCGTATTTTTTTAAGATCGCCGGGAAGTCGCGGTAGCTGTAATCGAGATCGACGTCGCCGTCGATCCCGCTCACCTTCCCGGTAAAGCTGTACTGCCAGATATAATAGCCGCCCTCATAGGTGACCGTGTCGCCGACCTGGGCGAGCCAGATCGCGTATTTATCGAGGATCGTCATATCGAGGTTCCGCTCGAGCCACGCCTTATAGGAGTAAAACATCGGGAAGTAGCGCTCCTCGATCAGGACCTCAAAAAACGCCTCGATCATATTCGTGAGCTTACGCGTCCCGATCCCGCCCTGAAACTCCTCCTCCATATCGAGGATCAGCGGGTATTGGATCTCATAGTCTTTAACGAGGCTGACGAAAAACCGCGCCTCCTCCTTCGCCTCCGAGACCGAGGTCGCGTAGCTGTAAAAATATACGCCGACGTCGATCCCGTATTTTTGCGCCTCGGTGATGTTACGGCGGAAGTAGTCGTCCTCCTTCATCGTGTTCGAGCTTCCCGCCCGTCCACGCCCCGCGCGTATGATCGCGAAGTCGACCCCCGACGCGGCGACTTTTTTCCAGTCGATCTCGCCTTGGGCGTAGGATACGTCGATCCCCTTACGCGTGACGCGCTTTTCGTCGACGAGGATCCCGACCGTCATATCGGCGTTCTCGTCCTCGGGGCGCTCGTCGGTGAAGCGTCCGCTCTTAGTGATCGTGATCTTTTTAAAGCGGGTATAGCTCGCGCTCTCGTCGAGGATGATCGTACCGCTGCAGCGGACGTTGGAGCGCGCGCCGATCGTTAAGTGACCGCTCATATCGATCGAGCCGCTCACCGTGATCCCCATGATCCCTTGTAGGTGGAGTTGGCTTCCCGCCTCGCCCCGGATCGTCCCGCTGACCGTCGCGTCGCTGCTCTTATAAAAGCTGAGCGAGCCTCGGGTGACGAGCTTACTGTTTTTATAGATCTTGACCGTCGACGAGATCTCCGCCGTCCCCTGTTTATAGACCGTCGTCGTCCCGCCGAGCTCGAGATTACCGCTCACCGAGGATTGAAAAGCGCCGTAGAGATTCATCGCGCCGTTCTTTTTGACCGTGATCGTCCCCGAGTTAAAGATCAGTCCGCCGATCGCGACGGCGAGCTCGCCTCTTACCGTGATCGAGCCGCCCGAATAGATCCTCAGCTCGCCGCCCTTTTTGACGCTGAGCTTTGTATTCTGGGGGATCTCGATCTCTTTTTTGAGCTTTACCAAGTCCGTGATTATGTACGTATTCCCGGCTTTTAGCTTACTTTTACCGTCCCACTCGTAAACGCCCGCTTCCGCGCCCGCCGCGACCGTAAAGATCGGGACGGCGACGCATAGGCATAAAAACAGCGAGACAAATTTTTTGAGAATTTTCACAATGACCGCCTTTCCGGGCGAAGATCGCCCTTCTATTAAACCGAAACGATTCGTGATATTTCGGTAGATGAAAACGGGAGAGGAGCGCGGGGAGATGTAAACGGTACCCAAAAATATTTTATTCCAAGAAAGTTTCTTTGGTGAAAGTGAGTGTCCGCGCTCCCTTCCCTTTCCGCAATTGTCGGATCGCGGAAATTTCCCGTACCTTTATTTTCTCATATTGGCGGCGAAATGTCAAATGTTTTTTTGCATTTTCCAGTATTTTTCTGAAACCGAGCGGCGAGAGGGCGTTTTTTCTTGACTTTTTGGATAATGAATGGTATAATAGGGATAACCGACCATAATAAGATCGGAAATATGCCCCCTTAGTTAAATGGATATAACAAACCCCTCCTAAGGGTTCGTTATCGGTTCGATTCCGGTAGGGGGTGCCATGTAGTTTATTTTCCCGTGCGAAGCACGGGAAAATAAACTACGCACACAGCCCGCGAAGCGGGTAGTGTGCTGTCTTACTGCACTACCCGCGAAGCGGGCGGTGTGCTACCTTATCGCACAAGCTTGCGGAGCAAGCTTGTGCAAATTCTGCACCGATTGAGAGTTTATATTCTATGAAATTTCATTTTAACCCAAAATATACCCAAGTCGCGGTGTACGCTCTCATCGTGGTCGTACTGAGCGGCTTTTTATTGTTAAGTATCTCTAAGTTCCCCGATCTCGGACAGATGTTTGAGACGATCGGCGCGAGCCTTTCGCCGATCATTTGGGGGGTCGTGATCGCCTATCTCTTAAACCCGCTCGTTGAGTTCTTTCGGACGCGGGTCTTTAAAAGCCGGGCGGAGAAGGCGGCGAGTGTTCGGCGCGGGGTCGTGATCCGAAACCTCTCGGTCGTCCTCACGATCCTACTCGCGGTCGGACTGATGATCGGGCTTCTCTATCTGATCATTCCCCAGGTCTGGCGCAGTCTTACGGGGCTTGTCGGACAGTTCGGCGACTACGCCGAGCGGTTTATGAGCTGGGTCTATGCTAATTTCGCGGATCAGCCCCAGGTGATCAGCGCCTTTGAGAACCCGATCGAACAGATCGAGACCTATTTAAACAGCTCGTGGACGGAGATCTCAAAGACGGTCTTTGACTTTGGCTCAAGGATCGGCGGCGGGGCGATCAACTTTATCCTCGCGTTTAAGGATTTTATTATCGGATTTATCATCGCGATCTACTTTCTTATCTCTAAAGAGACGCTCAAGGCTCAAGTCAAAAAGATCCTCTTCGCCTTCTTTCGGAATGACCGCGTACAGGGGATCTTACGCGTATCGCGCCACACCAACGATATTTTTACCCATTATATCACCGGGACGCTCATCGACGCGTTTTTTATCGGCTGTGTCGCGTTTATCGGCGCTTCGCTCATCGGTACGCCCTATCCGCTCTTAATGGCGGTCATTATCGGCTGTACGAATATCATCCCGTTTTTCGGTCCGTTTATCGGGGCGATCCCCTGCTGCTTCTTCGTTTTACTCGAGGACCCGATGAAAATGGTATGGTTCGCCCTCTTTATCCTGATCCTCCAACAGGTCGACGGAAATCTCTTAAAGCCGCTCTTATTCGGCGAGACGATGGGGCTGCCGGCGATGTGGGTATTGATCTCGATCATTCTCGGCGGCGGCTTGTTCGGCTTCGTGGGGGTACTCCTCGGCGTCCCCGTCTTTGCGCTGATCTATACGCTGACGAAGGAGCTTCTCGAGAACCGTCTGACAAAAAAGGGTCTCCCCGCCGAGGGCGCTCTCTATAACCGCGACGATGTCGGGAAATATACCGACGGCTATCGATATACCGAGGAACAGCGGGCGGCGGATGAAAAATGGCTCGAAGCCAACGCGGAGAAGAAAAAGACCCCGCGCCTCCTCCCGATCGCGGAGAAGGCGGAGGAAAAGGTCGTCGAGACGATCCGCGTAAAGCGGACGGGGACGGGTAAGACCGATCGGGGCGGAAGCGGCGAGCGGAACGACCATAATAATATGAATAACCATAACGGAAGTAAGAAAGGAACGACAAAAAATGAAAGAACAGCTTCGAAGCATTAAAGAGAAGGCTTCCGCCGAGATCGGCGCGCTCACCGATATAAAGGCGCTCGAGGAGCTTCGCGTAAAGCTCCTCGGGAAGAAGGGCGACCTCACCGCGATCTTAAAACAGATGGGTAAGCTCTCCGCCGAGGAGCGTCCCGTTATCGGTCAGCTCGCGAACGAGATCCGCGCCTCGCTCGAGACGGCGATCGCCGAAAAAGCGGTGGCGCTCAAGGCGGGCGTCCTCGAACAGCGGCTTAAAGCCGAGGCGCTTGACGTGACGATGCCCGGCGAGCGGCGGTCGGCGGGGAAGCGTCACCCCTTTAATATCGTCCTCGAGGAGATGAAGGATATTTTCCGGGGAATGGGCTATACCGTCGTGGACGGACCCGAGGTCGAGGAGACGAAGTATGTCTTTGATATGCTCAATACCGACGAGGGTCACCCCGCCCGCGACCCACAGGATACGTTTTATATCACCGAAAAGATCCTCCTCCGTACTCAGACCTCCTCGGTACAGATTCGCACCATGCTAAAGGAAAAGCCCCCGATCGCGATCATAAGCCCCGGGCGGGTCTATCGCTCCGACGCGGTCGACGCGACCCATTCGCCGATCTTTCACCAATGTGAGGGGCTGGTGATCGATCGTAAGATCCGCTTCTCCGACCTAAAGGGGACGCTCGAGATCTGGGCGCGGCGGCTCTATGGCGAGGGGATCAAGCTCCGCTTTCGCCCTCACCACTTCCCCTATACCGAGCCGTCCGCCGAGGTGGACTTACAATGCTTTAAATGCGGCGGGGCGGGCTGTCCGCTCTGTAAGGGCGAGGGCTGGATCGAGATGCTCGGCTCGGGGATGGTACACCCACAGGTACTTTTAAACTGTGGGATCGACCCCGAGGAATACAGCGGCTTCGCCTTTGGCGTGGGCTTAGAGCGGATCACGATGATGCGCTATAAGATCGACGATATGCGCCTCCTTTACGAGAACGATTCACGCTTTTTGGAACAGTTTTAGTTTCGTTTGATTTTTTAATTGCAGGACTTCGCCTTCGCGAAGTCGGATCGGCGGGCGGGCTTTGATCTGTCGCCGAGCGGCACTCCTTCCAAAAAAATAAAAAATAAAAACAAGACCTCGCGAAAAAACACACGGGCGAAAGGACATCATATACTATGGACTTATCAATGAAATGGCTCGGCGATTATGTTAAGATCGACGCGCCGATCAAGGAATTTGTCGAAAAAATGACGATGAGCGGCTCAAAGGTCGAGACCTATGAGGACACGCGCGGCGCGGTCGATAAGGTCGTCGTCGGGAAGGTCGTGGCGCTCTCGCGCCACGAGAACAGCGACCATCTTTGGGTCTGTCGGGTCGACGTCGGTTTGGGCGAGCCGATCCAGATCGTGACCGGGGCTCAGAATGTTTATGAGGGCGCGTTTATCCCGACCGTCCTCGACGGCGGGACGGTCATCGATCGTAAGGAGAAGACCCTCCAAAAGATCAAAAAGGGGAAACTTCGTGGCGCGGAGAGTAACGGGATGTTCTGCTCCTTTGAGGAGCTCGGGCTTGAGAACGCCCAAGTCCCCTATTCCTCGCCCGACGGCGTCCTCGTCTTAAACGACGACCCCGATTTCGCCGAGATGACGGTCGGCGAGGACGCTTTTAAGGCGCTCGGGCTGGACGACGTCCGCGTCGAGTTTGAGATCACGAATAACCGCCCCGACTGTCTCTCGGTACTCGGTCTCGCGCGGGAGGCGAGCGCGACCTTTGACGTCCCGCTGGGCGTAAAAGCGCCGATCTTTCGCGGGGTCGACGGCGACATCCGCGACGAGCTGTCGGTCGAGGTAAAAAATACCAAGCTTTGTTCCCGTTATATGGCGGCGAAGGTCAAGAACGTTAAGATCGCGCCCTCGCCCCGCTGGATGGCGGAGCGCCTCCGCGCGAGCGGCGTCCGCCCGATCAATAACCTCGTCGACATCACGAATTTCGTCATGCTCGAGTACGGTCACCCCATGCACGCCTTTGACGCGCGGTATTTACGGGGAAATAAGATCGTCGTCAGAAACGCCGAGGCGGGCGAGACGATCAAGCTCCTCGACGAGGCGAAAGAGCCGATCGCGCTCTCCCCGGAGATGCTCGTGATCTGTGACGAGAGAGAGCCGGTCGCCGTCGCGGGGGTCATGGGCGGCGAACACAGCGGGATCTGGGACGATACGACGGAGGTCATCTTTGAGGCGGCTTGCTTCGACGGCGTATCCGTCCGCCGTACCGCCAAAAAGATCGGCGAGCGGACGGAGGCGAGCGCCCGCTTTGAGAAGGGGATCGACCCCGTCAACGCCAAGAACGCCCTCTATCGCGCCCTCGAGCTGGTCGAGGAATTAGGCTGCGGCGAGGTCCTACGTACCGTGATCGACGAGGATCACTCCAATAAGACCCCTCACCGCTTAAAGCACGACTATCAGTGGGTCAACGATTATCTCGGCTCGGATATCCCCGAGGCGGAACAGATCGCGATCCTTCGCCGCTTGGGCTTTGAATACGACGAGGCGGCGAAGGAGATCACCGTCCCGAGCGTTAGGATCGATATGAACCTTCCTTGCGATATTGCCGAGGAGGTCGCGCGTATCTACGGCTATAATCGGATCGCCTCGACCGTCCCCAAGCTCTCGAGCCAGGGGAAGATCACCCCCGCCCAGCGCTTCGCCGATCAAACGATCGAGGTCATGCTGTCTCAGGGCTGTCTGGAGACGATGACGTTCAGCTTTATTTCGCCGAAGGGCTATGAGAAGCTTCGCTTCCCCGAGGGGCGGCGAAAAAGCGTCGTCCTCATGAACCCGCTCGGCGAGGATACGAGCGTGATGCGGACGAGTATGCTCCCCTCGATGACGGAGCTGATCGCGCGGAATATCAATAATCGGAACAGCGCGGGACGCTTTTTTGAGCTTGGGCGGATCTATCTCCCCAAGGAGAGCGCCGACGAGCTTCCCGAGGAGCGCGAGAGCCTTTGTATCGGGCTTTACGGCGCGGACGAGAGCTTTTTTACCCTAAAGGGGATCGCCGAGGAGCTTTTCGACCGCCTCGGGGTAAAGGTAAAATTTGAGAAAAAGGTCGACGATCAGACCTTCCATAGCGGGCGTTGCGCGATCATAACGTCCGGGGATCGCGTGATCGGGACGCTCGGTGAGCTTCACCCGACGGCGGCGGAGGCTTACGGCGTTAAAGAGCGGATCTATCTCGCGGAGCTCGATCTCGAGACCATGCGCGAATGCGCCGAGGGCGAGCGCGAATATCGTCCGCTCCCGCGCTTCCCCGCGATCTCGCGCGATCTTAGCCTCGTCTGTGACGAGGAGATCTCCTCCGGCGAGCTGATCGAGCTGATCTCGGGCGCGGCGAGCTGTCTCGAACAGGTCACCTTATTCGACCTCTATCGCGGGACGGGGATCCCCGAGGGGAAAAAGAGCGTCTCGTATAAGCTCATTTTCCGCCGCGCCGATCGGACAATGGAGGCGGAGGAAGCCGACCGCGCCGTCGAGAAAATTTTAAAGAAGCTCGCCGAACGCGATGTTACGTTGAGATAAGAACAGAATGTTAAAGAGATTTGTAAGAGACTTAAAAGAGATTTTTTGAGATAATTTAAGAGAAGAATATCATTACCGAGGGCTCTGCCCTCGGACTCCCGCAAGCCTTTGAAAAGGCTTGACCTAAACTTTAATATTCTTTAGACACGTTTGACGAAAAATAACAAGCTTTTTATAATTCGACAATTTACGGTTTGTGTTTCGCGAAAGCCATAATAAAATTGCGGACTTACAAATTTATGCGATATTTGGTAAAGCAATATTGATTTTTGCTTCTTTTTGGCACAAAAAGAAGCAGGGGGTTCGGGGGACAGCGTCCCCCGCTGAATATTATGTTTCTCTTAAATTATCTCGCACAAAACAAAGAAAGGAAACAGGATATGAGAAAGGCATTTACAAAAGGGGCGGCGGCGCTGATCTGCGGCGCGATGATCTGCTCCGCCGCTTCCTGCGGCAACACGACGGGGACGGCGCTCACGATCGACGGGCGACCGATCCGCGCGGGGATCTATATTTTTTATCAGATGCAAGCGCTCAGCGAGGCGGCGTCGAAGCTGACCGAGGAACAGCCCGACCTCGACCAGAGCGCGGAGGATTTTGACCTCCTCGCCCAGAGCGTAGAGGGTACGTCGGTCCGCGACTGGATCAAAAATCGGACGGTCGCGCTCTGTCGCGAATTTATCGCGACGGAGGAGAAATTCGAAGAATACGGACTCGCCCTCACCGACGAGGAGACCGCCGAGATCAAGAGCTACGCCAACAGTATGTGGACGGAGGAAAATATGTACGCCCAGTATTTTTACGGCGTGGATATTATCGGCGACTATTACGAGAAATACGGGGTCGGGCAGGAATCCTTCCGCGACACCTACGCGCTCTCGTATAAAAAGGACAAGCTTTTTGACGCGATCTACGGCGAGAGCGGCTCGCTCGCGGTCTCCGTTGACGAACTGAACGCGGCGGTCGTCGAGGGGTACGCGCTTGTGAAGTACTTCGCGGTCGAGGACGGCGCGGGGACGACGGAGGAATACGTCGCTCTCCTCAATAGCGGGACGGCGTTCGCCGCCGTAAAACAACAGCACGACGAAGCGGCGGAACGCGCGGAGATCGAGGCGGAAATGGCGGAAGCGGCGGCGAACGGCGAGGAATATGAGGGGACGCTCCCCGAGGAGGTCGTCGTCGCGGCTTCGGAGGAGAGCGACCTCGAGAGAGTTCTCGCTAAAGACGCGACCTCGCCGTCGGCGGACTTTATCGCCGAGGTCTTCGCGATGAGCGCGGGCGAGAATAAGGCGGTCACGGTCTCGTCGACCTCGACGGACGCGGACGGGAACGAGACGACGAACGAGACGAGCTATGTTGTCGCGAAGCTCGATATTTCGGCGAACGCCGAGACGATGGAGAGCTATCGCCATACTGAGCTCCACGAGATGAAGGACGACGAGCTCGATGCGATGATCACCGAGACGGGCGCGGCGCTCTCGCTCTCGGAGAACGCGGCGGCGATCTCAAAATATAAGATCGAGAATATCATGGACGAGTAAGTCTTTATGCTTTTCTTTTTGGGGAAGGACTGCCTCGCGGCGCGATCGGATCGAGCCGGGAGGCAGTCCTTCTCTAAATAATAAAGCAAAATAAAAACCTTAAACCGTCATTTTTACCGAAACTTTCGTAAACACGCCGTAAAAATTATGAAATTTATCCATTGTTTCTTTCGCGGAAAAGGGTTATAATATTCATTACAACAAAAATTCGGCGTATTTTGAGAAAGAGGTTTCGCATGCTCCTGATCAAGGCGATCGTTCGCCCCGAGAAATCGGGCGACGTCATAGAGGCGTTATTTTCGGCGGGGTTTCCCGCGCTCACGCGTATGGACGTGAGCGGCTGTGGGAAACAGCGGGGGATCCGCGTCGGGTCGATCCTCTATAACGAGCTTCCGAAGGATCTTTTTTATATCGCTTGTAACGACGAGGATAAGGACACGATCGTCTCGACGATCATAAGGGCGGCGCGTACCGGCGAAGAGGGCGAACACGGCGACGGTCGGATCTTTATCTCGGCGCTCGAGGACGCGTATACGATCAGTACGGGCGAGCGGGGATTATAAGGAGGGGCGCGGTATGAAGGAAATTATGGCGATGATCCGCGTCAATAAGGTCGACGAGACCCGCGAGGCGCTTGAGCTCAACGGCTTTCACGCCCACACCTGTCGTAAGTGTCTCGGGCGGGGTAAAAACGCGCTCTCCTCGGCGGGACAGAGCCTTTTTATGGCGACCGATACGCTCTCTCCCCTCCCCGAGGGCGGCTTCGCCGAGAACCGCCGACTGATCGCCAAGCGCTTCTTTCTCCTTGTCGTCGAGGACGACGAGGTCTCTAAGGTCGTGAATATCCTCATCAAGGCGAACCAGACGGGAAATCCCGGCGACGGGAAGATCTTCGTCCGTAACATCGAGGAGAATTATTGTATCCGAACGGGGGAAAGGAAGGATATTTAAACGATCTCACATAAAATAAAACCTCCCACGGTGTTTGAACCATGGGAGGCTTTGTTTTGATCGCCATTTTGTAAGACTTACGACCTGACAGGCAGAGAGTTGAACTTAGAAGAAAAGTTGTGATGGGAACAGAGGATTCCAAAGGGGATCCCGACAGGATGTCGCATAGCGATCGCCCCTACTTTATTCCCTTTCTTTCACAGCCGGATACAACGAGACTTACGACCTGACAGGCAGAGCGTTGAGGTCAGAAGAAAAGTAACAATGGGAACAGAGGATTCCAAAGGGGATCATCCCCTTTGGTAGGGGTATGGGGGCGAAGCCCCCGAAATCTGTTCAATCTGTTCAATCTGTTCAATCTGTTTCTCTGTCTTTCTGCCTCTCCGTCTCTCACCGTACCCCGAAGGCGTAGATCGTCGTAAAACGGTATACCTCGCCTTTTTTCAAGACACAGCTCGGGAAGCCCGGCTGGTTCGGCGAGTCGGGCGCGTACTGGCTCTCGAGACAGATCGCCGTCTGTACGCCCATTTTCATACCGTCCTTCCCGATCTCGGGCGACAGCCCGATCGCGGTATAGAGCTGGATCGCGGGCTTATCGGTATAAACGGTCATCTCGCGCCCCGTCTTTTTATCATAGACGATCGCCGCCTTACGCATAACGTGCGGCTCGCCGAGCATATAGTTGTGGTCGTACCCGATGAGTAGCCCCGCGTCCACGTCCTTCCCGATCAGCTTCGGCTCGCGGAAGTCGAAGGGCGTACCCGTCACGTCCGCCTCCTCGCCCGTCGGGATCAGCGCCGCGTTCACGGGCGTATAGCGGTCGGCGACAAGCTGGAGCTCGTGATCAAGGATCGTCCCGCTATGGACGCCGCCGAGGTTAAAATACGAGTGGTTCGTGAGGTTTAAGATCGTGTCCGCGTCGCTCACGCCCGTATATTCGAGCTTTAGCTCATTCTCGTCCGTGAGGGTATAGGTACAGGTCACCTTGACCGTCCCGGGGAAATTCTCCTCGCCGTCGGGGCTCAGATAGCCGAAGGTGACGCTGTTCTCGGTCGTCCCGTCGACCGTCCAGACGCGCTTATTAAAGCCGACGATCCCGCCGTGGAGCGAGTTCCCGTTCTCGTTCGGGCGAAGCCGGTACTCCGTCCCGTTCAGGGTGAATTTCGCGTCCGCGATCCGATTGGCGTACCGCCCGATGAGCGCCCCCTGTGACGACGTACCGCCGACATAGCCGTCGAGGTCGTCATAGCCGAGGACGACGTCGCCGAGCTCGCCGTCGCGGTCGGGGACGAGGAGGTTCACGATCGCGCCGCTGTAATTCGTGAGATCGACGCGCATTCCGTTCTTGTTGGTCAAGGTGAACAGGAGGACCTTGTAGCCGTCAAAAAAGCCAAATTCCTTTTTCGTTATCATAGGGGTCACGCTCCTTAAATGTTATTTTACGGCGCCTCGCCGTTATGGGTCTTTTTTTAGGCTACACCGCACAATTATTGTCGTTCGAGTGGCAGTCAGATTTTTCGTCAGA
>JAMPCH010000028.1 GCA_023666265.1 Roseburia sp.
TGCGGGTCTCAATATTTTTTCATAAATTTTGTCTCACATCATTGACAAAAATACACCACCAAAAAAATCCCCCTCCTCCGAGTTTTTTTTATCTCGTTAAGCATTCGCTTTCGCGATCGGGTTACTTCCCCATTATCCCCAACCGATTGACAAACTCTCCCAACTTATGTTATAATAAACACAGCTGGGAACCTCCCGCTAGAAGGGGGGTGAACAGAATGATCAACCAGTTACTGCAATACATAGGTGCGATACTATGTAGCATGATTGCTGACGCGATTATGCACTACTTCCGGCAGAAGAAATAACAGCCAAAAAGCGTCCGTGTGCGATCACGGACGCTTTCGACTATGTTGCTGTACAAGGTGAACGAATGCAGTTACTACAATACATTTCTTTCATACTATATTATACTCTATTTCCCCCGATTTGTCAACCCCTTTATCAAAAAAACCTCGGTCACATAGCATAAAAAAATCCCCCTCCTCCGAGGGGGATTTTTATCTCGTTTAAGCTTTCGCTTTCGCGATCGGAAGGTTAGGACTGGGTTGCCTTAACTTCTTCAACAACGGTATCCGCCGTGATTTGTACCTGCTTGCCAACGTCATATTCCTTAGAACCAATCTTTACCTTCTTGTCAAAGGATACCTTTGTCTTCGGCGCTACATAAGTGCCGGAAGAACTCATAGCCTTCGCTTCGCCACCTACCGTCATCTTAACGGAATCGGGACCCGTAACCTTAGCCCACTTGGTAACAACAACGTTTACCTTAAGGATCTTGCCGGACTGATCATTCTGAATGTTGATCGTAGTCTTGCCCGCACCCTTCGCGGTAATGTCTGCAAGTTTAAAAGCCTTGGCTTCACCATCCCATACAACCTTAGCTTCAGACGATAACGTGATAACCGACTCATCGTACTTTGTCTTCTCCTCTTTGAGGATCGTGAAAGTATTATCCTTAGAAGCCGCAACCGTCTTATCGGCGATATAAATAGTTGCCTTTTCCGCCTCCGCCTTAAGCGCAAGATTTACAGCCTTATCGCCCTTAGCAATCGTACCGGCAACAGAGCCGTCGGTCACCGTCGGAGCGGTAATACCCGTAACCGAACCCGAAGCGGGCTTAACGATGAACTGTGGGCTAGTCATAGCCGCCTTAACGGTAAATTCTTCCTTTGCGGGCTTAACCGTAGCGCTACCGGATTCGGTCGACGCCTTACCCGCGCCGGTCTTTAAATTTGTGGCGTTCACAACAATGGTGTTCTTGCCGTCCTTCTTGGTCTCATAAACCCAAACATAAACCGAGCCGGGAGCCTTACCCGCAGTAACGGTGATCTGACCGTCCTTATACTTCGCGGTAGCTAAATTCTTAGCAGCCTTAGCCTTATCCTGATTAAGCTTACCATTTTCGAACAGCTTTACAAAAGCCGCTTCGTCAGCCGCGTCTTCCTTCTTCAGAACCGCGACAGCGATCTTACCGCCGGAATACGTTCCAACATAAGGATAAGTCTCGGTCTTCATTAAGGTATCGTAATCGCCGCTGTCCTTCTTTGCCTTAACGTCCTTCGCGCCGACCCAAACGACCTTGTCATAGTTGCCTGTGGGTTCTTTTTTTGCTTCTTCCGCAAAAGCAGTCACAGCGCTCGTCGAAGCTAAGATCGCGGCAGTCGCGAAGATAGCAACGGACTTCTTTAACATTGTGTTCATAACTCATATCCTCCTTGATTATTTTTCGGGCTGACCCGGTATAATCCTTATACCGATCTCCCAAAAGATTTAGCCTATAAGAACCTTTGTTCTTACGAAATATTTTAGCAGATTTTGGGTCGTATGTCAACCCGTTTTTTGGAAATTTTTATCAAATCTCCGCGTGATCTTACAGGTCTTGCTCCTCTCGATAGCTCCGAGAGGAGCAGTCCTGCAATTAAAAGCTTTTAAGTCTTAAGCCGTGATACGTTCAAGCCGATCGGGGATTAGCCGAGGAGCTGGAGAACGCCCTGAGGCTGCTGGTTCGCCTGAGCGAGCATGGACTGAGAAGCCTGCTGGAGGATATTCGACTTCGTGTACTTGATCATCTCCGAAGCCATATCGGTGTCACGGATCTGAGATTCCGCCGACTGGAGGTTCTCTTCCGCAGTGCTTAAGCTGTTTACGGTGTGCTCAAGACGGTTCTGGATCGCACCAAGCTTCGCTCTCTGAGTCGAAACGGTCTTGATCGCGTCGTCGATCTTGTTGATCCCGTCGTTCGCGGAATCACGCTTGGAAACGTCGATGTCCGCTACGCCGATCGCGCTCGCGCTCATATCACTGATATTGAGCTGGAGTCTCTGATCCTCTACGCCGTTCGCGCCGATTTGGAAGACAAGACCTTCACCGTTGCCGAGGTTCTTATCCGCGCCAACGCCTACACCGGCAACTGCGGTCATATCAAACGTTACGGACTGATCCTTGGTCTGTGCAAACAGAACCTTGTCGCCGTCCGGAGCGGTAGCGTCGTCGATTAAATCAACGGAATAGTCCAAACCGGACTTCGCGAGGAGCTTCTCAATGTCGCCTTCGCTGTATTCAACGCCGGTAGAGATATGAATGGTATACTGACCATTCTTGATCCCGAGGGATTCTTGATCGTCATCACCCGTCGAGGTCTTTTCAACCCATTCCTTGCCAGCCGCAACGTCGGTAGAAATCGTGAAAGCACGATTATCTTCGCCGTAGTTGTTCGCCGTGAAACGAATGTTGTCCGCGTACTTTTCGTTCTGCGCGCCGCCGCTCGTCATTAAGAGACCGGTTAAGTCAACCTTATCACTATCCGCGCGAACACCGGTACCAACCGTAAAGGATTCCTGACCGGTAAACGCGAATGAACCGTTCTTTAAGGTAAGCGAAACATCAGCCGGATGACCAGTCTGAGTAGCGTCCTTCGCCTGCGTCGCGTTCTTGATTAAATCATCAATCTGAGACTGGGTATAAGTGTGACCGTTTACGAGGTTTAAGGTAAGCTGTGTACCCGCAGCATCCCATTCCGCGTTCTCGCCGCCTGCGCCCGAAGCCGTGTCATCTAAAACAATGGTCACGCCCGCCATGCTGGAAGTGAACACAGAGCCTTCAAGGGACAGGTTCGTAGCAAGAGTACCGTTCGTCTGGCTGTACTGCGAAATGAGAGCGCCATAACGAGGACCATATACGCCCGTATCGCCAAAGCCGCCGTCGAGCGAACCGTCGAGTAACTTCATCTCGTTAAACTCGGTGGACTGCGCGATTCTGTCGATCTCTTCCTTAAGAGCGTCTACTTCGTACTGGATCTGCTCGCGGTCTTCGTCGGTGTAAGTACCGTTCGAGGACTGTACGGCGAGCTCTCTCATTCTCTGGAGGATGTCTTCCGACTCCTGGAGTCCGCCTTCAGCGGTCTGAATGAGGCTGATCGCGTCATTCGCGTTGTTGGTTGCCTGAGAGAGACCTCTGATCTGCGAGCGCATTTTTTCGGAAATCGCGAGACCCGCCGCGTTATCCGCCGCACGGTTGATCTGATAACCGGTCGAGAGCTTTTCGGTCGACTTACCTAAGCCGCTTACGTTTCTCGTCATCGCGTTATTAGCGTTCATAGCGCTAATATTGTGTTGTACTACCATTCCCATAACTGTTTCCTCCTTGATTGTTTTGATCGGTGGAATTCCTTTCCGCCGATTGTTGAGATTTTTGGTCGGGCGTTCGCCGCGACCGATGGTTGATTTGTGCTTTGGTTGCCTTTACGTTTCCGGAAACGTTCTTTAACCTTTACACAAGTATTATCGTCACGCCCCCCAAAAACTTTAGCTTTTTTTGGAAAAATTTTTGATTTTTTTATTATTTAGTGAAGGTGTACGACCCACCCTCTCCTCCTGCCGCCCGCGTTTGGTTATTTTAGACAATAAAGAGGCGGGATTATCCCCCGAGAGGGGGATATACCATATATACTATAAAAACGACTTGACAGAAAGAAACAGAAGGGATATAATATAAAAAGGAAAACCGTAACCCCACCAAAAAATCTCAAAAAAAGTATTGACAAATCGCGGGAAAGGGTATATAATAATATCAGCAAAACGAACGATAACAAGCTAAGCTTCATGCAATCTCACCAAGGCAAAAAAAGAAACCCCGCAGGTTCTCCAAAGTTACTGCGGGGTCTCTTTTTGTTGCTTACTTCCGACGTCTGCTGATCTTATCGCTTATGTAGTTCACGAGTAACCCCGCGATCACACCGGCGACGATCGATATTGCGAATGTTAAAAGCAATTCCATTTTATAATCAATTTACTCCTCTGGAGGAAGTTTGTGCCGAGAGGATTTGACGAGGCACAAACGACGGGTTCAAAAAATCTCCGATTTTTTGAACAATTCACGCCCCTTTCCGTCGGAGGCTAGGGCTAACATAAGTTCGACGAGCCTTGCGGCTGTCGGCGCGAGCGCTGATCCCCGCCGAAGCGGGAAAAACCTATGCTAAGCCGACGAAACCCGCGAACGGGTTTGACGACTGATCCTATTATACCACAATTTGGAAGGCTTGTCAAACCGGGGAGCGACCCGAAAGCTCGCCGCTCTTTGCGCCTTCCCAAAACAAAAAGGAAAATAAAAACCGAAAGCCCGGCAAAGCTTTCGGTTTTTATCATAAAGGGAGGACATCTCTCGTGGTCGATTTAAAGGCTCAGCGCCGTCACAAAGCGGGCGCTCCAATAGTTCGTCGTTATATCCGTTTTTTTGACCGTCTCGCCGGGATAGGGGCTATAGATCATGATCCCGCCGCCCGCGTAGATCCCGCCGAATTCCGCCGCGCCGCCCGCCTCGCTCGAGAAATAGGCGACGTCGCCGGGCTTTAGCTCGGCGTAATCCGCCGTCTCGCCCCATTCGATCTGAGCGCCGATCTGGCGCGGACAGCCGACATAGCCCGCCGTCCGCAGGACATAGTAAATAAAGCCGGAATTGTCAAATCCGTCGGCGGGGGTCGTCCCGCCGTCGGCGAAGGCGATCCCGATCAGCCCCTCGGCGGTCTTGACGATCGCGTTGTCATAATCCTCGGGGATGAGCGCCGTTTCGGGCGGTTTCTCCGTCTCGGGCGGCTCGGCGAGGTATTCGGTCGTCTCCGACGAGGTGAGCGGCGCGGTCGTCGCGAAGCCGCTCGTCTCGCGGGTCGTCGTCTCGGTCGGCTCGGTCGACCCCGTCGGTTCGGTCGGGGTCGGCGCGGGGGTCGTCGTCTCGACCTCCGCCGCGCACCCGCAAAGCAAAAGCAATAACGTCAGTATGATCGCGCCCGTCCTTTTCATCGCGCTCGCCTCCCTCCGTAAGCTGTCGGTGTTTGTTTGTGCGTTTGTGTTTTTTATTTTGGGAAGGCGTGCGCTTCGCCGCCCTCGGTTTGATTTTTAGGGCTTTGTCCTTTCCTTATATTATATAGGAAATTTTTCCGAAAGTCAACTACGGAACGGTTACAACTTTATGACAAAGCGGTTACAAAATCTCGTAAAAGGTTACAATTTGTCATTTTTTCAATTCCCATCACAAGTCCTCCCAATGTCAACCCTGCGGCTGTAAGGTCGGAAGTTTTGATGAGAACGGAGAATTTTTTTAATTCCCATTACTACTCCCCCTTGCTCAACCCTGCGGCTGTCAGATAGTAAGACTGTCTAAATCCGGAAATTTTTCGTTACAAGGCTTGATGAGAACGGGAAAAATCGCTTTACACGGTAAGCGTACCGCCCGCGCCGATCTTTAGGAGAAGGATCTGTTCCTCGCGACCCGTGACGGCGTTGATATAAACGAGGACGTTCTGACCGTCCGCGCCGACGCATTTCACTTCATAACAAAAGAGTTCGTTCTGACCGCTCGAGGGGATCACACAGAGCGAAGCGCCCAAGACCTCGAGGTTCGGCGAAACAAGACTGACCGCGTGTTCCTCGGAGATCTTCGCCTGAGGGAGGTCGCGGATCGTGTGGTTCGTGAGATAGCCACGTAGGTCAAAGGAGAGGATCTCTCCGTCGTCGAGCGCGACCCCGACCTTAATGAGATCGGTATAAAGGGTCACGTCGTTTTGTTCGGCGGCGAAATTGACGATACAGACCCCGCCTTGGATCTCATAATACGTGTCCTCGGCGTTTCTGATCCCCATTTTTTCGAGATAGTCCTCGGCTCGCTCACGGGCTTCGCCGGCGGTGATCGCCTGTTTCCCGACGGGGCGGCTCGAGATCATATAGGAGAAGTAGCCCCCCGCCTTCGTGACCGCGACGGTCACGTCGTCGTTCTCAAAAACATAAGAGGGCATTTTCCCCGATTCCTCGCCGCTCGCGCGAAGGTTCTCCGCCCCGGTGAGCGCCGCCGCGCGGCGAAGCGCCTCCTCCTCGCCGATCTCCTTCTCCTCCTTGAGCATGAGCGGTTCTTTCTCCATGATATGGTCGGAGAAGGGTCCGTCGTAGATCAGCGTCGGATAGCTGTTATCGAGCGTTTCAAAATCTTGAAAGCCGTCCGTGATCGTCGCGGGCTGTTCCGCGTCAAAAGTGCCGCTCGCGCCGCTCACGCGGTCAAAGGTGATCTCGCCGCTCCTGATCCGCTCCTCGACCGTCCACATACTTTCGCTCAGGTCGAGCGAATATTGATAGAGGGCGGCGAGGTTAGACTGATCCTCCTCGGTGAGGCGTTCGCCCCCGGCACACCGATCGGCGAGCGACTTGGCGTAATTCCCGACCTGAGATAAAAAGCGGTTGGTCTTCTCGAGGTTGAGCTCCTGTACGGGGAGCTGTGAAAGGGCGGATTTCGCGGTCGCCGCGTCGCTCGTGAGCTTCCCCGAGAGGTTCGAGAGCATGGAGACGCTGTTGGTATACATCCCCTTCTCGAGGTTGTTTCGGATATTGTCGAGATTGAGCGACAGCTCCTCGACCGCGCGGAGATAGGAGTATTCGAGGCTTCTCCGCTCGCCGACCTCCCTCCCGTAGAGGATCGCGAGGCTCGCGGCGAGCGCGAGCGTCACCCCGACGAAAAAGCTTATGATACGGACAAAGCCGCGTTTTGTGAGATTCATAGCGATGAATGTTCCTTTCTTTAGGCTACACCGCACAATTATTGTCGTTCGAGTGGCAGTCAGATTTTTCGCCAGATTGTACAGAATTTTTTCAGGAAGGCTGATCTGTCGGTCAGCCCCTCTGTCACTACGTGACACCTCCCCCGCCCGGGGGAGACCACCTTTCAAAGAAACTCTGTGCAATATGGCGGAAAAGATGACTGTCAATCGGACGGCAAAGCCGCAGGCGGTAATTGTACGGTGTTGCCTTTATTGAGTATCGAGTTAAAGTTGGTTTCCCGTTGTTATTTTTGTGCAATTTTTTCTCATTATACGGATTTACTATTTTAACAAAATGTGGTAGAATAGAAAGGACGGGGTCGGGACGACCCCAAAAGTAATATGGTTAAAGGAATTTTTACGATCTATGATCTATCTCGATAACGCCGCGACGACGAAGCCCTGTAAAGAGGCGGTCGACGCCGCGAACGCCGTTATGGCGGAAAATTTCGGAAACGCATCCTCGCTCCACCGCGCGGGGATCGGCGCGGAGCGGGTCTTAAAGGAATCCAAAAAAACGCTCCTCGACCTGATCGGCGCGGAGGAGGGCGAGCTGATCTTTACCTCGGGCGCGACCGAGAGCAACAATACCGCGATCCTCGGGGTCGCCGAAGCCTATCGACACGGCGGGAAAAGGATCGTCACGACGGCGACGGAGCATCCGAGCGTCGCCGTCCCCGTCGATAAGCTCGCCGAGCGGGGCTATGAGGCGATCCGCCTCGCGCCGAAGGATCACGACGATTTCGAGGAGGCGCTCGCCGCCGCCGTCGACGAAAACACCCTCCTCGTGAGCGCGATTTGGGTCAATAACGAGACCGGCTTTATCACCGATCCGCTAAAGCTCTATCGCGCGGTAAAGCGGAGAAACCCCAAGACCCTCGTCCATATCGACGCGGTACAGGGCTTTCGTAAGCTCCCGTCCGATCGCCTCAAGGGCGATCTGATCAGTCTCTCCGCCCATAAGATCCACGGGCTTAAAGGGTCGGGCGCGCTCTATACCGCGAAGGGCGTGCGCTTTACGCCGCTCCTCTACGGCGGCGGACAACAGGGCGGGCTTCGCTCGGGGACAGAGCCGATCGAGCTGATCGCGGCTTTCGCGGCGGCGGCGAAGGCGTACCCCGACTCTACCGCGCGCTATGCCGCCCTCGCCCAAGCCCTCCGCTCTCTCCTCCTTCCCCTCGGGGGGATCACCTTTAACAGCGAGCATAACGCGCCGAATATCTTGAACTTCTCGGTCGCGGGCGTAAGGAGCGAGATCATGCTCCATATCTTGGAGGAGCGCGAAATTTACGTTTCAAGCGGCTCCGCCTGTTCGCGGGGAAAAAAGAGCCGCGTCCTCGCCGCCTTCGGCGTCGGCGACGAAAACGCCGATACCGCCGTCCGCGTGAGCTTTTGCCCCGCAACGACCGAGGACGACCTTCGCGCCCTCGCCGACGGCGTCCGCGCCGGGATCGAACGAATCCGGCGATGAGAGAAACGACAGAGAGAATAAAGAGAAAAAACAAGAGAAGTATATATTCAGTCGGGGCTTCGCCCCGAACCCCACTTCCTTTTGTGCCAAAAGGAAGCGAAAATCAATATTGCTCTTAGTAGATCGGCTAAAAGGAGAATACAGCGATTTCCGTCAAGCTTGAACGTAATCATACGGAATGGCAATTCTAAATCGTCAAAATTGTAAAAGCACAGAAAAACGGCTTTTTTACGGAACTTGTTGAAAGATCATAAAAGTTTAGGTCAACCCTTTTCAAAGGGTTGCAGGGGGTTCGGGGGACAGAGTCCCCCGCTAATATACATTTTTCTTTATTTCTCTCTGCTTCTCTCTGCTTCTCTCAATAAAGTCTCAATAAAGTCTCAAAAAAGTCTCAAAAAAATCTCAAAAAAATCTCAATAGACATCTCAATAAAAAGAAAGGGTACAACGGCATGAACGAAGTGATTATGGTAAAATACGGGGAGATCGCGCTGAAGGGGCTAAACAAGGCGACCTTTGAGGATCTTCTCGTCAAGAATATCCGAAGGAGGCTCAGAAGCGTCGGCGAATTTGAATATTCGCGGCGGCAGTCGACGATTTATATCCGTCCGCTCGGCGAAGCCGATCTCGATCGGGCGATCAAGCGGCTCGGCGCGACCTTTGGGATCGCGGCGATCCAGCGGAGCGCCGTCCTCCCGAAGGATTGGAACGGCCTCGTAAGGCTCGGCTTACCCTATCTCGACGAGCCGCTCTCCGCCGCGAGGACCTTTAAGGTCGAGGCGAAGCGCTCGGACAAGTCATATCCCTTTAAAACGCCGGATATCCAGCGCGAGCTGGGCGCGGCGATCCTCGAGGCGTATCCTCACCTCTCGGTCGACGTTCACGAGCCCGACGTGACGGTCATCCTCGAGATAAGGGACACGAACGCCTATCTCAACGCCGAGCGGCTGAAGGGACCGGGCGGGATGCCCGTCGGGAGCAGCGGGAACGGGCTTCTCCTCCTCTCGGGCGGGATCGACAGCCCCGTCGCGGGCTATCTTATGGCGAAGCGCGGGGTCAACGTCGACGCGATCCACTTCCAAAGCCCGCCCTATACCTCCGACCGCGCCCTCCTAAAGGTCCATACGCTCTGTGAAAAGCTGACCCCGTACTGCGGTGATATACGGCTCTACTGCGTACCGTTCACCGAAATTCAGGAGACGCTCCGCGACCGATGTCCCGAGGAATATTTCACGATCGTGATGCGCCGCCTAATGCTTAAGATCGCGAACCGCGTCTGTGCCGAGCGGGACTATCGCGCCCTTATCACGGGGGAAAGCCTCGGTCAGGTCGCGAGCCAGACCATGCACGCGATCGGCTGTACCGATCGGGTCGCCGAGTACCCGGTCTTTCGCCCCGTGATCGGTATGGATAAAAAAGAGATCATCGAGATCTCGCGTAAGATCGACACCTATGAGACGTCGATCGAGCCTTATGAGGATTGTTGTACCGTCTTTACGCCAAAGCACCCCAAGACCCGCCCCTCGGTCGCGGAGGCGGAGGCGGCGGAGGGCGCTTTTGACTATGCGCCGCTCCTCACGGAGGCGATCGACGGGATCGCGATAAAAGACTTTAAGCTCTCTTAAACTCTTTTTAATTTTTTGGGAAGCCTTCGGCGCGAAGCGGCGAGCCTTCCGTAAAAAGACAAGGCTTCAAAAATTTCGGAAAAAGCTTCCCCGAGGATCCCCGAAAAAAGCACAAAAACCAAAAAAACGAAGGGAATTTATTACAAAGTGGTAACAAAACTTGACAAGAAGGCTCAAAATGTAGTACAATATCTAAGGGCGAAGGGTCAGACGCTCGCCACGGCGGAGAGCTGTACGGGCGGACTGGTCTCCGGGGCGGTGACCGCCGTCCCCGGCGCGTCCGAGGTCTTTGGCTACGGCGCTTGTACCTACGCCAACGAGGCGAAGGTCAAGCTCCTCTCGGTGAAGCCCACCACGCTCGCCGCTCACGGCGCGGTCAGCGAGGAGACGGCGGTCGAGATGGCGGAGGGGATCCGCGCTTTAAGCGGCGCGGACTATGGCGTATCGACGACCGGGATCGCGGGTCCCGGCGGGGGAACGGACAAAAAGCCCGTCGGTACGGTCTGGATCGGTATTTCCTCCGAGAGACGCGCCTTCGCCGTTAAAAATGTCTTTACGGGCGATACCTTCCCCGACGAGGGGGATCGGCGCGAGGCGATCCGTAAAGAGGCGGTCTTGACCGCCCTTTCGCTCCTCGAGCGGGAGCTTCTCGCCGACGAATGACGAACGAAAATGCAAAAAATTCTCCTATGAAAGGATCGGGATATATGGCGAACTATACCCAGCGACCGAAAAGCCGCCGAAGCGCGGACTATAAACGAAGGAACGACGAGACGAACCAAGTCGACGAGCGGGAGGAATCCGCCGCGCGCGCCGCGAAGCGCTCCAAAAAAAATAACGACGACGACGAGGACGACGACCGTCCCCGGGCGAAAAAGCGGCGTAAAAAAGAGAGCCTTTTTACGCGGCTCGTCCGCGCGATCTTCCCCGTGAGGGGCGATCCGCCCGCCGAAGCGATCCGTAAGATCGTTTTTGATGTCGCGGTCGTCGCGCTCGTGATCACGGGCGGGTCGGTGCTTTACGACCTACTCGACGAGGCGAAGCAGATCACCGTCATCGAGGAGGAGAATAAAAAGCTCTATCTCGAGGGCGCGCTGAAGCTTGACGACGAACAAAAAGAGGCGATCAAGCGCGAACAGCCCGAGATCCTCGACAGCTTTATGGCGCTTTACGCCGAGAACCCCGACATCGTCGGCTGGATCGAGATCGGCGATTTTATCAGCTACCCCGTCTTACAGGCGGACGATAACGACTATTATCTCGAACACAACTTTCAGCGCGAGACGACCAAAAGCGGCGCGATCTTCGCCGATTACCGAAATCTTTTCGCCCCCGGCGAGATCTCGGGGAATACCGTCCTCTATGGGCATAACGTATGGTCGGGGTCGATGTTCGCGCGGCTCTCGCGCTATTATGAATCGCGCCTCCATAACGAGTACGCGAACCGCCTCGATTTTTATAAGAAATACCCGACGATCACCTTTAACACGCTTTATGAGGAGTCGGAGTGGAAGGTCTTCGCCTGTTGTCTCTTTAATACGCGCGACGACCTCGGCGAGGTCTATCCCTATACTCAGGTACAGGAATTCGCCGGGCGCGAGGAGTTTAACAGCTATATTTTAGAGATCATGGATCGTAGCGCCTTTTGGACGGACGTAGACCTCACCTATGGCGACAGTATCCTCACCCTCTCGACCTGTTATCAGTATTCGCCGTACAGCGCCGAGACCGATACCCGATGCGCGGTCTTCGCGCGGAAGGTACGCCCCGGCGAGAGCGCCGAGGTCGACGTAAGTAAGGTCGTCGAGAACCCGAACCCCCTCATGTTCACCTATCAGCGTCAAGCCGAGGGCGGGAGCGAATGGAAGGGTCGGAGCTGGGACACCTCAAAGCTTTTAAGCTATGAGACCTATTGAGGAGACGATATGACGAAATTTGACGGATTGATCTTTGACCTCGACGGGACGCTCTGGGACAGCTCCGCGACGGTCGCCGAGGCTTGGAGCGCGGCGCTCGCGCGGCTCGGGATCAAAAAAACGCTCTCGCGGGACGACCTCACCCGCGAAATGGGGAAGCCGATGGACGTGATCATGGCGGACTTTTTCCCCGACCTGACCGAGGAGAAGCGAAACGCGCTCATGCCCGAGCTTTGTGACGAGGAGACAAAGCTCCTCACGGTGAAGGGCGGGGCGCTCTACCCCGACGTTCCCGAGACCTTATCGATACTAAGGGAGCGCTATCGGCTCTTTATCGTGAGCAACTGTCAGCGGGGGTATATCGAGTCCTTCCTCGCCGCCCATTCCTTCGGGAATATCTTTGAGGGGCATTTATGCTGGGGCGATACGGGGCTGACGAAGGGCGGGACGAACCGCGAGCTGATCCGACGATACGGGCTAAAAAGCCCGATCTATATCGGGGACACCGAGGGCGACCGTCTCTCGGCGGTCGAGGCGGAGATCCCCTTCCTTTACGCCGCCTACGGCTTTGGCGAGGTAACGGAGGAATGTCCGAGGGTCGGGAAATTCGCCGAGCTTCCCTCGGCGCTCGACGCGCTCGAAGCCTAAACACGGGAAATTTTACCGTTTTGACGGTATTCTGTATTTCATTTTACGAAATTTTGAAAGGATGGAGCAATCAATGAAAGCAAGAATGAAAATTGCCGCGCTGGCGGCGACGCTGGCGGTCACGATGGGGCTTTCCGCCTGCGGTGAAACCGAACCGATCGAGGAGGATCTCGAGGCGACGACGACCCCCGCCGCGTCCGCGACGACGACGACCACCACGCCTAAGATCACGACCACGACGACGACCACGACGACCCTACCCCCGCTCCCCGTCATGTCGACCTATGAGGAGAGCTATGAGATCAATAACGACCTTATCGGGTGGATACAGGTCGACGGTACGCCGATCGACTTCCCCGTCCTCCAGTCGGACGATAACGTCTATTACCTCACGCGGGATCTCAACCACGAGGAGACGGTGAACGGTTCGATCTTCGCGGATTATAAATGTGAATTTACGACGCGGACGAGACCCGCGAATACGATCCTTTACGGACATAACATGAGAACGGGGCCGAGCTTCGCCAAGCTCACGACCTATTACCCGTGGTACTCGGGGACGGCGTCGCTCCAGCAGTATCTCACCGCCCCGACCGTGAAATTCGACACGATCTGGGAGGAGGGTACATATAAGATATTCGCGGCGATGTACGTCAATACCCAAGAGGAGCATGGCGAGGTATTTAAGTATTATAAACAGCGCACGATCACCAGCGAAAAGGAATTTTATACCTATATCGCCAAGATCATGGATCGGAGCGTCTTTTATACCGACGTCGATCTCGAGTACGGCGACGAGCTTTTAACGCTCTCGACCTGTTATTATCCGCTCGGGAACAATATCGATACCCGCTTTGTCGTTTTTGCCCGCCGCGTAAGAGAAGGAGAAGACCCCGAGGTCGACACCTCTAAGGCGGAGATCAACTATGATCCGCTCTACTTTGACTATTATTATCAGGTCATGGGCGGTAAATGGGGCGGAAGAAAGTGGGACACGTCCAAGGTCAAGGGCTTTGACGAATTCCTCGAAAAGAACCCCGACAGCGAGGCGGCGGCGCCCGTCGTTTAAGAACAACCATATCCCGCGGAAAGGACAAGTACCGCGGGATATCGGATTTGTTAAATCGGCGATCTCCCATAAGGAAAGGAACGGATCATTCATGCCCGAACTCGAAACAAAAACCAAAAAGACCGTCCGTAGGCGTCCGCAAAGGAAGAAGATGAACGCCTTTGAGCGCTTTATGAGCGGGATCTTCCCGTGGCGGGGGGATACGGCGGGCGAGGCGGCGCGTAAGATCGTCTTTATCGTCGCGATCGCGGCGCTCGTTTACGCGGGCTTCGCCATGCTCAATTTTTATGTATGGCGTGATCAGGCAAATTCGGAGGACGCACAGTATTGGGCGGATCAAAAACAGCTCAACGCCTCGGACGACGTGATCACGATCCTCTTAAACGATAAGGACGAGGACGGCGGCGACGGCGAGGAACAAAGCGAGGTCGAGGTCTTAGCCGAATACGTCAGCTATTATGAACAGAATAACGATTTCGTCGGCTGGGTACAAATGTACCCCTATATCCAGTACCCCGTCGTCCAGAGCACGGATAACGAGTATTATCTAAAGCATAACTTTAACGGCGGCTATAACGAGAACGGGACGATCTTCGCCGACTATCAGGGTAAGATCACCGCCGACGAGATGCCGCATAACACCCTCCTCTACGGGCATAACCTCATCACGAACAATTTCTTTCAGCCGCTCTCCAACTTTAGGAAGCAGGGAATCGAATTTTTAAAGAATAACTATCTGATCGAGTTCGATACCCTCTATAAGCGCAATCAGTATAAAATTTTCTCGATCTTTTTAACGAATACCGATTCTCAGCACGGCGAAGTGTTTGAATACTGGCAGAAGGTCTACTTCACCTCAAAGTCGGATTTTGACAGCTATATCGCGGAATGTCTCGACCGAAGCTATTATTATACGGGGGTCGACCTCGAGTACGGCGACGAGATCATTACGCTCTCGACCTGTGACTTCTCGATGTTCGCGAATATGCGGCTCGTCGTGATGGCGCGTAAGCTCCGCCCAAACGAGAGTCCGACGCTCGACCCCGAGACGTTTATCGATAATTCGGGCTATGACGAGGACGGGAACGTCAAGCGGAAGATGTTTGACGCGTTTTATTCGACCTATCGCTGTGAATGGGGCGGGCGGAAGTGGGACCCCGCCTATATCAAGGATTTTGAGGGATATTAAAAAGCCTTTTTCGTTGATCTTTTTGTGAAGGGTTCTCCCGGGGGACGGATCAAAAATTCGTCAACAACGGGCATATCCGGGGAGAACCCTTCCATAAAATAATAAGACAAGTAAAAGACGATAGGACAGGCGAAAGGACGGCATTATGGGTAAAGGCTCGCTCGCTCGGGTCGCGGCGGCGCTCGCGATCATCAGTATATATCTCTTCCTTTTCGGGATCACGGGGCGGATCGACAGCCTCGCGGAGAGTATCCCCGAGGAGCGCCGCTCGTCGGCGACCGAGCCGATCCAAGCGGCGGAGCTCACCGCCCCGCCCGACGATCAGCCGATCGCGACGACGACCGCCCCCGCCGAGGAAAGGACCGTCTATACCTACGCGACGACCATTAACGTTAAAAACGGGAAGAAGCCGTCTCTCGCGGACTATACCGCGACCGAGGCGCTCTTGATCGTCCCCGAGTCGCTCTCCGCTGCGCCCGCCGCCTCCGAGACCGCCGACGTCGTCCTCGACGCGTCGAGCTTCGTGACCGAGGCGACGACAACGACCCGCGCGACGACGACAACAACGCCCCCGACGACGACCGCCCTCAGGACGGCGGCGGCGACCTCGAGCGTCACGACCGAGGCGACGACGACCACGACCGCCCCGTCCGAGACGACGACGACGACCCCGCCCCCGACCGAAGACGAGATCACCGACCTCGAGGACGATACGGACGAGACGGTCGAGACCGACGCGCTCGAGGACGACCCCGACGAGACGGTCGAACCCGAATATGACGACCCCGACGAGACGAGCGAGCCGGAATACGACGACCCGGACGAGAGCGACGACGAGGAGCTGACGCCGAGTACGGTGACGCTCCCCTCCTCCTCCGCCTCGGACGAGACCCTCACCGTGAACGCGGGCGGGACGCTCGTCACGGGCGACGCGGCGACGATCGTCGCCCAAGCGGTCATGGCGGAGATCGGCGACAGCTTTCACGACGAGGCGATCAAGGCTCAGGCGGTCGCGACCTATACGTATTTTAAATATTATAATATGAACCGTCAGAACGCCTACGCCGTCTTAAAGACCCCGAGCGATAACGTTACACGCTGTGTAAACGAAGTGATCGGTCAAGCGATCTATTACGACGGCGCGGTCGTCCAAGCGGTCTATTGCGCCTCGTCGGCGGGTTATACCGCCTCGGCGGAGAACGTTTGGGGGATCGATTATCCCTATTTAAGGAGCCGCCGAAACGAGTTTGACGTCCTCTATGACATCAACTATGGACGTAAGGTCAATTATACCGCCGACGAGGTTCGCGCCTTCGTCCGAAACAATACCGGGATCGAGCTGAACGACGACCCCGCGAGCTGGTTTGAGATCACCTCTTATGTCGACGGCGCTTACGTCGGAACGATGACGATCGGCGGCTTGTCGTCCTTCACCCGAAACGGCGTCACCACCAAGATCACCGGGCGCGCCTTCCGCGAGACGGTCATGGAGTTTAACCTGCGTTCGTCGAGCTTTGATATCGAGTATGACCCCGCGACCGCGACCTTTACCTTTACGACCTACGGCTACGGTCACGGCGTCGGTCTGAGCCAACACGGCGCGAATATCCTCGCCACCGAGTACGGTTATACATACGATCAGATCTTGACCTATTATTATCAGGGAACAACGATCGCGTAAAAAAATCTCTTTCTCAAGGTTTAACCTTGAGAAAGAGATTTTTTTACGTAAAGATGTATGCGAGAAATAGAGAGAAAAGAAGCCGGGAACTCTGTCCCCGAACCCTTGCCAAGGGAAATGATTTCCCTTGGAACCCTCTGTTCCCATTACAAGTCTTACGACCGTTCGACCTCGCGGCTGTCAGGTCGTGAGTTCCTACAATCGGCTTTAACAAAAGATTTCGGAACAGAAGAATTTTGATAATGCACGAAACTTTTATAAATTTTCAACAAGTTTTATAAAAAGGACGGCTTTAATGCTTTTTCGATTTTACATAACTTACGACCTGACAGCCGCAAGGTAGAGATCTGTAAAAACTTGTAATGGGTTAAAAGGATTCCAAAGGGAATTATTCCCTTTGGCAGGGGGTTCGGGGGACAGCGTCCCCCGCTAAACATTTTCTTTCTCTTTAAATTCTCTTTAAATTCTCTCTTACGTATCCTCACACAAACAAGGTACAAGTACCGCTTTCGCGGTAATAGCGGATACGCTCCTCGATCTCGCGGCGGTCGCAGTTAAAAAATCCGGCGAGGCAATCCATACAGAGGAACTCGGTCGCGCCGCGACAGACGAGCTTCCGATAGATCGCGAGCTCGTCGCCGGTGAGGTTTTCCTTCCCACAGGCTTTACAGTTCACGAGTGCTCACCTTTTCACGAGCGTACAGCGATAGACGCGGCAATCGCTCGGTTCGAGGCGGATCGCGCGGCGCTCGGTGAACACGCCCTCGTCCTCGCCGCTATGACAATCGTGAAACGCCAGCCCGTAGCCGCTCGCGGCGGGCAACCCGATGTCGTAGAACTGGAGCGACATCTCGGACGCCGTCTCGCTCAGATTAAACATACCGATCGCGTAATCGCCGCCGCTGAGCGGTCGGATCAGCGAAAAGACGTGTTCGGGGTTATTCCATTGACGGATACAATACGGTCCGCGTCCCTCCTCGTCCTGATTGATCGCGATGATCTCCTTATTTTTGAGAATTTTCATTGCCGCTTCGTCCGCCTTCCGAATATCACAGCCGATCATAAGGGGGCTATTCATCATCGCCCAGAGCGCGAAGTGGGTCTTATACTGGATATCGGTACAGCCCGCGAGCTTCCCCTCGCCGCCGAGGACCTCGGCGTTATCGCCCTTCCCGTGCATCCCGACGACGAGCATATCCATATCGTTCCAACAGTATGTACCGCCGGAGCGGGCGTTCCCGAGCTGGCTCTCGGCGATATTTTTGATCGACGCCCAATTATCCTGGATATCCCCCGTCGAGCGATAAAGCTGAGCGCCGCTCTCGCGGATCCAGCGCCATACCTCGTCGTTCCCCCAGTTACAGGCGGAGAAAACGATGTCCCGCCCACAGTTTCTGAGCGCCATCGCCATACGCTTATAGAGATTTTCGCCGGGGGCGTGGATCGGGCGATAACAGTTATCGTACTTGAGATAATCGACCCCCCATTCGGCGAAGGTCGCGGCGTCGACGAATTCATGCTCAAAGCTCCCCGGATAGCCCGCGCAGGTATGTGTCCCGTCGCAGGAATAGATCCCGAATTTAAGCCCCTTCGCGTGAACGTAGTCGGCGACGGGCTTGATCCCGTTCGGGAATTTCGCGCGGTCGGGGACGAGCCGCCCGTCGCGGTCGCGCTCCTTTTCGCTCCAACAGTCGTCGATCACGATATACTCATAGCCCGCGTCCTTTAAGCCGCGCTCGATAAATTGATCGGCGATCCCCTTGATCAGCTCCTCGTTGATATTCCAGCCGAAGGTGTTCCAGCTGTTCCAGCCCATCGGCGGCGTTTTCGCCAGCGGTGTGTTTCCCATTTTTATGACCATTCCTTTCCTTTTCGTCTTTCGGCTTTCGCCGTTTTTCACTATATCACATTCGCGGGGGCTTGTCAATCGTTTTTTCTTTTATTTTTTGGGGAAGGACTGCGTTGCGGGTCGATTGGGGCGGTTGCGTCCGTGCCGAAGCTTTGGGCGTACAACCGCCGCTTCCTTGCGGCGCACTTTGGGCGACCCGCTTCGGCATCCGTGCCGTGCGGGTCGATTGGGGCGGCATACGCTCAATTGCGGCTCACCGCCGACCCCGAGGGGTCGAACACCTTCCCAAAAATAAAAATAACAAAACCCCGCGTTCACGAAAAAACGCGGGGTTTTGCGACAGACCCGAGGGCGAACACCTTCCCCAAAAAAGGGTCAGATGATCCCCGTCACCCTTAAAACAGCCACGCCGGGCGTTACGCTGTAAGCGCCGGTCGTCGGGTCGACGGCGTAGGTCGCGGCGGGTATCGTGATCCGCCCGGGAACGGTACGGAAAACGCCCGTCCCCGTATCGTAGGTATAGTCCGTTCCCTCGGTGAGCGCCGTCGAGTCGAGCGTCGCGGTGAGGCTCGAGAGAACGGGGTCAAACGTATCGGTCACGGCGACGTTCGCGTCCACGTCCGCCGCCGCGCTCCCCCGATTTTGGAGGATAAAGGTATAGGTCACCTCGGAATTTTCCGTGACGGTGTCGGGCGAGAGGGTCTTACCGATCGAGAGATCCGGCTCGTTCGCCCGCGCGATCGTCTCCGAGACCGCGATGTCGGTCGGTAGGGTCGGTCCGCTCACCGTCGCGGTATTTGTGATCGACGCGGTCGCGCCGAGCGGCGCGTATTCGTTCGCGCGCGCCTTATAGATGAGGAGGGCGTTCCCGTTCGCGGGGACGCTGAGACCGCTAAAGGTCAGCGGCGAGGTCGAGGTCACGGTCGGCGCGGTCGCGAGCGCCCCGTTTACGTAGTACTTCACGGAATCGGCGTCGTAGGTAAGCGGGGTCAGCGTATCGTCGCCGAAAGCGTAAGCGCCGAGGTCGTCCGTCACGGTCAGCCCCGTAAAGGGGTTCGCGCCGGAGTTGACGAGGCTCACCACATAGGTCAGAGGACAGTCGGTCGAATAATCCGACTCGAGGGCGGTCTTTCGCGCGGTCAAGACCTCCGCGAGCTCCCCGGTCACGATATTCGAGTCCGCCGTCCCGTTATTATAGGTCAGCGTCGCCTTATTATAAAAAGTCGCCATAAATTTTTCTCCTTTCGAGCTTTGGTTCGATTTCTTGTCGGAATGGGGCGCGAAAAGGCTTCGTTCCCCCGTCCCGACGCGTATACCGGGTTTCGCCGCGCCTTTCGGTAAAACTCGGTATCCTGCTCTATCCTATGATTTTTCGCGCTTTTTTGTGAATAAGAGTATGGGAACTTTTGGTAACAAAAATTTTTCGGGAAAAAGGGTTGACAAAGCGCGGGAATTATGCTATAATAATCAAGTGCTTTGATAAATAAAGATCTCGCGGAGTGGAGCAGGTGGTAGCTCGTCGGGCTCATAACCCGAAGGTCGTAAGTTCGAGTCTTGCCTCCGCAACCAAAAGCGATCCCGTAAACCTAGCGTTTACGGGATCTTTTTTCGCCGAATTTTAGAAGAATTTTTTGTAAATTAGACGACTTTTAGGAGAATTTTATGCGAATTTCGCGAATTTTATGAGACAAATGGGGTAAATTATAAGAAAAATGTAAGTTTGTCAATGATCTTGGACAGCATACTTCAAAAACTCGATAGGCGAAAGCCAGCGAAGAGGACGCATAGGTCGGTTGTTTGTTCGACTTAAACGCTCAGCTAGCTGAGCGTTTAAGTCGTCGCGAGAATAAAAGCGGTGACAGGAGTAGAATTTCTGCTGATCCTCACGGTGACTTCGCTCGACCTTCCCGTTATGCCGCGGCGTATACGGTCGGATCAGCTTGTGCTGGATCCCGAGCCGCTCCAACGTGTTTTCAAACAGCGTTTTCTTTCCTTTTTTACTCGGAGAAAATCGGTTGGTAAACTCAAAGCCGTTGTCGGTCTGAATACACTTCACGGTGATCCCCCTCCGTTTATACCAAGCCACAAGCCGCCGCGCGAAGTCCGCCGAGGAATAGGTGCTTTGCTCCTCATAACCGTACAGAAACCGCAACCGCGAAAACTCGTCGATCGCCGTATACTGAAACAGCTTCAGCTCGGGGTCGGCAATGCACGATCTAGGAACGACCTTCACATCGACCTGAATCCGTTCTCCCGGATAGGTCATCTGCTCATACGGTTTCGGCTTTTGCTTGGGCTTTTTCGGCTTTTCGGGAAGTAAGCCGAGCCTTTTCATCACTCTGTACAGGCTTTCGAGACAGCGGGAGTAGCCTTTTTTCTTCATTCTGTGCCATAGCTCGGGCAATTCGAGATCCGGGTTTCGTTTTCGATACCTTCGGATCATGGCGATCTCTTCCTCGGCGTGCTCGTTCGGGTGATGATGAGGGCGCTTTGACTTTTCGGCGAGAGATTCCATGCTCCCGTCCCACCGGCTTTTCCAAAAATATATGTACGAGCGGCTCTTGTTGTACTTTCGGCTCGCGCGGCTTACGCCGTATTTCTCGGCGTATTTCATGAGGGATTGACGAAACTTCATATTTTGTGTTATACTGTTCATGAGGGATAGGCTCCTTTCTGTGAATGAGTGTGTCAACTTTATTGTATCAGATCTCCGCCTATCTCTCAACTATTTTTTCGCGACTGTCCAATATCTATTGTAGCACAACACGGCTTTTTGGTAAAAATTTAAAAAACACTTGTATCGCGGGCAATTTTATGCTATAATAGAAGGAAGGAAAAGGAAAGGACGCGGCGAAGCAATGAAAAAAATAGCGGTTTTGGGCTATGGGACGGTCGGCTCGGGAACGGTCGAGGTATTTTATAAAAACAAAAAGGCGCTCGAGGAAAAAGCGGGCGAGGAGATGGACATCAAGTATATCCTCGACGTCCGCGACTTCCCCGACAGCCCCTACGCCGATAAATTCACCAAGAGCTTTGACGAGATCGTCGGCGACCCCGAGGTCGCGGTCTGTGCCGAGGTGATCGGGGGACTCAAATTCTCTTACCCCTATGTTAAGGCGCTCCTCGAGGCGGGGAAAAGCGTCGTCACCTCGAATAAAGAGCTCGTCGCCGAGAAGGGCGCGGAGCTTTTAAGGATCGCGCGGGAAAAAGACGTGAGCTTCTTTTTTGAGGCGAGCGTCGGCGGCGGTATCCCGATCATCCGCTCGCTTAATCAATGCCTCTCGGCGAATCGGATCGACGGGATCGCGGGGATCTTAAACGGGACGACGAATTTTATCCTCACAAAGATGATCCGCGAGGGAATGGGCTTTAATGAGGCGTTAAAGCTCGCCCAAGAGCTCGGCTACGCCGAACGCGACCCCTCGGCGGACGTCGAGGGTCACGATACCTGTCGTAAGATCTGTATCTTAGCGTCGCTCGCCTTTGGGCGTCACGTTTATCCCGAGGGCGTCCATACCGAGGGGATCACGGCGATCACCCTCGCCGACGTTCGCTATTGTGAGAGCGCGAACGCGGTCATCAAGCTCATCGGCTTTACTTATGAGAAGGACGGGCGCGTCGCGGTCATGACCTGTCCCGCCGTCATTCGCGGCGAGAGCCAGCTCGCGGGGGTCAACGACGTATTCAACGCCGTCCTCGTGAAGGGCGACGCGACCGGCGACGTCGTATTTTATGGGAAGGGAGCGGGGAAGCTCCCGACCGCGAGCGCGGTCGTCTCGGACGTCGTCGCGGCGATCAAGGCGCGGGGCGCGTCGACCTCGATGTATTGGGAGGACGCGGGGCGCGACATCCTCCTCCCCGAGCGCGAGATCGTGATGCGCCGCTATGTCCGCGCCGAAGCCGATCCGGCGGCGGCGAAGGCGCTCTTTGGCGAGGTTCGCTTTTTAACGCGCGAAGGCGCGCCCGAGGGCGAGATCGCCTTCCTGACCGGCGAACTGGGCGAGGAGGACTTCGCGCGGAAGGCGGAGAAGATCAAGGTATTAAGCGCGATCCGCGTTTTAAACGATTAGGCGAAATAAGGGCGAGCGGGTTTTCGCCGAGGCGCGGACCTTCTCAAAAAAGGAAAGGAAACGGATATGGGGACAAAGTATAAGCGCGTTCTTTTAAAATTGAGCGGCGAAGCGCTCGCCGGGGAAAAACAGACGGGGATCGACATCCCGACCGTCGAGCGCATTTGCGCGAGCGTTAAAAAATGCGCGGACGCGGGGGTACAGATCGGGATCGTCGTCGGCGGCGGGAATTTTTGGCGCGGGCGGACGAGCGAGCATATGGATCGCGTCACGGCGGATCATATCGGGATGCTCGCGACGACGATGAACGCCCTCGCGGTCGGCGATACGCTGAAGGGTCTCGGCTGCGCCGTAAGGGTACAGGCGGCGATCGCGATGAACGCGATCTGTGAGCCGTATATCCGCGAAAAGGCGGTCAGGAACCTTGAAAAGGGTCGGATCATGGTCTTTGGCTGCGGGACGGGGAGTCCCTTCTTCTCGACCGATTCGGCGGCGGCGCTCCGCGCGGTCGAGATCGGCGCCGAGATCGTCTTAAAGGCGACGATGGTCGACGGCGTTTATGATAAAGACCCCTTAAAATTTGACGACGCGGTGAAGTACGAGACCCTCCGCCATAAGGACATCCTCGTGAACGGCTTACGCGTCCTCGACGGGACGGCGGCGGCGCTTTGTACCGAGAATAATATCCCGATCATCGTCTTTGACCTGAGCCGCCCGGATAATATCTATGACGCGGTCATGGGCGAGAAGATCGGGACGCTCGTCACGACACAGGGCTAAACGGATCGGAAAAACGCCGCAAAAGAATTGTCGGCGCAGAAAGGAAAACGATATGAAGGAAGTATTTAACCAGACCGAGCAGAAAATGGAAAAATGTATCAAGTCGCTCGAGAACGAATTTTCGACGATCCGCGCGGGGCGGGCGAACCCCGCGATCCTCGATAAGATCCAAGTCGACTATTACGGCGTACCGACCGCGATTAACGCCATGGCGGCGGTCTCGGTCTCTGAGGCGCGTATCCTCTTGATCCAGCCTTGGGACGCGAGCTCGCTCAAAGCGATCGAAAAAGCGATCATCGCGAGCGACGTCGGGATCACCCCGACCAACGACGGGAAGGCGCTTCGCCTTGTCTTTCCCCAGCTCACCGAGGAGCGGAGGAAGGAGCTGTCGAAGCAGGTCAAAAAGTACGGCGAAGAGGCGAAGGTCACGGTAAGGAACTGTCGCCGCGACGCGATGGATAAGTTTAAGGCGATGAAAAAGAACAGCGAGATCACCGAGGACGACGTAAAGGACTGTGAAAAAAAGATCCAGACCCTCACGGATAAGTACTGCGATAAGATCGACGCGGTCTGCGCCGAGAAGGAGAAGGAGATCATGAAGGTTTGAGCGAAACCGCACTATCGACCCTAAACTTTCGGATTTAAGCAGGAATTATGACAGTCGTACCCGTGTTCAACAATCTTGTGGCTTAGCGCACCCGATCTTAACAATCTCACGACCTGACAGCCGCAGAGTTGAAATTAGCGGAAAAGTAGCAATGGGTATAAAGGATTCCAAAGGAAATTATTTCCTTTGGCAGGGGTCCGGGGACAGCGTCCCCGGCAAATATATTATTCTTTTTCATCTCTTTCGTTCTCTCTTTTATTCTCATCTCATTCTCAAAAAAAACGGAGGCAGATATGGCGGAAAAACCGAAGCTTCCCCGACACGTCGGGATCATCATGGACGGGAACGGTCGCTGGGCGAAAAAGCGGGGTCTCCCGCGCACGGCGGGGCATGTCCAAGGGGCGAAGGCTTTTCGCGAATGTGTGGAGAACTGTCGTCGGGCGGGGATCGAGGTCGTGACTTTTTACGCCTTCTCGACCGAGAACTGGAAGCGCCCGAAGGCGGAGGTCGACGCGATCATGCGCCTATTCGGTCAGTATCTCGACGAGGCGATGACGATGACCGACGAGGACGCGCGCTTTTTATTCCTCGGCGACCCGTCGGCTCTACCCGAGGGGCTTCAAAAAAAGATCGAGACCGTGACCGACGCGTCCGCCGACCATACGGGGATCACCTGTTGTATCGCGGTCAACTACGGCGGGCGGGACGAGATCGTCCGCGCCGTAAGGGCGACCGTCGGCGAGGGGCTAACGCCCGAGGAGATCGACGAGGCGGCGCTCTCCGCGCGGCTCGATACGCGCGGACTTCCCGAGGTCGACCTTATTATCCGCCCGAGCGGCGAGCGGCGGCTTTCGAACTTCCTCATTTGGCAGGCGGCTTACGCCGAGTATGTCTTTATGGACGTGTTATGGCCGGATTTCGGCGAAGCGGAGCTAAAGGCGGCGCTCGACGAATTTTCGCGCCGGGATCGGCGGTTCGGGGGCGTATAAGCTCTTTCTTTTTCGCCAAAAATACCCGATGAAGGTCACACCTTTGGAAAGGGAACATATTTATGGTAAAACGGCTCATCACCGCGGCGATCGGGATCCCGATCGGGATCTTTGTCTTATATCTCAATAATAAGGACCTTATGGCGGGGGTAACGGCGATCCTCTCGGTCGTCGCGGTCTATGAGATCCTCTCGGCGCGGAAATATATCGCGCATAAGGCGGTCGCGCTCACGGCGATGGTCTTTTCGTTCATTCTCCCGCTCGCGTTTTGTTACGATAAGATCCGAGGCGGGGTCGTGGTGATCGCGTTCCTCTTTTTGATGCTGATGTTTTGCGCGATGCTCGTGAATCACAAAAACGTATCCTTTGAGGAGGTCGGGCTGGTCGCGCTCGCCGCGATCTGTATCCCCCTCTCGATCTCGACGCTCGCGTTTTTTATGTTTCGCTATGAGAAATACGGCGTTTTTTTCATCGTCTATACGCTCGTGACGACGTGGATGGCGGACGGCGGCGCGTATTTCGCGGGGACTTTTTTCGGGAAGCACAAGCTCGCCCCCGAAATCAGCCCCAAAAAGACGTGGGAGGGCTTTATCGGCGGCTTATTTTGCTCCGCGCTCTCGGGCGCGCTTTGTGGCTGGGGCTATGAGTTTTTGACGGCGTGGTTCGGGAAGGACGGCTTGACCTTTCAGACGAATACCCCGATCCTCGCGGCGACGGGCTTTTTCGTCGCTTGGGTCGGGCTTCTCGGCGACCTCTCGATGTCGCTCTTAAAGCGCCAGAGCGGGATCAAGGATTTCGGGAATCTCCTCCCCGGTCACGGCGGGATCATGGATCGCTTTGACAGCGTGGTCTTTACCGCGCCCTTTGTCTATCTCGTCTTTCAGATCTTCTTCCCGATCAAGCCGATCTAAACGATCTTGATGCTTTGATTTTTTGGGAAGGCGTGCGTTTCCGCCCGCGCGGCGCGGTATTTCATAAAAAGGGCTGAACGTCGGGCTGGCCGTCGAGCTTTCCCGACGTTCTTGGTTTTATACTATGACAAAAGAGATCACAATTTTAGGCTCTACCGGCTCGATCGGTACTCAGACGCTCGACGTCTGCCGCCTTCACGGCTACGGCGTTCGGGCGCTCTCCGCGCGGTCAAACGCCGCCCTTCTCGAAAGACAGGCGCGGGAGTTTCGCCCCTCCTCGGTCGCGATCGCGACCGAGGAGGGCTATCGCGAGCTAAAGCTTCGGCTCGCGGATACGGGGATCAAGGTATCCCTCGGCGAAGAGGGCTTACGCGAGATCGCCGCGCTCCCCGTCGATATGGTGGTCAACGCCGTCGTCGGAATGGTCGGGCTTCGCCCGACGCTCGCGGCGATCGAGGCGGGGAACGCGGTAGGGCTGGCGAATAAGGAAACGATGGTCGTCGGGGGCGAGCTCGTCACAAGGGCGGCGCGGGAGAGGAACGTCCCGATCCTCCCGATCGACAGCGAACATTCCGCGATCTTTCAGTCCCTCCTCGGGAGCGCGGGAAACAGGGTCGAAAAGATCCTCTTGACCGCCTCGGGCGGACCTTTTTTCGGCTATACCAAGGAGCGGTTAAGGAGCGTCACCCGCGAACAGGCGCTCACCCACCCGAACTGGAGCATGGGACAAAAGATCACGACCGACAGCGCCACGCTCATGAATAAGGGCTTAGAGTTGATCGAGGCGGTTTGGTTTTTCGGCGTTCCTCCCGAGCGGGTCGAGGTGATCGTTCACCGCCAGAGTATCCTTCATTCGGCGGTCGAGTTTGAGGACGGCGCGGTCATCGGTCAGCTCGGCGTCCCCGATATGAAGATCCCGATCCAATTCGCCCTCACCTATCCGAAGCGCTTGAAAAGCGCGTCAAAGCGTCTCTCGCTGACCGAGATCGGCTCGCTCACGTTTGAGGAAGCGGACGAGGAGACCTTCCCCTGTCTCGCGCTCGCCAAAAAGGCGATCGCCGAGGGCGGGAACGCCCCCTGTATCCTCAACAGCGCGAACGAGGTGGCGGTCGCCGCGTTCCTGCGCGGCGAGCTTCCCTTTTATCGGATTGCCGAGGTCGTCGCCGCCGCCCTCGACCGCGTCCCGCGCACGGAAACACTCACCCTTCCTGTGATCGCCGAGACCGACCGCGCTGCCCGCGAAGCGGCGGAGAGGGAGATACGGAAAGAGATTTTTTGAGAGATTGAAAAGAGAATGAATGAGAGTGAATGAGAATAAATGAGATTGAAAAAGATTTAAACAGGACAAAACTTACAGAATTTGAGAATAACGGAGGCAGGGGTTTCACCCCCGCACCCCCACCAAAGGGAATAATTCCCTTTGGAATCCTTTATACCCATTGAGGATTTGTACAAGTTTCGGGTCTGCGGCTGTCAGGTCGTGAGTTTTGTGTTGAATAAAAACAATCGACGGATAGACAGCATAACTCCGAATTTTCGGGATCGATACGTAAACGAGACAGAACACCGACTTTCGGTTGTAAAGCCGCGAGTTTTGCGAAGATTATCGTCGAATGATAACGAGATAACGAAGATTTTATAGAGAAAGAAAGACGGAAGAAGATTTAGCGGGGCATTGAAATGCGAACGGTCGAACCATCACCGAGCGTGTCGCTGTGTACACCTTCCCAAAATAAAAGCAGAAAGGTTTTTTATGGATATTGTCATTACGATACTCGTTTTTTTCGCCATCATCATTATCCACGAGCTGGGGCATTTTACCGCAGCGCGGATCTTCGGTATGACGGTGGACGAATTCACGATCGGGATGGGTCCCCGGCTTTTCGCCAAGCGGGGGAAGAAGACGCTTTATTCCTTTCGTCTCCTCCCGATCGGGGGGGCGGTCTCGCTCGGCGAGGACCTCGAGACCGACGACCCGAACGCCTTCCGCAACAAGCCGGTATGGCAGCGTATGATCGTCATCGTCGCGGGGGCGATCATGAACCTGATCCTCGGGCTGATCGTCTGTATCGTGAGCGTATCGCTCGCGGAGAATATCGCCACCACGCGGGTGAGCGCCTTTACGGCGGACGCGGTCTCGTCCGAGAAATTACAGCTCGGGGATCGGATCGTCGAGATGAACGGTATGAGTATCTGGACGACGATGGATATTTCGTATTGTCTCCAAAATTCCGCCGCAAAGGCGGACGAGGGCGACGAGCTTCTCGATCGGGCGGACGAGGGCGACGCGTTTCTCTATTTCGACATGGTCGTCGAGCGGGACGGGGCGCGGGTCGCGCTCTATGACGTTCCCTTCGTCTACGCGCGGGCGAGCGAGGAGCGCTCGGCGGGGATCGTGATCGACTTTATGGTACTCCCCGAGGAAAAAAACGCCGCGACGGTGCTGTCGGCGGGGTTTCGGACGGCGCTGACCGAGGGGCGGCTGATCTGGATCACGCTCCTCGACCTCGTCACGGGGACATACGGGATCAACGACCTCTCCGGTCCGATCGGGGTGGTGACGACGATGAGTACGGCATACCGCGTGATGAGTCTCAACGCGTTTTTGACGCTCGTCGCCTTTATCTCGATCAATATCGGAATCTTTAACCTCCTCCCGATCCCGGCGCTCGACGGGGCGCGGTTCCTCTTCCTCCTAATTGAGGCGATCCGGCGAAAGCCGCTCCCCGCCGAGAAGGAGGGAATGGTGCATTTTATCGGCTTCGCGGCGTTGATGCTCTTGATGCTGATCGTGACGTTTCAGGATCTCGCCCGGCTCTTTACGGGCGGGACGTAAGACGCAAAGAGAGAAGAAAAGAATGAACGGAGAGGGGGCTTTGCCCCCTTATCCCCCCACCAAAGGGAATAATTCCCTTTGGAATCCTTTTAACCCATTGTAAGCCTTACTAATTTCAACCTTGCGGCTGTCAGGTCGTGGGTGATGACAAAATGAACGTTCGTTCTCTTGAGGCTTATCAAAAGGTTACAATTTTTCTTTTTTATTTTGGGAAGTTTGCTTTCCGCGCCGGGCGGGTCTTGTCCGGGGCGGATAGCGCGGTAAAACGGGGAGGGTTACGGTTTTGGAAAAGCGAAAACAGGTTCGTCTCGGCGGGCTTACCTTCGGCGACGGGCATATTTATATCCAGTCTATGTTAAATCGGCGGGCGGAGGACGTCGCGGGGAATATCGAACAGGCGATAGCGCTCGAAAAAGCGGGCTGTGAGATCGTCCGAGCGGCGATCCCTCGGCGCGAGGACGTTCGGCTGATCCCCGCGCTGAAGGAGAAAATATCGATCCCGCTCGTCGCGGACATCCACTTCGACTATAAGCTCGCGCTCGAGGCGGCGGCGGGGGGGGTCGATAAGATCAGGATCAACCCCGGGAATATCGGCGGCGACGACCGCGTCAAGGCGGTCGCGGACGAATGTCGCCGCCGTAAGATCCCGATCAGGATCGGGGTAAACTCCGGCTCGCTCGAGAAAAGCGCGCTCGCGAAATACGGCGTGCCCGTCCCCGCCGCCTTTGTCGAGAGCGCGATGTATCACGTCCGCCTCCTCGAGAAATTTGACTTTGACGACATCGTGATCTCGATCAAGTCCTCGGACGTTAAGACGACGATCGCGGCTTATCGCCTCCTCGCGGAGGAATGTCGCTATCCGCTCCATGTCGGGGTGACCGAGTCGGGGACGGAGCGAATGGGGCTGATCAAGTCCTCGGTCGGGATCGGCTCGCTTCTTTGCGACGGGATCGGCGATACGATCCGCGTCTCGCTGACCGCCGACCCGATCCGCGAAATTTACGCGGCGCGGGATCTTTTAAAGGCGATCGGGCTCGGCGAGGGGGTCGACATCGTCTCTTGTCCGACCTGTGGGCGAACAAGGATCGACCTCATCGCGCTCGCGGGGAAGGTCGAGGCGGCGACGCGTGGGATCAAAAAGCCGCTCAAGATCGCGGTCATGGGCTGCGCCGTCAACGGACCGGGCGAGGCGAAGGAAGCCGATCTCGGCGTCGCGGGCGGCGACGGCGAGGGGCTGATCTTTAAAAAAGGCGAAATTTTAAGGAAAGTCCCCGAGGAGCGGATCGTCGAGGAGCTGTTAAAGGAAATCGAAGCGTTAGAGTTGGAGGAAGAAAGTGCCGAAGTTTAAACAATTACTGGCGGAGGTATCGCTCGCGGAGGAGATCGGCGAAGGCGAGCTTCTCTCGATCATACATAAAAAAGAGGAGGGGGCGCTGATCCTCCAGCTCGGGCTGGAGCGGCGTATCCCCTATACGGCGATCGCCGAGGCGGCGGAGGCGGTTCGCCACGCGCTCGGCGCAAGACGCGTCGAGATCTATCCGAAATACGACCCCTCGCTCTTCGGCGACGCGGGCGTATGGGATCTGATCGAGTTCCTTCGGCGCTCGGGCGAGCCGGTGAACGGCTACTTTGACGAGGCGGAGGTGAGAGTCGGCGGCGAGACCGTCGAGATCGAGCTGAAATACGGGGGCGGGAAGCTCCTTCGCGAGGCGGACATCGTCGGGAAGCTCAAAAAATACGCGAAGGGCTTTTTCGGCGTTACGGTCTCCTTTGAGCTGACGGGGCGAACCGAGTTTGACGCCGAGCGCTATGAGGAGAAGCGGCGGGAGGAGCTGGCGGCGCTACCCGTTCCCCCGCCCGCTCCCGCGCCTTCCCAAAACGAGCGGGCGCGTAACGCCTTTGAGCCACAGGATCGCCCCGCGAAAAAGACCTATTCGCGCGACCCCGTGATCCACGACCCGCCCGAGACGATGAAGCTGATGTTTAGCTTTGAGCGCTTTCGCGACGAGGCGGAGCTATATATCGGGAAGGCGATCAACGACCCGCCCGACGCGATGATGACGATCGTCGCCGATCGCGAGAACGTCACCGTCTGGGGCGAGATATTCGATCGGAGCGAGCGGACCGTCAAGGACGGTCAATTTACCATTATTATGCTGAGTGTGACGGATCGGACATCGTCGGTCCCCTTTAAAATTTTTACCCGCACGGATCGGGCGAAGGGCTACGCCTTCCTTAAAAAAGGCGTAACGATCCTCGCGAACGGGAACGTAAAGTACGATAATTTTGAGAAGGCGATGCTCTTTGAGCCGCGCTCGATCATGGTCGTTAAAACGATCGCCAAGGCGGACACCGCCGAGGTCAAGCGCGTCGAGCTCCATATGCATACGAATATGTCGGATATGGACGCGATCACGCCGCCCGCCGACCTAATCAACCAAGCGTATAAATGGGGTCACCCCGCCGTCGCGATCACCGACCACGGGAACGTACAGGCGTACCCCGAAATGATGAACACATGGGATAAGATCGTTAAGAACGACCCCGAGACGAAATTTAAGGTCATTTACGGTATGGAGGCGTACTTCGTCAATGACGAGAGCTCGCTCATCGAGGGTTGTACCTCCCGCTCGCTCGGCGACGAGATCGTCGTCTTTGACCTCGAGACGACGGGCCTCAGTGCGTCGGAGGAGAGGATCACCGAGATCGGCGCGGTTAAGCTCAAAAACCTCGAGGTCGTCGGGGAGTTTCAAAGCTTTGTCAATCCCGAGAAGCCGATCCCCGAAAAGATCACGAGCCTAACGGGGATCGACGACGAAATGGTCGCCGACGCGCCGCTCGAGGAGGAGGCGCTTAGGCGGTTCCTCGATTTTTGCGGCTCCGCGCCGCTCGTCGCCCATAACGCGCCCTTTGATATGTCGTTTTTAAGGGCGGGGTGTACGCGGCGACAGCTCCCGCTGAGGGCGGACAGCGTCGATACCCTCGCGCTTTGTCGCGCGCTCCTCCCGAATAAAAAGAGCTATACGCTCGACGCGATGGCGGAGCATTTTAAGCTCGGCGAGTTTAACCACCACCGCGCGATCGACGACGCAAAAATGCTCGCGGGGATCTTTACCGCGCTCGTCGGCGAATGTCGTAAGGGGCGTAAGGTCGAGAAATTCGGCGACCTTAACCTCGCGGCGGGGAGCCGCGACGTCCGTAAGATGAAAAGTTATCATCAGATCATCCTCGTGAAGAACCATACGGGGCTAAAAAATCTCTATCGTCTGATCGGTATGTCTAACCTCGATTATTACTATAAAAAGCCGCGTATCCCGATGTCCGAGCTTAAAAACTATCGGGAAGGACTGATCCTCGGGAGCGCCTGTGAGGCGGGCGAGCTTTTTCGCGCAATCGTCGAGGGTAAGCCGCAGGAAAAGATCGAGGAGATCGCGCGTTTTTACGACTATCTCGAGATCCAGCCGATCGGGAACAACGCCTTTATGCTAAGGAACGGGACGGCGAAGTCGGAGCTCGAGCTCCAAGGCTATAACCGTCGGATCGTCGAGCTCGGCGATAAGCTCGGTATCCCCGTCGTCGCGACCTGTGACGTTCACTTTATGCGAAAGGAGGACGCGATCTTCCGCGAGATTTTACAGACGGGTCAGGATTATCAAGACGCGGCGAACCAGCCGCCGCTCTACTTCCGTACCACGGACGAGATGCTCGAGGAATTCGCCTATCTCGGGAAGGAGAAGGCGTATGAGATTGTCGTCACGAACCCGAATAAGATCGCCGATCGGATCGAGCGGCTCCGCCCGATCCCGCGCGGGACGTTTACGCCCCACCTCGACGGGGCGGAGGAGGAGCTCCAACAGCTCTGTTGGGAGCGGGCGAGGGCTTGGTACGGCTATGAGGATCAGATCCCGACGCTCGTCGAGGAGCGCCTTAAAAAGGAGCTCGACGCGATCATCAAGTACGGCTTCTCGGTTCTCTATATGATCGCCCAAAAGCTCGTCGCCTATTCGGAGAAAAACGGCTATCTCGTCGGCTCGCGCGGGTCGGTCGGCTCGTCCTTCGTCGCGATCATGTCGGGGATCTCGGAGGTCAACCCCCTCCCGCCCCATTATCGCTGTCCGAGCTGTCGCTATAACGAATTTGTCGAGGACGGCTCGGTCGGGTCGGGCTATGACCTCCCGCCCAAGAAATGTCCGAAATGCGGGACGGAGATGATCCGCGACGGTCACGATATACCGTTTGAGACCTTCCTCGGGTTTAAGGGGGATAAAGCGCCGGATATCGACCTCAATTTCTCGGGCGAGGTACAATCTAAGGTCCATAAATATACCGAGGATCTATTCGGCTCGGATCACGTATTTAAGGCGGGGACGATCTCGGCGATCCAAGAAAAGACCGCCGAGGGCTTTGTCAAAAAATACCTCCAAAAACGGGGGATCGCGGTCAGCAACGCGGAATTAAAGCGGCTCTCGCTCGGCTTTACGGGCGTAAAGCGGACGACCTCTCAACACCCGGGGGGAATGGTCGTCGTCCCGAGCGACTACGACGTTTATGACTTTACCGCCGTCCAGCGCCCCGCCGAGGACGCGACCAAGGACATCATCACGACCCACTTCGACTTCCACGCGCTCCACGATACGATCTTAAAGCTCGACGAGCTGGGTCACGACGTCCCGACGCTCTATAAACATCTCGAGGATATGACGGGGATTAGGATCGCGGACGTACCGACCTCGGACGAGGAGGTCTATAGCCTTTTCACCTCGACGAAGGCGCTGAAGATCACCGAGGCGGAGACGGGGATCAAGGTCGGGACATACGGGCTTCCCGAGTTTGGGACGAGCTTTGTCATCGGGATGCTTTTAGAGGCAAAGCCGAAGAATTTCTCCGACCTCCTCCAGATCTCGGGGCTGTCTCACGGGACGGACGTATGGCTCGGGAACGCCCAAGAGCTGATCGCGAACGGGACATGTACCATCAGCGAGGTCATTGGGACGCGCGATAATATCATGGTCTATCTCCTTCATAAAGGGGTCGAGCCGAGCCTCGCGTTTAAGATCATGGAGATCACCCGTAAGGGGAACGCGACGAAGCTTTTTACCGACGAGATCTACGCGGCGTTTCGCGAGAATAACGTCCCCGACTGGTATGTCGAGAGCTGTAAAAAAATAAAATATATGTTCCCTAAGGCTCACGCCGCCGCTTATGTCACGGCGGCGGTCAAGCTCGGCTGGTTTAAGATCAACTATCCGTCCGAGTTTTACGCCGCGACCTTAACCAAACACACCGAGAACCTCGACATTCGCTACGCGCTTGGGGGGCGCGACGCGGTGAAATCGCGTATGCAGCAGATACAGGCGAACCCCGAGGCGACGGCGAAGGATAAGGCGACCCACGAGGCGTTTTTACTCGTCTACGAGATGCTCTGTCGGGGGATCGGCTTCCTCCCCGTCCACTATGAGAAGTCCCACGCGTCGAAATATCTCATCGAGGACGGGAACTTACGCCTCCCCTTCCTCGCGGTCGAGGGCTGTGGCGAGAACGCCGCGAACGCCCTCTATGACGCGATCCAAAAGCACGATTTTATCAGCGTCGAGGATCTTCGCCGCCAGTCGGGGATCAACGCGACGACGATGGATCGGCTCGAGGAGCTGGGCGCTTTTGAGGGGTTACCGCGCTCGGCGCAAATGTCGTTTTTTGATATGTGATGACGGTATCCCGCGTTGATGGAGCTTCATTCCGTGCCGCGAGCCTTCGGGTCGCGCGTATGAGAAACGGATCGACCGAGGCGGTACGCCTCCTTTTGGGAAGGCGTGCGTGTGCGCGAGACTTGATAAAATCGACAAGAAAAACGCTTCCCCGTCCCCGCTCCTTCGGCGAAAGTGACGAAAAAGGAAAAAGCGCTTGACAGCGCGGGCGGAATGTGTTATCCTAGTATCACGGCACTATGATAGTGCGATAATACAGTAGCACGGTAAAGCGAAGGCGCGGAGACCCGCCCCAAAAAAGAGACCGGTGGGGGAGAACCCTTCCCAAAAGGAAAAAAGGAACGACGGCGGGGCGAACGCCCCGAAGGAAAGGAATTTTTAAAAGAGATGAAACGATACGACCTACTGACCCCCGAGGGGACGCGCGACCTCTTATATGACGAGTGCGCGGCGCTGAGGGTCGCGGAGGATAAGCTCAGAAGGATCTTTTTAAGCCGGGGGTATACCGAGATCGTGACCCCGGGGCTCGAGTTTTATGACGTGTTTAACTCAAAATCCCGCCGCTTTTTACAGGAGCAGATGTATAAGCTCACCGACGCTAAGGGGCGGCTCATGGTGCTTCGCCCCGACTCGACCATGCCGATCGCGCGGGTCGTCGGGACGCGCCTACGCGAAAAGACCTTCCCCCTCAAGCTTTTTTACAGCCAGACGATCTATCGCGTCAACCCCAAGGAGAGCGGGCGCGACGACGAATTTTCACAAAGCGGGATCGAGATCATCGGCGGCGACGGGCGGCGCGCCGACCTCGAGGCGCTCTCGATGGCGATCGAGGTCATGGAGTCGCTCGAGGCGGACGACTTTCGCTTTGAGATCGGGGACAGCTCGTTTTTTACCCTCCTCTCGGCGCGGCTCGACCTCTCCGAGGAGGAGACGGACGAGCTACGCGCCCTCGTCCAGACCAAGAATTATCCCGAGCTGTCGTCGGCGCTCGCCGACCGCGCCGACGACCCCTACGCGCGGGCGCTCTGTGAGCTTCCGCGCCTCTTCGGCGGCGAAGAGGTCTTCGCCCGCGCGGAGGCGGTCTTACCCGACGGGGACGCGCGGGAGGTCTTAGCGCGGCTAAAGGCGCTCTATAAAAACCTTCTCGCCCTCGGGGTCAAGGATCGGATCGCGGTCGATCTCGGACTGATCAGTAAGAACGAGGACTATTATACGGGCGTCGTCTTTCGCGGCTACGCCGAGGGGTATGGGATGCCCGTCCTCACGGGCGGGCGCTATGATCGGCTCTTAGCCGATTTTGGGGTGGATACGCCCGCGACGGGCTTCGCCGTCAACGTCAACGCCGCCGCGAAGATCGTTATGGAAAAGGCGAAAAAGCCCCTCGCGCATATCCCCGACGTACTCGTCTACGCCGAGGAGGACGCGGTCGCGGCGGGACTAAACCGCTGTCGGGCGCTCATCGCCGAGGGAAAGAGCGTCGACTTCGCCGACGTTCGCTCGGCGGAGGAGGCTCGCGCCTACGCCAAGGAGCGCGGGATCGCGCGGCTCGATACGGTGACGGCGGACGGAAGGATCGAGAGCGAGCGGGTCGAAGACCTGTCATAAAAAAGGAAAGGAAAGTATAAGCGTATGAACGAAACGGGCGCGCTAAGGATCGCGCTTACCAAAGGGCGGCTCGAGAAGGACACCGTCGGGCTTTTTGAGCGTATCGGCTTCGACGTATCCGAGCTTCGCGAAAAGGGTCGGCGGCTGATCCTACCGATCCCGGGTGAGGGGATTGAGGTCGTTTTAGCCAAGGCGGCGGACGTGATCACCTACGTCGAACACGGCGCTTGTGACCTCGGGGTCGTCGGGCGCGATACGATCCTCGAACACGGGGGGAAGTACTTCGAGATCGCCGATCTCGGCTTCGGGCGCTGTCGCTTCGCCCTCGCGGTCAAGAAGGGGGACGATTTTTACGGCGGCTACGGCGTAAAGACCGTCGCGACAAAGTACCCCGAGGTCACCCGCCGCTTTTTCGAGAAGAAGAAAATGGACGTCGATATCGTGAAGATCGAGGGCTCGGTCGAGCTCGCCCCCCTCCTCGGGATCGCCGACGGGATCGTCGACATCGTCGAGACCGGGACGACCCTAAAGGAGAACGGTCTCGCCGTCTATGAGGACGTAGAGCCGATCTCCGCCCGCTTGATCGTCAATATGGTAAGTATGAAGCTTAAAAAGGATCGTATCGACACCCTCGTCGATAAAATGACGGCTTTGGTGTAAGAGATTTTTGAGAGAGAAAAAAGAGAAGATATATTATATTAGCGGGGGCTCTGCCCCCGAAGCCCCCGCTTCTTTTTGTGCCAAAAAGAAGCAAAAATCTGTAATCATATTGCGGGCTATTCAAAGATTTGTAAGCCTTGGTTGATTTTACAATTTTATATAGCGATCGAAATAGATCAATCAAGCAAAAAGTGCGGTGATTTCCGACAAGTTTAGGAGTAATACGCGCGACAAATTATCATTGAAGTTTTCTTTTGCTGATTTAATATTGTTAGAGCGCAGAAAAATTGATTTTTCACAAAGCCTGTTGAAAGTTTATAAAAGTTTAGGTCAAGCCTTTTCAAAGGCTTGCAGGGGTTCGGGGACAGCGTCCCCGGTAATATATATTTTTTCTTTTATTATCTCAATAAAGTCTCAATAAAGTCTCAATAAAGTCTCAATAAAGTCTCAATAAAGTCTCAATAAAGTCTCAAAAAGTCTCAAAAAATCTCAAAAAATCTCAAAAAATCTCAAAAAATCTCAAAAAATCTCA
>JAMPCH010000029.1 GCA_023666265.1 Roseburia sp.
TTCTGTTTTGTTGATTTAGCACAATTGGATTTATTTTTCAAACAAGACCTAGTATTGTACAACATAACCTGACGCCTAGCGGCGTCCCTTCGGCTATGCCGAAGTGTTTGAACTGCGGATTATATCCGCAGTTCAAACGGTTATTAGCATAAGGAGAAAAAAGCTTTATGAGAGAGCGTCAAAAAATCGTCGCGGCGATCCACGACCTGTCGGGCTTTGGGCGCTGTGCGCTGTCGGTGATCCTACCGACGATCTCGGCGATGGGGATCCAATGCGTCCCCGTACCGACCGCCGTTTTATCCACGCATACGGGCGGCTTTGAGGGTTATATTTTAAACGACCTGACGGATCATATCCCCGCCTGTCTCGACCATTATCGGTCGCTCGGGATCGTGTTTGACGCGGTCTATACGGGCTTCCTCGCCTCGGAGGAACAGGCGGACGGCTGTCTCGGGTTCTTTCGCGCCTTCCCGTCCGCGATGAAGGTCGTCGACCCCGTACTCGGCGATCACGGCGCGGCGTATCGAACCTGTACCGAGGGGCTGATCCGCCGAATGATCGAGCTCGCGCGGCGGGCGGACGTGATCACGCCGAACCCGACCGAGGCGGCGCTCCTCCTCGGGGAGGAATATCGCGAGGTCTATACCGAGGCGGCGCTCGGCGAAACGCTTCGCCGCTTGAGCGAGCTTACGCCCGCCGTCGCGCTGACGGGGGTAACGCTCGATGAGGGAAGCTATCTGAACGCGGCGATCGAGCGCGGGAGCGGGGCGATCCGCCTCTTTCGCCTAAAGAAGCTCCCCGTCCTTTACCCCGGTACAGGCGATCTTTTTGCCTCGGTCTTAACGGGCGGACTGCTTCGTGGGGAAGGGCTTTTCTCCGCCGCGGATAGGGCTTCGGCGTTTTGTTCGCGCGCGATCGCCGTCACGATGGGGAACGGCGCTCCCCCGAGAAACGGCGTGGAATTCGAGCGCGTACTGGGCTTTTTAGCGGGCGGCGTAAGCGGGGAGGAAAAAGAAGGGGAAGATGATCAAACTTGCGATCTTTGAAATGTCGAATGAAGCGATCCTTCAAATAGGGAGCGGCGGCTTTGAACGTAGCCCGCCTTTCCGAAACGGGGAACGAGGGGCGGAGAAGGAGCGAGAAAAGGCGAATGCCTCGACAAAGCTCGGGATTGTGAACCCTGCACAAAAAGAATAAGGCGGACGGCAGCGAAACAGTAGATTTCTATAAAATGAAGGATTTATTTTTAAAAATTGCAAAAAGTGATTGACAAACGGCGAAAAACCTGTTATAATACCGAATGTAGAGCAAAGGAGCTTATGGGGGCGACCCCATAGGCTCTTTTTGGATTTTTTAAAAAACGAAAGGGTGTTTTTTATGGAAGAACTGATGGAAACGCTGAAGGGCGAGCTTTGGGGCGTCTGGTTTTTGATCGGCGCGGCGCTCGTGTTCTTTATGCAGTGCGGCTTCGCGATGGTCGAGACGGGCTTTACCCGCGCGAAAAACGCGGGGAATATCATCATGAAGAACCTGATGGATTTTTGTATCGGGACGGTCGTCTTTATCCTGATCGGCTTCGGTCTGCTCTTTGGCGAGGATCTCGTCGGGCTGATCGGCGCGCCGGGCTTTGATATTTTTACCGCCTACGGCGATTTCGACTGGTCAAACTTTGTGTTTAACCTCGTTTTTTGCGCGACGACGGCGACGATCGTCAGCGGTGCGATGGCGGAGCGGACAAAGTTCCTCTCCTACTGTGTCTATTCGGCGGTCATCTCGGCGCTTATCTACCCGATCGAGGCGCACTGGATCTGGGGCGGCGGCTGGCTCTCCCAAATGGGCTTTCACGATTTCGCCGGCTCGGCCGCGATCCATATGGTCGGCGGGCTTTGCGCCCTCATCGGCGCGAAAATTTTAGGTCCTCGGATCGGGAAATTTGAGCGCGACAAGGACGGTAAGGTCACAAAGGTCAACGCGATCCCCGGTCACTCGCTTACGCTCGGCGCGCTCGGCGTATTCATTCTCTGGTTCGGCTGGTACGGCTTTAACGGCGCGGCGGCGACCTCGCTCGATCAGCTCGGCTCGATCTTCGTAACGACGACGATCTCGCCCGCGATCGCGACGGTAACGTGTATGATCTTTACGTGGCTCAAATACGGGAAGCCGGACGTCTCGATGTGTCTTAACGCCTCGCTCGCGGGCTTAGTCGGGATCACCGCGCCCTGTGACGTGACGGACGCGCTCGGCGCGTCGATCGTCGGGATCGTTTCGGGTCTCCTCGTCGTATTCGGCGTATGGCTCCTCGATTATAAGCTCCATATCGACGACCCCGTCGGCGCGGTCGCGGTACATATGATGAACGGGATCTGGGGGACGATCGCGGTCGGTCTATTCGCGAACCCCGCCGTCCCCGGCTATTCGCTCGACCGCGCGGGTCTCTTTTACGGCGGCGGGTTTGAGCTTCTCGGTATCCAGCTCCTCGGTATGGTATGTGTACTGGCGTGGACGGCGGTCACGATCACGATCGCCTTCCTCGCGATTAAAAAGACGGTCGGGCTACGCGCGAGCCGCCACGAGGAGATCGTCGGGCTCGATATTACGGAGCATGGCTTGACCTCCTCTTACGCGGACTTTATCCCGACGATGCATATCGAGACGTCCTCCTCGGGGAAGGAGCGCGAGGTCGCGAACGTGATCCCCGCCGTACAGCCGGATCAGGCTGTAACCGTCGAGCATAAGAAGGTCGCGGTCGCGAGCGACGCGGACGTAAAGATGACGAAGATCGACATCATCACGAACCGCGAGCGCTTTGAGGCGCTGAAATCGGCGCTCTACGCGATCGGGATCACGGGTATGACGGTGACGAACACGATGGGCTGTGGGATGCAACGCGGGTCGACCGAGTTTTATCGCGGCGTACCGCTCGAGGCGCACCTACTTCCCAAGATCAAGGTCGAGGTCGTCGTATGTAAGATCCCCGCCGAGGCGGTCGTCGCGGCGGCGAAAAACGCCCTCTATACGGGCAACGTCGGCGACGGAAAGATCTTTATCTATGACGTGGAGAACGTCATGAAGGTAAGGACGGGCGAAGAGGGATACGACGCCTTACAGGATAACGTTTAAGTTGATAAACAAAAAAGGCTTACCGAGCGGTGAGCCTTTTTTGTTGTTTTTGTTTTTTATTTTGGGAAGGCGTGCGCGGGGCTTTATTAGTCGGACAATATAACTTATTCTTTAAGCGCGATCTCCGCACGGCGCTCATATTCCCGCACGACCTCGTCTACGGTGATCTTCCCGTCGTGATAGTCCGACAGAAATTGCATTCCGTCGGTGCTACCGATCGGCTCGTATACCGCCGCGTTCGCCGAGATGTCAAAAATATCGCAGAAGGCGGGGGAATCGATGTCGTAATCCTCCGCGTATTTTTCTATATCCCGATAGACGGGAGAAAAACGGCTTGTCGTATGGAGGAAATCCTCCGCGAAGGCGCTCAGATATTCCTTCGCCGCGTCGACTTTTTTACTGTAAGGATTGACGACCGCGTAGGATACGATCACGGGGCTTTTATCCTCGACGGAGACGACCTTTGGCGACGGAAATACTCGCCACGTCTCCAAAGGCTCTTTCCCCTTCATATGATCATACAGATAGTCGACCTTAAACGCCGTTTTTTCGGTATTGAATTCCGAGCCGTCGTGTTTATAATAATCCGTAAAAAACGGCGACACGGTATATCTCGGATAGCCGCTTCGCGACCTTTGAAGGAGCGTTTTAAAGACGTCGGTGTGATAGTCGGTATAGCTGTAATTCACGTTATAGCTTTCCTCCAATATATCCGAGGCGATGCTTTCCATATAGCCGTAATGATCGAACCGATCCTGATCGGTCATCCGTAATAAGGTATCGAGAAAGTCGGGGTACATTTTAAAATTATCCTCATAGCTTAGCCCCAGCTCCTCGATATTCTCCGGCACATAAAAGACCGCCATAGTACCCGCATATGTCGGTACTGACCAAAGATCGCCGTTTTCGTTGGTGAAAAAATCGGAAAGATATTCGTGACACTCCGAGAAAAAATCGTTTATTTTTTCGCAGTCGTTCAGCGGCTCATATGCGCCGAATTTTCGGACGTTCCTTCCGAGCGGGCGAGTACTGTAAAAATTATAAATATCGACGTCGCTGTCACACGCCATCAGTTTAAGCAGTATTTCCTCTTCATGATCCGCACTTTGATAGATCGTCGCCGTGATCCCCGTCGCTTTTTTCATCTCGGAAAAGAGAATTGTGTTGCTTTGATCATAGCCGTAAATAACAAGCTCTTCCCTCGCGAATTTCATCGGGTTCTCCGCGTCTCCCGCGTTCGCGGCTTCGCCGAGAGCAAGCTTTTCGACCTGCATGATGTTGCGGTTTAAAAAGATCAGATTTCCCTTATAAAGCCGCATATCCGTTCCGCTCAGGCAGTAGCTCCCGTTGGCGTATGATGTGATAAGACCCGATTCAAGATTTTTTAAATACAGGTGATCGCGGTCGGGAAGGCTGTAAATGAATTTATTCTCAAAAAGGACAAAGGAGACGATATAGCCGACGTCGTCGGCGTCAAGGACGGTGAGGAGCGCCGCGCTGTCGCGATCGAACCTTTTGACCTCGTATTTTCCGCTTTCACAGGTGTAATAATAGAGAGCGTCGCCGTCGTAAAACTGACAGATCGGGTTATTTACGCCGATCTCCTCCGCGCGCCCTGTCGTCAGCTCGATCCTGTACGCTTTTTCGCCAAAATCCATGTAGCCGTTTTCTTCTTCCGTTATATCATCGCGGGTATATGGATTCTCCCCGACCGATAAAACATAGAGAAAGTCGCCGATAATATCCATTCCTTTTATTTCAAAGGCTTCAAGCTCGGCAAGATCCGACAAGTAATCAAAGCTTTCGTCCAGCCGCTTGATTCTCGCTCCGATTGGGTCGTAAGCGTAATAGCAGTTATTTTCCGTATCAAAAATAATGTTGTCGTATATTTCTTCGTTGCTCAGTTTCTTTTCAAAGGTGACGGTATCCTTTTCGTATTTTCTGAAATAATCACCGCGCTCGTTCCCGTCGGGGGAATATTCAAGCGAGGCGATCCCGCTGTCGGAAATAACAGTAAAGCCTTGGATATAATGCTCCGTGTCCGTCCCCTCAAATGCGATCTGTTCCGTCTGTTGCGCGGGAAGCAGACGGTCGGGTTTGATGTTTTGCTGTGACGAACAGCCGGAAAAAGCAATCGCGGCGATGAGCGCAAATATCATTCGTTTTTTCATTTTTCCTCCTAACGGTTTCGCTGTGAACAAAATATTATGTCAACCATTGCCAAAAATCAAAACTTCAACTTTTGGCAATGGTTGAACATAAATTTGTGGATCATCAAAATCCCACGCCACAATCCCGCTTATAACTGCCGCATGTACTATGAATTTCCGTACACTGATACGCCATGCCTTCTCCGTAAGAATACCCGCAGGAGCATGATCTCAAATGACGAAATGAATAATATGTTACGGTACACGTTTTGCCATGCGCTGCTGTTGAGACACCTACCTGAGAGTGATGTGTAAGATAAACATATGTGGAATCACACTCGCGACCATTCGTTGGATTTGTATGAACAGCACTTGCCGATACTACCATACTCGTCGCCATTACACCCGCCATAGCGATCGCCGTAACTTTTTTGATGATCTTTTTCATGATTTTGTCCTCCTTTAAAATTGTCAATATTTTCGTGTTCTTATTGCCGATGTATGAAAAGACTTATAAGCCCAACGGAATTACCTTCTTTCAAGATCGTGAACGGTCTTTTCGGGTCGTGTTCGGTAATCGATCGCGAAACCGTTCCATATTTATTATAAGAACCACACGCCGTTAGCCGAATCAAAGATTCGGACGGCTGAGCGAACCTTGAAACAGATGCTCGCCGCTGAACGCGGCGCGGCGGTTGCACCGCCCGGTCGAAGCAAGACTTCGACCGCATCTGTTTGAAGAACCGCACGCCGTTAGCCGAATCAAAGATTCGGACGGCTGAGCGAACCTTAAAATATATGACCGCCGCTGAACGCGGCGCGGCGGCTTGCGCCGCCTTGTTGGAACTACGTTCCAACACATATATTATAAGCCCCAAAAGAACGAATGTCAATAGGTTTTTACGTAATTTACAGGGTCGGAGCGTGAAAAACGACGCAATTTTCCACTTCGATCAAAGGCGGGCGGGAAGCACGCCTTCCCTAAAAAGAAAAAAACGAGGTCGATAAGATCGGCGCTCGTTTTTTTAGTAGATAGGCGCTATTCGTTTAAGTAGGCGGAGAGCTTACGGTCGGCTTCCTTGATAAATTCGTCGAGGGTGATCTTATCGTCGAGATAATCCTCAAAATCCGTTCCGTAGATCTCGTAGGGGTACGCGAATCTTATGACGCTGTTCTCTTGGATACGGTGAAGGTCGCGGTAGAGCCTATTTTTATCGTAGATCGACGAATCCGCGAACATCATATTCTCGCATACCTCGTTGGTCACGTCGCGCTTAGAGAGCGCGTTTTTGGCGTAGGCGCTCACAAAAGCGAGCGTCTGATCCAAGTTCTCGGAATAGGGGTTGATACAGAGAAAGACCACGCTCACGATGTTTTTACCGCTCCCCGTAAAGGTCGGCGTATCGACCGCTCTCGCGTTATCCTTCATGTCGCGTTCATACAGATGTAGGAGTCCATCGCCCCCCTCCAGCGAAAAGGATTCCTCGGTACGGTCTCCGCTTTCCCAAAAAACACTCGCCGTCCAAAAGGCGTCCGCGTTTCGGACGATCTTATCCTTGATGAGCGAGGCGAGATCGCGAAACTCGGGCGTGTCAAAGCGCCCGTACTCTATGATATAATCGGAAAGCAATTTTTCGTAGTAATGATAATCGCTTGAGATTTCGTAATTGGTATTGCCCTTTTGATACTCGCTCAAGACGAGGTCGACAAATTCCTCCGCGTTCATACCTTCGGAGAAGTCGATCCCCGCGTCCCGACAGATCGCCTCGTTATAGATCATATAGGTGGCTTCGTTTGTGATCGGGAGCATCCAGACGTCGCCGTCCGCGTTCGTCGCGGCTTCTTTGATATACGGGAAGCACGCGTCAAGATATTCGGAGACCCCCTCTACCTCGTTGAGCGGATAAAACGCGCCCTTATCGCGTATTTGCGCCGCGAAATCCTGACGGGAATCGGTGAGAAAAATATCGTAATTTTTATCGAGCGATAAGACCGTAAGGGCGAATTGATCGTAATCGATGATCATCTCCTCGACGGCGAAGCCGCTCGCGCTCGGCGTGTGGGAATTATACTCGCCCATCACGATACGGATCGCGCTGTCGAGCCTCTTAGAGAGCAACGACGAAATATCGGTGATCCATACGCCCTCGTTCGCGAGGTTATAAAATTTCCCGTTTGATATTCGACACCTCCCCCATACGCGCGTATCCTCGTCAAACAGGGGGAGCATCCCCTCGGACGAGAGCGAGCCGATCACCGCCCCGGAGGCGATATTCAGGCTGTACGCGACAAATTTTTCGTCATCATAGGCGCATATCCCCTCCGGCGTACCGAGGTCTTTATACACCTTCTCCGAAAGGCGATCCTCCGCGGGGTCGTAAGTCATAAAATAATAACCCACGTCGTCACAGGCGTAGATCAAGAGCGCTCCGCTCACGCTTTTTGAGAAATCGAGAACACCGCTCGGGACAAGGGGTGAGATCTCGAGTGTTTTCAGATCGACCCTCATCAGCTGTTCGCCGTTGTCGCGATATGTCTCGTTAGCGGTTTGGATCAGCGGGCGCGGGTAGAGACCGAGTAAAAAGAGCGTATCCCCGACGATCTCGACCTTTTTGACGTCTGTACAGTCGTCAAGGACGAGGAGCTGTTCCGCGCTTTTCTCGTTTTTTTGGTAACGCATGACGACGTGTTTCTCGGTCAAGTCCTCAAACAGGCGCGGCACGGTATAGTAGAAGCTCCCGTCGTCCGCGAGCGTTAAATTCCGGGGTGCAAGTCCCTCGTCAAAGACATATTCCTCCGTCGGAACGCCGTCGCCGTCAAAGACGGTGATCTTACTTTCGTAGGTCGGGTCGGCGGACTCATTTTCGCTTTGATAGGAGCTCGCGACATAGACGGTATCGCCGCTTATGTCGAAGGAGCTGAAATTGTCTGTTTCGATCAGCGCTTGGGCAACTTTATTTTCGGGGGTGGCTGTCACGTCGGGGACGTTGTCCTCCTGCGGCGAACAGGCGGAGAGCGCGAACAGGGTTGTAAGCGCCGCGAGGGCGAGCGAGAGCGTTTTTTTGAAGGTCTTATTCATATAAATCCTCCTTTGTCGGTGTAAAGCTTTTTGTGACGACTACGGGAAAAATTTTTTTCTCCCGTTTATAAATGCTTTGAGGAGGGTGTTTGGTTGCGTTTTTTTGGAAATTTGATCACTTTCGGCGATGTGGCTAAAAGCGACACGATCGGTTTGGCGATATTGACGAAGCAAGTTATTTTTACGGAAGGCGGGCGGGAAGCACGCCTTCCATAAATAATAAAACAAAAAACGGTTGGCGGCGCTCCCGCGCTATTCGTTTAAATAGGCGGCGAGCTTACGGTCGGCCTCGGCGATGAAATCGTCGAGGGTGATCTCGCCGGTAAGGTATTTTTCAAGGTCATCGGAATACACATCTGTGGGGAGCGTAAAAGAAATTTGAGAGTCTTCGTAAATCTTATACAGACCTTGCGTGAGCGGGTCGTCGTCATACGCGCGTTTATCTTGGAGAACGAAGGTGTTTTTTTGATCGGATAAGTGAGAAACCATTCTCTCGAGAAACAGAAGCGTTTCCTCCAAATGCTCCGAATTCGGATTGACACAAAGGAATGTGCAGAACGCGTTGTTTTTCGTACCCCGAATATGGGGGAGGGACGCGACCGAAAGGTTTTTGTCCCCGATCAGCAGGCATTGGCTTTTGACGTTAAGGACTGTTGAAAAAAGAGCCTTGTCATAAACGGTATCGTAATAAATATCCGATACGCCCAGTCTTTCGTTTGATCGCTTAGTCGAAAAGGCAAGTAAGACATTTACGCTCGGATCGGATTCAAAATCCGCGTCCTCATACATCCCCTTTAACAGCGGTGCGAGGCTTCGGAAGCTTTCCGTATCGAAGCTGTTGTTTAAGGAAAGATATGAATGGATCATCGCCTCGACAATGAGATATTTTGAGCAATCGCGGTATTTTGATACCTTCGCCGCTTTTCGCATTTGCTCCAAAAAAGCCGCAAGGTCGTTTGGAAAGGTGATCCCGTTCTCGGTACAGTTTTTTTCGTGATAGATCATCGTACAGACGTCCAGCGAAATCGGAAGCATCCAAATTTTCCCCTCGTCGTCTGTGGCGGCTTCTTTTATATAGGGGAAGCAACGATCTATATATTCGGAAACACCCTGCACATCGTTTAGAGGATAAAAGCTTCCTTTTTCTTTTATGTCGCTCGCGAAGCTTTCTCTTGAGTTGAGCATAACCAGATCATAGCCTCGGTCAAGAGACAGGACGGTGAGCGCAAAGCCTTCTTCGGAAAGGCGTTCGCTCTTGATTTGAGACCCGTAGCTGAAGAGCGGTTCAAAGTAAGAAGCGGTTATGACATTTAGGGGAGGATCGGCGGTACTGACATTGGCGGTGTAATATTTAAATACGTTACGGTCGTAAAGGTAGGGATCCTCCAGCGCGTTTACACACACGTAATCATCCTCGGCGCAGATCGAACCACAACGCGTAAAGTACAGTGCGTCATCGATCTGTATCACACCGCTTTCGTCGGATATGCCGCTGACGGCGAGAGTTCCGTTATAGACCGAGGCGGACGCAAAAGCATAATCGTTCCGATCGTTGATCAGCTCCATATCGCTGATTTGATTTAGTTTATTGGTATAACTTTTTGCTTTTGTCTTGTTGTCGTAAAAATAAAATCCCGTTTCTTTTTCAAAGGCGTAAACGATCACCTCGCCGTTTCTTTCGTCGAACGCGACAGGATAAGCAATCTCGCTCTCGAGATACTCGCCTCGTTCCCGGTCGAAAGAGCCGAAGACCTCGCCCGAATAAAAATAGTCGATGATCTCGCCGTTATCGAGATAAAGGGTATCCGAATCACCGTCATAGCTTTGCGTTGTACCGAGGCAGTAGACCATACCGTCCTCGGAAGCGCGGATCTTTTTTATTGAGGAAAGGTTATCGAACGTGTAAAGCGTCCGCGCCTCGCCGCCTTTGATCCCTACGGAATAAAGCATACAGCTCTTTTTCCATTGGCTTGTTTCCAAAACCTGTACTGTATTTTCCGAAACGAAATAAATCACATCGTCAAAAATGTCCCAACAGGCGATCGTCCCCTCGACCCCCTCTATGAAAAGCTCTTCGTTTTTCTTCCCTCGATCGGAATAAACGGAAACGGTTATGTCGGATTCCTTCTCCGTTTTAAGCTCCGAGTCGATCACGTAAAGCCTTCCTTTATATAGATTTATCAAAGAAGGATCGCCTGTCAGCTCGTATACGATCCTTTCTTCGTTATGCGCTTGTTCTGTTTCGGGATCGGAACAGCCGCCGAGTACCCCGAGAACGACAGAAAGCATAAGCAATATCGTAAGAAAATATTTCACCCGATCCATCAACTGCTTCCTTTCCGAATAATTTGTTCTATCCGATCTCATGTACGGTTACGCTCCCGTCCTGTTCCGATAACTCGAGTTCGGCGAAGCGCCGGAATTCTTCCGCGCCCCTCACATAACTGACCAATGCGTACATCTTTCCGTTTCCGACATAAAGCGTATCGATCCAATAACCGTAGTAGCCGGCGGTTTCTTCGCTGCCTTCGTTGGATTCAAAAGGTAAAAGCTCGCCTTTTTGATTTGATTGGTACAACCTCCCTTGGATCGTCAGATACAGTTTTTCCTCAAAAACGGTATAATCGCTAAGACCGCCATTTTCGTAAAGCAATTGTTTTTCTCCGCTTTGAAGATCAATGGAGTATAGCCGGTATTTATCATTATAATCGCGGTAATAATAAACGCCGTTTTCTATGCAGTCGCTTACCGTGATGGCGTCGGACAAGATCCATCGCTTGTCCCGATCGCTCAACAAAAAATAGTGAAGCCCGTCCTCGCTCTCTTTCACCTCGTTGATCAAGCTGTATTCTCCAAAGTGTTGAACGCTGAAGCCTCGATATAAGCGCTCGCTTTTCCCGCCTTCCGTATCATAGCGATATATCGTCTTTTCGCCGGTTTCGTTCAACCGCGTATAATAAATCCCTTTTTTATCTACGCACAGGTTGCTCATCGGTATATCCCCGAGCCGGGAGATCGTCTCGCTTTTTATATCATATCGGTACAGGAAGCCATATATGTCTGTATGATCATCGAGATTGATCGGGGTCTCGGAGGATAAAAAATACACGCTGTCGTCGTAATAATTCAACGAAAATGCCTGAATATTCGAAAGACGTTTTGTGCCCTCGCCGTCGTAGGAATAAAGCAGAAGCCCGTCGGCGGGATTTGAAAAAAACACCGTGTTCCCGTCGCAACAAAAAAATTGCATCGTTTCGCTCTTATTATTTAGGGAAGAAAATTCGGACACGTCTTCCTCCGTAAGCTCAATCCCGGTAAAGGAGGAGAACGAATCCGAATCCGGGATCGGGATCACCTTCGGAGCTTGTTCGTCCGTAGAACTTAACGAGGGATCGACACCGATGGAACACGCGGACAGCAGGCATAACGCCGAGACCGCGATCGGGAGCGTCCGCTTAGGGGGCAGAAACGTTCCCCGAGTACGCTCCGGGTTCGCCGCGATCTTTTTGATGCTTTTTTTTCATGATAATGTCCTCCTTGGAAGGTGTACAAATTTTCACATTTTTGCGACGACTTTGGGGGATAATTTTTTCTCCCGTTTATAAATGCTTTGAGGAGGGTGTTTGGTTGCGTTTTTTTGGAAATTTGATCACTTTCGGCGATGTGGCTAAAAGCGACGCGATCGGCTTGGTGATATTGACGAAGCAAGTTATTTTTACGGAAGGCAGGCGGAAAGCACGCCTTCCATAAAGAATAAAACAAAAAACGGGGAGCGGCGCTTTCGCGCTATTCGTTTAAATAGGCGGTGAGCTTACGATCCGCCTCGGCGATGAACTCGTCGAGGGTGAGCTCGCCGATCAGATAGCGCTCGAGATCGGCGCGGTAAAGGTCGTCGGAATAAGCGTAGCCGACCCGCCCGGCGGAGAAGATCGCGTAAAGGTCGCGGGCGACGGCGGTATCGGAATAATTCGCTTGATCCGCGAAGAGGAAGATGTCTTTCAGCGTTTTGATGTATTGCGCCAAGGTCGCGAGATAGTCGAGCGCGTCGCTCAGGCGGTCGGAGGTCGGATTAACGCAAAGGTAGATCAAGCTGACCGCGTCGCCGTCCGTAGGATAGGGGACGGACGCCGCGCGAAGCGTCGTATTTTTTAGATAGTCGCAGTAAACGCTCATCTCGGAAATAAATTCGTCGGTCTTATCCTCATACGCGGCGGCGGACGCGATCTCCATATCCAAAAAATTGACGTTCAGGCTTCCCGCGTCGTAGGGGAAGCGCTCGGCGAAGAGCGCGGCGGTCGCCCGAAACTCGGGGGTGTCAAAGCTCGTGTTCTCGGACAGGTATTTTAACAAATATCCCTCGACATACCAATAGGCGCTGTATCCACAGCTTTTATCCAGCCCGTCCGCCTTTATTTTATCGATATGATCAAAATAATCCTCCATCGAAATATCGCGCATATCAAATCCCAGCTCGCGGCATTTCTCATCGTTATAATACAGCGCCAAGACCTCGGACGAAACGGGTAAGCACCAGATCTCGCCCTCGTCGTTGGTACACGCCTCTTTGATATACGGAAACAGCTCGTCCATATATTCCGCGATCCCCGGTACGTCGTTTAGCGGGTAAAAGCTCCCCTTATCGCGGATATTCCCCGAGATCGGGTCGCGGGAGCTAAGACAACAGAGGTCATAGTCCTTATCCCGCGAGAGGATCTTTAGCGCGGTCTCGTCGTTCCCGAGGCGAAGGAGGCGTATATCGTAGCCGCAGGAGAAAGGGTTCGCGCCCGACAGATTACTGCTGAGTAGGGTCAGGGTCTTATTCCCCTTATAATACGCCGAGAGCTTGATCCTCGTAAGCGCCTTGGCGTTATCGTCGAGAAACCAACAAAAGCCGTCGTTGGCGGTAAGCTCGCGGCGATAATCGCCGAAGAGAAAAACGTCGGGCATGATCTCGGACGCGCCGTCGCCGAAAATATCCCCCGCGACGAGCGTACCGAAATTAAAGCGGCTGATCGAGCTTAGGATATAATTCTCCTCGGAAAAAGCGCACATAGACTTTATCTCGCCGAGCTGGTCGGTATAGCTCGGCGCGGTAAGCCCGTTTTTGGTATACCTTCGGAAATAGAAGCCCTCGTCGTCTTGACAGCCGTAGATGATCACGGAGCCGCCGAAGCCCTCAGCCTCGAACGGGAAATCGGTCACGATCTCGGAGACCGCGCCTTCCTTAAACGAATAGACCGCGCGCCCCGGATAATCGACCTGATTGTAGCCGTTGATCAAATAGCGGCACTCCGTACCGGCTTTTCCGCGAGACGAGCCGATCGCGACGATCTCTTCGCCGAGCGACGAAACGCTCCGCAGGTCGGACAGCGCGGGAAAGTCGCAGAGCTTCTCGGTCTCGCCCGTCGCGAGATCGAGCCGATCGACCGCCGCGCAGGTATCGCCCGCGTAGCCGATCAGGAGCGAGCCGTTATCATAATCCATATCGTAAATTTGGAGATATGGGACAGGAAGCTCGGCGGCGATCCCGCCGCCCTCGTCATATCGGCGGACGACCGTCCCGCCCTCGGTCAGCTCGGCGACGAAAAGCTCCGCGCCCTCGCCCGCCGTCATCGCCAGCGGGGAATCGTAATCAACGTTATCGTAAACGAAATAATCGGCGACCGACGTATATCGATCCTCGAGCCCGCTTTGTTTTTGACAGCCGCAGATATTCACGAGCAGAGACGCCGCGCCGACAAGCGCCAAAATTTTTTTCATAACAGCTCGATCTCCTTTACCGTCTTGATCCCCTCGGCGAACTCCTCATCGGTGAATTGAAGCCCGACGAGCTTATAGCGTTTCAGAGACAAATTGCATCGGACGGTATAGAGCGTTTCCCCGTCCCAAAATAAGCCCTCGTAATACCAGCCCGTCGCCGCGAATTGAGCGGGGGTATAATAGACCTCGGTCTCGCCGTCGGGTGTGACGCGAAACGCGAATTCGTCAAAAACGAGATAAGCGTCCCCGTCTAAGATACAATAGCCGCCGATATAATGTCCGCCCGAGTCTATGATCATCGTTTCCGTCTCCGAGACCTGATAGGCGATCGTATCAAAGCTTTCGTCCGGCATCATCGGGATCGTTTCGCCGTTCGTCGGGTCGAGTCGATAAAGACCCGACCCGCCCAGTTTATAATAGCAGTATTCTCCCTCGGTCATAAAGCTGTAAACGGTGTTACTGTCGGTAAAGCGCACCTTTTCGCCCGTGTTCTCGTTGATGAGACAGCTGTTTACGCCGAAGTCGTCATAGCCGACGGAATATTCCCCGATAAAGCCAAGATAAGCGCCGTGACGCGCCGTGATATTTTCGCCGTTCAGGTCACATTCGTATACGCGGTTATAATCAAGGTTGATCATATGATTATCATAGACAAAGTAAAGCTTGTCCTCGGACGCGGTGAGCGATATTGCCTTTGTCGCCAAGATCGGCGTCATTTCGCCCATTTTTAAGTCGACCCGATAAAGGTCGCCGTAACTGTAAGCGGGTAGGTTTTGGACGGGGGCTTCGCTGTTCATGATACAGTACATTTGACCGCCGACGATATTGATCCCCCAGACGGTCTTATCGAGGAAGACCTCGTCTTTTTGTTTTGTTTTTTTGTGCAGGAGGTTGTCGTACCCGATCGCGGTATAATAAACGGCTTCGCCGTCGCGGCAGACGATCCCGCAGTACAACGAGGTCGTCAGATTTTGCTGGGAATTTCCGAGCCTCGGCGTCTCGGACAGGAGCGTAACGCCCGAAAAACCCGAAAAGGATTCGTCCTTCTTCGGGTAGCCCTCCTCGCCGTCCAAGATCGCGGGCAATTCCTCCTGTTCTGCGGGATAAAAGCCGGTCACGTCCCGGAGAACGGTTTCCGCCGTATCCGTCGACTGTTCCGTGATCGCGGTCGTATCGTTTACGCTTTGCGCGCCGTATTGTGGGAGGGAGGGAGGGGCGGAGGGGCTTTCGGCGGTACAGCCGGAGAAGGCGAATACCGAAAATATTGAAAGAATCAATGAAATTAGTCTGTTTTTCATGATATATCCTCCGTAAGCTTGATTATGTTGCAACAAATACTTTGCTACAGCATAATCCTTTGAGCTTAAGATTTATCTCTCCGGGCAAGCGGAATAACTGTGGGTCTCTTCTGTTCGTTGGCTAGAAGCCAGTGTTCCGCAGGAAGCGCAAACGGTCACGAACGTCCTGTATTTAATCGTTACGTAACAAGTGACAATACCGACTTGATGAGTCCGGGACGAATAATGCGGCTCAATCTCTCTGACGGAAACCTTACCGACATGGTCACAGGCAGTCGTACTCGCACTTGCCGCTAAAGGCATGCTAGTTGCCATTATAGTCGCCAAGGCAATCGCCGTAACTTTTTTAAAAAACTTTTTCATGATTATGTCCTCCTTTAAAATTGTCAATATTTTCGTGTTCTTATTGCCGATTTACGAAAAGACTTATAAGCCCAACGGAATCACCTTCTTTCGAGATCATGAACGGTCTTTTCGGGTCGCGTTCGATAATCGACCGCGAAACCCGTCCCATATTTATTATAAGAACCGCACGCCGTTAGCCGAATCAAAGATTCGGACGGCTGAGCGAACCTTAAAATATATGACCGCCGCTGAACGCGGCGCGGCGGCTTGCGCCGCCTTGTTGGAACGTAGTTCCAACACATATATTATAAGCCCTAAAAGAACGAATGTCAATAGGTTTTTGCGTAATTTACAAGATCGGAGCGTGAAAAACGACGGGATCACCCGCTTCGATCAAAGCCGGGCGGGAAGCACGCCTTCCCTAAAAAATAAAAGAAAAAAACGAGATCGATAAAAACCGGCGCTTGTTATTTCCTTTCGCGAACCTCCGCGCCGTCGTAGAGCTCGCCGTCATACTCGGTCACGATACGATCCGAGAAGGAAATTCCCGAGATCACCTCGGCATAGCCGTCGCGGTGTTCGCCCGTCTGAATGGGGACGAGGCGGACGAAGTCGCGCTTCGTCCCGTTTTTATCGGCGGAATAGATCACGTAGACGCCGCTCTCGAGCATGGCTTCGGAGACGGCGGTCTTGGTCATGCTCCCCGTTTGGGGGGCGCCGTTTTCGTCGAAGTATTCGTAGGGGAACGGCTTTTGTTCGGGGCGGGCGGTCGTCACCGTCGGGAGCGAGGCGGTATGGATCGTCTCCGCGAAAAGGGTCAGGAACAACATTCCCGCGAAGAAGAGGATCGTCAAAAGAAGGAGTATTTTTTTCGTCATGATAAGTCCCCCAAGGTCAGTCCTTTTTCGAGATTTTGGTTAAAGAATAAATATAAGATCAGTACGGGGATCAAGAAGATCACCGCCGCCGGGAAAAGCACCTCGCCCTCGTAGCTTTGGGCGTTCGTGATAAAGACGGAGAGCGTTTTTAGGCGGTCGTCCTTTAAAAAGAGCATCGGCTGTTCGAACATATTCCAGCAATCCGCGAAGACGAACAGGATCACGGCGAGGATACAGACGCGAAGCTGGGGGATCACGCTCGTGAAGAGGATACGGAGGATCGAGCTTGTCTCGAGGCGCGTCGCCTCGATCACGGAATGATCGATATTTTTCATATACTGGTGCATGACCACAACGCCGAAGGGGCTGAAGATCATCGGGAGAATGATCCCCCACGGGGTATCAACCAAGCCCATATCGCGAAGCCCGATATAATTCGGGAGGATCGTGACCTGTAACGGCATCATCATCAGAATAATATAAAAAACGAAGAGCGCGCCCTTCCCCCGAAACTTCGCCTGAGAAAAACCGAACGCGCAGGGGATAATAACGGCGAGCTGGACGAGCGTGATCGCGGCGGCGTAGAGGACACTATTCCAGAACATCGGGTAGAAAATAAAGCAGTCGAACAAAAGATCGGAATAACCCCGAAGCGAAGGACTTCCATAAGAAATAAAAGAAAACAAAACGGTAGCCGCCACGGGGAGGATAAAGACCGCCGCGAGGACGGTAAAAAGTACGGCGCTTAGTTTTTTCATCGATTATACCTCCGTTGGATCAAAAGCCCCGCCGCGACGATCGCGAAAACGAGGATCGAGGTAAGGACCGCCGAGGTCGCCAAGCTCTGATAGTCGAGCTTTAAAAAATTATTGTTCATATAATATTGGAGGGTATAGCTATGGTCGGGCGGATAGTTCGTTCCGTAAAATAAATAGCTCTCTTTAAAAATTTTGAAGCTGTTCACGATCGAGAGGAGCGCGGTAAAAAAGACGGTCGGGGCGATCATCGGGATCGTGATCTTTAGGTGAAGGGTAAAGCGCCCCGCGCCGTCGAGCCGCGCCGCCTCAAAAACGCTCCCCTCGATCGAGGTGAACGCGGCGGTCAGGAGGACGACGCAGATCCCGATATTCTTCCAGATAAAGAGGAGGTAGATCGGGAGGGCGGTCGCGCTCTCGGCGAAGACGCTCCGCCAGATCAGGACGATACTCGCGGTCGGGATCACCATCGGGAGGACGAACGCGAACCGCGTTTTACGCAGGAGCTTGATCCCGTAGGAAAGGGCGAGCGAGACGATGAGCGCAAGCACCATTAAGATCGGGACGGCGATCGCGATCAGGAGGAGCGAATTTTTGAGCGCCAGCAGGAAGTACTCGTTTGAGAGCGTTTTTATGTAGTTATCGAAGCCTACGAAATTACGGCGAAACTGGTTATCGATCAGGGAGTAGTATAGGACGCGGACATAGGGGATCACGAAGAAGATCGCCGTCCCGACGAGGCTCGGGAGGAGGCAGAGCTTACATTTCGTGTTCCATTTCAGGCGTTTTTTCGGCTTTTTGGTTTGAGCTTTCATGGGGTTACCTCCTTATTCGTTCAGATAGGCGGTGAGCTTACGGTCAGCCTCGGCGATGAATTCGTCGAGGGTGAGCGCGCCGGCATGATACTCGCGATAGAGGGCGAAATAGATCTCGTCCGAGATATTAAAGCCGATCTCGGCGGCGGAGGCGAGGTCGTAAACGCTCTCGATCGCCTTATTCGCCGTATAGGTCGACTTGTCGGCGAGGAGGAAGGAGTTTTGGCTCTCGCCGAGGTGAGCGGCGAGGTCGGAGACATAGCTCAGCGTCGCCTCTAAATTAGAGGAGGCGGAATTGACCGTGAGGAAGGCGCAGGTCGCGACGGGCTTAGTGCTTGGGTCGATCGCGGGGACGGCGCAAAAATCGAAGCCGTCAAAGCTCGAGAGCCACTCCACTTTGTCGAGATCGGAGAGGTAGGAGAAAAGCACGTCCTTTTCGCTCCCCGGCATATAGAGGTTATTCATCGCCGCGTTTACGAGCGGGAAATAGGGCGGGAACTCGGACAGATTGATCTTTTCCTTGGCGAAAGCCGCGAAATCGCGAAGCTCGGGCGTATCAAAGCTGTCGTGAAACGCCATATAGCGGGTCAAGAGATATTTCGTGAAGGGATAGGGGTGAATATCGTAGCCGTTTTTATAATCGGAGAGATAAGCGCGCTCACATATCGAGGTAAAGCCGTCGACCGTCAGCTCGCCGCCGAAGTCGATCCCCGTCGCGTCACAAGCCTCTTTATTATAGACGATCACGGGAAGGTCGATATTGATCGGAAGCATCCAGATATTCCCCTCCGCGTCCGTCGCCGCGTCTTTTAAATAGGGAAAGCATCGATCAAGATACTCGAGGACGTTCGGGACGTCGTTTAGCGGATAAAAGCTCCCCTTATCGCGGATATTGGACGAAAAGCCGTCGTAGGAATTGACCATAAAGAGATCATAGCTATTATCCTGAGACAATACCGCGAGGGAAAAGCTCTCGTCGTCAAGCTCGTGATAATCCGTCATATAGCCGATACTAAAGGGCTTATCAAACGTATATTCGGGGGAGAGGAAGCGAATGATCTCATTTTGTTTATCAAACGAGGCGGAATTGATCCGCTCGAGCTTTTGGGTAAAGCCGTTGATATAATAGACATAGGCGGAGCGCACCTTGATCCGATAGGCGGCGGCGCTCTCGATCAGCTCGGAATAGATCGAGTTACTGTCGAGCCGACCCATATTGAGCGATATGGGATTAACGTCCGAGTGAAACACAAAGTTATTCTCGTTGACGAAGCCGAAGCTATCGACTTGACCGAGGTCGTTATAGATCTTTTTACCGCCGACGCCGATCGTAAAGTAAGGACCGCTCTCGTCGGCGGCATAGACACAAAGCTCGCCCGATACGGTTTTCGCGATCGCGACGGGGTATTCGACGTCGACGAGCTTCTCCGTTTCGTCGCCTAACCGATAGCTGTATAATAATGTCCCGTCGTACTCAAAATCGCTGTTGCCGATCCGCTCGCGCATACCGTAGCGATCCTCGGTGATCCCCGTATAATAGATCGTATCGCCGATCAGGACGGCGTTTTGGGGAAGGATCACGGTATCGGCGAGCTTCGTCGTCTCGCCGCTCTCGAGATCGTAGGCGGTGAGAGAGGAGCCGCCCTCCTCCCGCCCGATCGCGAGATAGAGCGTATCGCCGCCCCATAAAACGGCGGAGGCTCTTATCGCCCCGAGGCTTTTTGTCTCGTGTCCGTCGGGCGCGTAACAGTGAAGCTCCGTGCGCGTACTCCCGTCCTCCTCATAAAAGCTCTGTAACGCGTAAAGCGTACCGTCGTCGCCGACGTCGTAATCGCTCACGGAAGCGACCTCGTCGTAGGAGAACCGATCCGCCGTCCCGCTCATCGCGAGGAGGAAGCTTTCTTCGTCAAAGCTTTGGTCGGTCGCCCCCGAGCCTTTACAGCCCGACAGGAAAAGCGCCGCCGCTAATAGGGTCGAAATTATTTTTTTACGTTTCATTTTTATGACCATTCCTTTCCTTCGGAGGCAGTTTGTGCCGAGAGCCGAAGCAAGCTTTGATCGCCGCGTCCTTGCGGCGTATGGGCTTGCTTCTTACGGCTTCCTTGCCTATTTGCCGAGGCACAAACAACGGGTTTGAAAAATCTTCGATTTTTCAAACTTACTCCTTTATCTCGAGCTCGGAGACGCTGTAATATCCGTGGTTCTCGCCGAATTGAAGCTCGCAGAGCTTCCCGCCCGGCTTTAAGGCGTATATTTTATTATTACAGGTGTAGATATCGCGATAGGATTGCGGACAGTCGTATTTTATCAGTTCCTCTCCCTCCGTCAGATAAAAACAACTCCCGAGGTTGTATAAACAGAGCTTATCGTCGACGAAGCCGTAATCCTCAAAATAAGCGTCCTTCGCCCTCCATTCGGTGACAGAGCCGTCGGTGAGATCGATCCTTATCGCCGTGTCCGCCGTACCGCCGGTGTTTCTGATATAATAAACACAGCCGCGATAGACCGAGAGCCTGAGCGTCATCTCGGCTTCCTCCGCGAGCTCGACGGTCTCGTTTTTGGAAAGGTCGGTCGCTCGGATCATATCGTCGGCTTGAAAAACGCATAAGTCGTCGCCGAAGGAGAGGGCGGAGGCTTTTTCGCCGTTTGAGCCGTCTAAATCGGATCGGAAGCAGGAGATACCGACGCCATGCAAGCCGTCGCCGAGGTCGATCACGTTTCTTTTGGAATAAAAGATCGCGTCCTTATAGACGGACGCGTTGGCGACCTCCTCCTCTAGGACGCGATCGATCGCGCCGCTCGACAGATCCATACGATAGAGATCCCCATACGAGCCGACGCGATCCTCGCCGGTGGGGCGGATAAAATACAGCTTCCCGTCCGCGACATTGATCGAGAAGATCGGCTCGTCGAGAAGCTTTATCACGCTTTCCCCGTTTTTTTGGTACGTTCCGCCGTTGTCGGAATAAAAGAGGGTGTCCGTCTCGGGGACATAGCATACCTTCCCGGGGTTCTGACCCTTTAGATTGACGGAATTATCATAATTACTTTGACCGACGTTGAGGCGGAGACGATCGAGCGTCTCTTGGGTGAGATCGGCGGATAACACGTCGGACGCCTCGATCGTTTGATCCTCGGAAGGGGAGGGGGAGGTCTCCGACGGCGCGGGGGCGGAGTCGGCACAGGCGGACAACAGGAAGGTAAGGAACAGGATCGGGATCAATTTTTTTACATTCTTCATAAAAGAGCCTCCTTATCATTGATGTGTTGGAATATCTTGACGCGCTATGCGGCGGGAGACGTGATGTTTTTCCCGTGAACGTTGTTTCCGTCGATCGTAAGCTCGAAGAGATCATATTCCATACCGCCGCCTCCATACGTGCGCTTCAGCGCGTACAGCGCGTTTACGCCGGAATAAATATATTCATATTGATGATCACTGTTTAGATATTCGATCTCTCCGTTATGATGGGACGCCATTTCCCCGTTCAACAACAGGTATTCTATCCCTTGAAAAACCGTATAATCGAGAACGCGAGCGTCCGGGGGCGAAATTCGGAGCTGTTCGCCGGTGGCGAGATCCAGCCGCATCAAGGAATAAACGCCTTGGGGTGTGTAATAATATTTCCCGTTTACGATACAGTCGTGGCGGGGAAGCCCCTCGATCGGGAGTCGAAAGCTTTCCTCATCGTTCGAGAGGTAAAAGTCGATCCTTTCCTCTCCGGGGACGTAGGAAAGATGATACCTGTGATAGCTTTGGATACTGAAGCTATGATATAAGGGCGTATCGGGAGCGTCGGGGTCTTCGGAATCGTCAAACCGATATACGTTCATCAGACCGTTTTCGTCCTCGTTTTGATAAAAGATCCCTTCGGCGGTCACGCTCAAGGATGACATGAGAAAATCGGATAACTTGTCCGTCCTCTTCTCCGATAGGTCATATCGGTAAAGATAACCCGGGACGGTCGTGCGGTCTTGGGGATCGATCGTTCTTTCGTTGGACAGGAAGTAAACGGCGTTATCGTAATAATTCAGATCGTATGCCGGTATTTCGGTTAGGCGCGTTAAGCGCTCGCCGTCATAGGAATACAGGAATTGACGATCGCGGGGATTTGAAAAATAAATATATTCGTCGTCACAGCAAAACGGCTGATATGTACACTCCTTGTTATTCAGGGATGAGATCCCCGTCGTGTCCTCTAAAGCCGATATTCCCGTAAAATCGGGGATCGCCTCTATGGGCGCGTCGGGGGAGCTATCCGATACATTCGGTTCTTTCGCGCACGCCGCCGATCCCATAAACGCGCATAAAGCCAAGATTGATAGAAGTCTTTTCATTTTTCCTCCTAAAACAACTTTGACAGACGAACAGGCGGCGGTAAAGCGGGGCAAAAGCAAGCCGATGTTCGGACTCTATCATTATTGTAAACCGAAAGGGGACGGATGTCAATAGGTTTTTGGTTTTTTGACGATTGAGCGCAAGGCGGGCGGGGGGAAGATCTCCTTCTACATATAAGACGTTTGAAGGGGGCGAAATGTCTCGCCGTTTTTCTCGTTTTCGGCGAAAAGGAGAGAAATTTCGTCGGAATGTACAAAGGGGCGACCCGAGGGGCGTTCGGCTTTTGAAATCCTCCCTCGTATATAAATGATTTTGGGCGGGGGTTTGGTTGCGTCATTTTGGGGATTTCAGAATTTTCGGCGATGTAGCCAAAAACGGCGAGGTCGGTTTGGGGAAAACGACGACGGTCTCGGCTTTTGGGAAGGCGCGAAAGCGCACGCCTTCCATAAAAGAAATAACGCTAATATTTACCGAGAATAATTTAACGAAAAAGGAAGATAATTTTAGTAGCTTTATGGGCGGAGCTTCGTCCAAATAAGAAAAAGGAATGGTTAAATATATGAATACTTTTTATAAAATGCTCCTCGCGCTTTTCGCGATCTCGGTCATCGCGCTCTCGATCCGAACGGCGGAGGATCGCCCCGTTTATTCTCAAAACGGATCGTCCGGGACGGAGGTCGAGGAGATCCAGCGCGTTTTAGCCGAGCGCGGGCTTTTTAAGGGCGAGATCACGGGCTATTACGGCGCTCAGACCGAGCAGGCTGTCCTAGCCTTTCAAAAACAGCAGGGGCTGAACCAAACGGGGATCGCCGACGACGCGACGCTAAAGCGGCTCGGGATCACGATCGGGTCGATCCCCGAGGCGACGGACGCGAATATCTCGCTCCTCGCGCGGATCATCTCGGCGGAGGGGCGCGGCGAGACCTATATCGGTCAGGTCGCGATCGGCGCGGTCATCTGTAACAGGATCGAGCATCCGTCCTTCCCCGACTCGCTCTCGGGCGTAATCTATCAGAACGGGGCTTTTACCGCGCTCGTCGACGGTCAGTTTAACGAGCCGATCTCGGACAGCGCTTACTCCGCCGCGCGGGACGCGCTCTCGGGCTGGGACCCGAGCGGCGGCGCGATCTATTATTATAACCCCGATAAGACGAGCAACAGCTTTATTTATTCCCGCCCGGTCATCAAGGTGATCGGAAATCATCGGTTTTGTTCCTAAAAGATTTTACGGCAGGCAGGGGAAAATCGCCGCCGACCGCTTGACTTTCCGTCCGTTTTCGTGTATAATGGAGGAGCGGATACGGGGGTTTCCCCGTCCGTAAATCTGACGAAAAAGGATGGTAAACGACAATGAAGACTTATGTATGCCCCGTTTGCGGATATGTTCATACGGGCGACGCTCCGCCCGAGAAATGTCCCCAGTGCGGCGTCCCCGGCGAGAAATTTATCGAGAAGGAGAGCGGCGGCGATAAGCTCGCCTTCGCCTGTGAACACGAGGTAGGGATCGCGAAGGCGGTCACCGACCCGACGATCCTCGAGGGGCTTCGCGCGAACTTCAGCGGCGAATGCACCGAGGTCGGGATGTATCTCGCGATGGCGCGTGTCGCGCACAGAGAGGGTTACCCCGAGATCGGGCTATACTGGGAAAAGGCGGCGTATGAGGAAGCGGGTCATGCGGCGCTCTTCGCGGAGATGCTCGGCGAGGTCGTTTCGGCGTCGACGAAGGAGAACCTCGAAAAGCGCGTAGCGGCGGAGCATGGCGCGACGCAGGGCAAGCTCGACCTCGCGAAGCGGGCGAAGGAGCTGAACCTAGACGCGATCCACGACGCGGTTCACGAGATGGCGCGCGACGAGGCGCGGCACGGGAAGGCTTTTGAGGGCTTACTCAATCGTTATTTTAAGTAAATCTGTCTTTTATAACAGGCAAAAAACCGGCGGGAGCGGATACGCTTTCGTCGGTTTTTTGCGGTGATCTCGGTTTTTTCGGTATAACGCGGGCGTTATCCTTCGGCGATCGGCGACAGTCCCGCCTCGGAGCGGCAATAGGGGACATACCACTCGCGCTGGTAGGCGCAGATGATATTAAACGCGCCCGCCTCGGTCGGGTAGAGCAGACAGGACGTATGATCGGTAATACAGCTCGAAAAAAGCGCGGCGGCTTTCTCCTCGCCGGGGTCGCCCTCCGTCAGGATCACGGCGCGGAGCGTCTCGTTATATTCCCGAAAGTCGGCGGTCTTTTTAAAATAGCTCGCCGTCTGATCCGTCAGGACGACGCAAAAATAAAGGGAGACAAAGACCGCCGCGCCCTTTATCGCGGAGGAGACGAGCCTTTTATCCTTGGGCGAGAGCGGTCTATCCTTTAAGACGCGTCGAAAGAGGCGGTCGGGGTCTCTCGTCAAAAGCTCATAGGCGAAGAGCGCCGCCTTTATGTAGTCGACCGCGATCAAAGCCATCGGGAGCATCAGCGGGCGGCGGATATAGACCCCGCTCATACTCAGCGCGGCGAGCCCCGCCGCCCCCGCGAGGAAAAAGCGCGTCTCAAAGATCGCCCTTTTAACGCCCTCTCGTCGGGTCAGAACGACGAAGCGGAGGAGGAGGAGCAGAAGGAAGAGGATATACATCGTATTTGAGAAGAGGAAGGAGAGATATTTCGGGATCAGGGGGAGGATCTCGCTCGGGGAGAGGAAGGGGACTTCCTCGATCGCGGCGGATCGCGCGGCGTTCCCCGGGGCGGTCACGACGAAAACGATCCCGGGAAGGGCGAAAAGGGGCGGGAGAAGGCGGTCGCGGAGAGAACCCTTCCCAAAAAGAGAGCGGAGGAGAAAGAGGACGATCAGCATACCGCCCGTGATCTCGTTTGTAAAGGAGGAGAGGAGGACGAGCAGACAGGTCGCCGCGAGCGACCCCGCAGTCGGCGAGCGGAAATGACGCTCGGACACAAAGACCGCCGCGATCAGGAGCGCGGACGACCAAAGGTAATTCACCGAGCCGGAGAGCCAAAGGACGTTATCGCCGAATTGGGGCAGGTAGAAAAACAGGAAGAGGAGGGTCAGCGGAAGGAGCGCGGGACAGCGGACGAGCCGCCGTCCGGCGAGCGCGGTCTCGGAGAGGAGCAGACCGAGCGCGACGAAGACCAGCGCGTTCAGAACGTTAAACAGCCCCTTATCAAACCACAGGAGCAGGTAGCCGAGAAAATGGCAAAGCACGCGTCCGCCGCTCAGCCGATAGTAATTCGCCATCGACTCAAAAATATCGGGAAGCCCGCCGATCCGACGATCGAAGCCGCACGGTGTAAAATCGAGCCAAACGAACTTAAAATGATAATCGTCGGAGACGTAGGGACACCGCGCCGTCAGGATCAGCATATAGAGGAAAAAGAGCAGACAGGAGAAAAGGACGATCGCCGCGCCGAGGCGGTCGTCGCGGGTCTTATCCGTTCGCGGTTTTAGTTGTGTCAAGGTCACCTTCTCCTTTTTGGGCTTAAAGCCGGTTTTTATTTATCCGACCAAAGCGGGGCGGGGTAGACCCCCCGCTCGGTCAGGGCGAGGAGCTCGGCTTTGACCGCCTCGACGTCCTTCTTATAGGTCATACCGAACCATTTCTCGCCGACCTCTAAGACGCGGACGGCGCATTTTTTTTCGCGGATTAGGCGGTCGACCGAGATCGGGACGAGAAATTCGCCGCGATCGGGATCCGTCTCGTCGACGGCGCTCAGAAATTCGACGAACTGAGCCGAGAGCGCGGAGAGGTAATCCCCCGTAAAGCACCAAAGATTCATCGAGACGGGCGTATGCTCGGGGACGGTCTTTTTTTCGCCGCCGTAAACGCCCCGGATCGCGCCGTCGGGGTCGCGGCGAAGCTCCTTCGTCTCCTCGACGCCCGTTAAAAAGCCGCCCTCGACCGAACAGATCCCGCGTGTGACCGAGCCGTTATCGCTCAAGGTATTCTCGATATAAAAGCCGCACATCGCGTACTCGGGGACGGCTTTATCGCCGTTCTCGGCGTTCGAGAGATAGTCGTAGGCGATCCGATAAGCCTCCGCGCCGTAGAAATCGTCGGCATTCACGACCGCGAAGGCTTTTAGCCCGAGGTCGCGGAGGGTCAGGAGGGCTTGTCCCGTCCCCCAAGGCTTCACGCGCTTTTGAGCGAGCGCGGGGCGGACGGGGAGATCGTCCTTCTCCTGATAAACATAGGTGAGCTTAACGTGGCGGGAGAGGCGGTCGCCGATCCTCTCGCGGACGAGCGTCTCGATGTCCCGACGGATAATGAGGACGACATGGGTAAAGCCCGCGCGGATCGCGTCGCTCACCGCGTAGTCGATCATCAGCTCGCCTTTCGGGCCGATCGGCTCGAGCTGTTTGATCCTTTCGCCGAAGCGAGAGCCGATCCCGGCAGCCATAATCACGAGGGTAATTTCCTTCTCCATTTTTAATTCCTTTCGGTTTTGTTGGTTTTATTCAAATTCCAAAAAAGGGCATAGCTTTTTCGCCATACCCTTTTTGTCGTGAAAAATAATTAGCAACCGTACTTCGCGGTACTGATCTTAACGCCGGGACCCATCGTCGAGGAGATCGTACAGCTCTTGAGGTACTGACCCTTCGCCGCCGCAGGCTTCGCCTTAACAAGCGCGGACATCAGCGCCTCGAGGTTTTCCTCGAGCTTCGCCTGTCCGAAGGAAGCCTTACCGATCGGGCAATGGATAATATTCGTCTTATCGAGACGATACTCGATCTTACCAGCTTTCGCGTCGGTGACCGCCTTCCCGACCTCGGGGGTGACCGTACCCGCCTTGGGGTTCGGCATCAAGCCGCGTGGACCGAGAACCTTACCGAGACGACCGACAACGCCCATCATATCGGGGGAAGCGATCACGACGTCGAAATCCATCCAGCCGTCCATGATCTTTTTCACGGTATCGTCGTCCGCGATATAATCCGCGCCCGCGTCCTCGGCGTCCTTGATCTTATCGCCCTTTGTAAAGACGAGCGTCCTTACGGTCTTACCCGTCCCGTTCGGGAGAACGACCGCGCCTCTGACCTGTTGATCGGCGTGACGGGAGTCGACGCCGAGACGAACGTGAAGCTCGACCGTTTCGTCGAACTTAGCCTTAGCGGTCTTACAAACCAAGTCGCAAGCCTCGCCGACCTCATAGAGCTTAGAAGAGTCGACGAGCTTTACGCTTTCCACATATCTTTTTCCGTGCTTCATGTAATAATCCTCCTTCGTGGTCGAGCGGCGGGGACTTATCCCTCGCCTCCCACGTTCATTTTATGATTGTTAGAGCTACACCGCATAATTATTGTCGTTCGAGTGGCAGTCAGATTTTTCGTCAGATTGTAGAGAATTTTTGCAGGAAGGCTGACGCCTTTCAAAAAAATTCTGTGCGATATGGCGGAAAAGATGGCTGTCAATCGGGCGGCAAAGGCGTAGCCGGTAATTGTGCGGTGTTGCCTTAGGTTTATCGGTCTCGTTTTAGCCCTCAACGACCTCGATCCCCATCGAGCGGGCGGTACCCGCGATCATCGACATCGCCGCCTCGATCGAGCCGGCGTTAAGATCGGGCATTTTTTGCTGGGCGATCGCTTGAACCTGAGACTTGGTGACCTTAGCGACCTTGGTCTTATTCGGCGTACCCGAAGCGGTCTCGATCCCCGCCGCCTTTTTTAACAGGACAGCCGCAGGGGGAGTCTTGGTCACGAAGGAGAAGCTCCGATCGGCGTAGACCGTGATCACGACGGGGATGATAAGACCCGCGTCATTTTTTGTGCGCTCGTTAAATTCCTTCGTAAACGCCATAATATTGACGCCGTGTTGACCCAGCGCGGGTCCGACAGGCGGAGCGGGGGTAGCTTTCCCCGCGGGGATCTGTAACTTAATAAATCCGACTACTTTTTGAGCCATTGTTATTTACCTCCAAAAACTTAAAGAACTCGATCCTGCCCTAAAAAAGAACAGGGTCAATTGATTTTTTCGACCGCCGACAGCTCGAGGGTCGTGGGCGTTTCGCGCCCGAACATCGAGACCGTCACGACGACCGTACCCGCCGCCTCGTCTACCTCGCGAACCGTCCCCTCAAAGCCCTCGAGCGAGCCGGAGATGATATTCACGAGATCGCCCTCGGCGAGACGAACCTGAACCGTCTGTTTAACGACACCGAGGTTACGAACCTCTTCGTCGGTCAAAGGGATCGGCTTTGAGCCGGGACCCACGAAGCCGGTCACGCCTCTCGTGTTGCGGCAGATGTACCACGTTTCGTCGGTCATCACCATTTTAACGTAAACGTAGCAGGGGAACAGCTTTTCTTCTTTTTGATTCCCCTCTTTATCGAGAACGGGCTTCCCGTAATCGTCGGTCGCGGGACCGATCGGAACCATCACGTCCTCGATGAGCTGTTGAAGATTTCTGTTCTCCGCGAGCGTCCGAATGTCGTTCGCGACCTTATTCTCGTACCCCGAGTAGGTATGCAGGATATACCATTTAGCTTCTGACATATTCTTCCCCTTACCGCGACGTTACTTCCCGAGCATCAGCTTGATCAGGGCGATGAAGATCGAATCCATCCCCCAGATCGCGACACCGCTCACCACCATCGCGACGATCACGACGACCGTATTGTTAAAGACTTGTTTCCGGGAAGGCCACACGACCTTTTTAAACTCGGAGCGCGCGTCTTTAAAATACTTCACGATGGATTTTTTCTGCTTCTTGGGAGCGGAAGGCTTCGCCGCAGACGCCGTTTTTTCGTTAGCCATACAGAATCCTCCTTACTTGGTTTCCTTATGGAGCGTGTGCTTGCGGCAGAACTTACAGAACTTGTTCATTTCGATTCTGTCCGGGTCGTTCTTCTTGTTTTTCTTGGTGTTGTAGTTGCGCTGCTTACACTCCGTGCAGGCGAGCGTGATCTTAACTCTCATATTCGGCACCTCCTATTTTATTTCTTACTCCTTCTCCTTATGGAAGGAGCAAGGTCTCAGCCTCCCTCGCTTTTTAAAAAGAGACACACAAAAAAGACCCCTTTTTAACGAGGTGAATTTATTTTACCATATTTTTTGAGGGTTGTCAAGGGTTTTTTTGTTTTTTTCGCGGAGAGATGGCTTTTTTATTTTAGGGAAGGCGGCAAAGCGGCAGGCCCTTCCATAAAAAAAGAAAGAGAGATCAGCCGCGTAACGCGTCGGCATAGCCGATCAGGCGACCTTTTTCGCGTTCGCCGAGGGCGCGGAAGATCGAAAGAAGCTCCTCCTCCTCGGGGACGAGCGGGACGGGGACGAGATCCTTTCGGTTCGTCCGCCCCGCGAGATAGTCGAGGCTCACGCCGTAAAAATCCGCGAGCGCGACGGCGAAGTCGAGCGGGACGGTATGCTTCCCCTGTTCGTAATTCGTGTAGGTCGTTTTATGCATCCCGAGGCGTTTTATCAGCTGTTCCTGTGTCAGATCCGCGTCCTCTCTCAAGTCGCGTATCCTCCCGTAGTATTTCACGGCGATCCACCCTTTCCTTTTTCGTTTTTCCAAAATATTTTACCACAAATTATGGTTTCCTATTGACAAATTACAATGAATATGGTAATATATTTTTGAATTACAACGAACGTTGTAGAAAAAGGCGGAGGTCAAGCTTCGCGGAAAGGTAGGAAGTTATGTTTTGTCAAAAATGCGGGAGGGAGACGGGAGCGCCGATCGTCTCTTGCCCGAGCTGTGGGGAGGCGCTGAAGCCGACGCGGAGAACCGAGAGCGCGGAGGATACGCTCCTAAAAATATTCGGTATCCTTTTCGGCGTATACGGGCGGTTTTCCCTCATTACGCTTTTGGCTGTGCTTTCTCTCGAATGGGGGGATTTTATGGCGGGTCTCGGGCGCTTCATCGCTTGTCTCCCGGTCGCGGTTTTATGTCAGGCGATCGTGTTTTTGGGTATGATAGTGCTTTTAAAAAAGAAGTGGGCGCTGATCCCGCTCGGGTTGATCTTGCTTCTTATGGGGGCGGGCGCGGTGATCCTTATTTTATTCGGAAATCATACGGCGATCGCGGCGGCGAACCTCACCTTCGCGGTCGGGCTTTTGATCGGGGTCTTTGAATGTCTGAAAGCGGTCGGAAAGGAGGCAAAATAAATGTTTTGTCAAAAATGCGGGAAAGAGATCCCGGACGGCTCGGCGTTTTGCGCGAATTGCGGGACGAGAGCGGGAGAGAGCGGCACGCCGCAGGTCACGTATATTGTAAAGGAGGCGAAGCCGAAGCCGATCCTTACGGGCGGGGAGAAGGCTTTAATTACGGTAATCGGGATTTTAAAGATCGTCCGATTTTCGTTAATGATGATTCTTTTTTTGATCGGAGGGACGACGGCAAGCTCTGTATTGGGGTATGACATACGGGTCATTCAGGCGCTTCAATCGATCATGCTGCTTGTGATCTTGTTCCTTGGCGTGTTCATTTTCTTTGGGGTAATGGTCTTGCTGAAAAAGAGGTGGGCGCTTATCATATTTGATGTTGTGCAGATTTTGGGAATGGTAATTTCCGTCATTCTCATTTTAACAGGAAATCTCCTTTCGGTCGTTGATCTTATTATCCATATCGTAATGGTGATTTTGATCCATAAAAGTATCAAGGCGCTGTCGTGGGAGGTTCAGGAGGCACGGAGAACCGCGCAACAGCGCGTTTCAAAGATCGGATCGGATCGAACGGACGGTTTATATTAAACGGAAAGGAACAAAAAATGAAAAAATATTTTAAATTGATTACGGCGAATTTACTTGTTATAGGAATGTTGTTGGCGGCGGGGTGTTCCCGAACGGCTTTTATGTCGCCGTATGAGCTTTCGTCCTCAGTTACGGCTGCGGATGCGACTGCATCCTCCATTTCTATTGAAATCGACGATTTAGATTTAGGCAGTGTGACGGGATTTCTTTCGCTTTCCTTTGAGGAATATAAAGGTACGGGTGAGTTCAACGACCTTACGGGCGGCGGGGGCGATTTAAGTGACGAGGTCGTTTCAAAAGCCCTTAAAATGGTTCAAGAGCTTTTTGTTCTAAGAAAAGGTGTTATAAAAGCATTTCTTTCGGAGGGCAAATGTATCGCGGTCGCGTATACGAAAGATACGAGCGACGCGGACAAGCTCGAGTTCGGAAAAATCTTTACGGATCTTGCTTCCGAAGAGGACGCGAAAACAGTCACGGAAATCACAACAAAAACCTGTGTTTGGGACGGGAATACAGCCGGGGTAGGCGGGAGCGGAATGGGAGAATCCGAGGGACTTATTATCGGGACTTGTCCCAAGCTTACTTTAAGTTAAAGTTAAAGCTATTTTTATCGAGGAAAATTTCGATCGGCTTTCCCTGTTTTTGACAGGCGTCGATCACGTAGCGCGTACCGTGCGATCTGCCGTCCCAAATGGCGAGGATCAGGTCGGCGTAGGCGACGATTAGGTCGTTTCGGCGGAGGGGAGCGGACTTCCCGAATTTCTTGTAATCGGGGAGAAATTCGGTATACTTGATCTTGTTTCGCAGGGCGTAGTCCCTCGCACAGGTATCGATCCCCCTCGCGCCGCCCGAGACGATCTCGGTCGTCTCGGGCGGGAGAAGCTCCTCCAAACGGTCGATCGTCAGACCGCGCGAGCCGATCACGGCAACCTTCATATGAACACCACCTTAACATTATTTTGATGTCATTATACCACCATTTTTATTATGACGCAATATTTACGTTATAATAATGTTAAAAAGACATATTTTTGGAGGTAGTGATATGAAGGATGAGCTGTTAAGGTATACGCTGAGGGTCGATCGGCAGTTGTTCCGAAAATTTCGGTATATCGCGGAATATAAGGGGCGCTCCGCGAACCGTGAGATCGAACAGATGCTGAAAAAGCGGGTCGAGGCTTTTGAGAAGGAGCATGGGCGGATCGAGCTCGGCGAGGAGGGGGAGAAATGAGGTGTTATGACAATTTCTTCGGGGAAGAGGCTTCCGAGGGCTTGGACGCGAACGGAGGGTTTCAATAGAAGAGAAATTCCTTCGGAATTGAAAAAGAAAATGGTCGCCGATCGCGGGGACTTGGGACACGGGCAGAACGTATCAAAAAAGGAACGATCTCTTCGGAGCTGAAAAGAGAAATCTCCTCGGAACTGAAAAGGTAAATGGTCGCCGATCAAAGAAACTCGGGACACGGGCAGAGGGTTTCAATAGAGGAGGACTGTTTCGGAACTGAAAAAAGGAAATGCTTGCCGATCAAAGAAACCCGGGACACGTGTAGAGAGTTTCAATAAAGGAGAAATCTCCTCGGAACTAAAAAAGTCCGGGAATGTCCGGGCGTTGTCCTTGAATGTCCCTTAAAGAGCGTGTAAAATGTAAAATGTAAACAAATGAGCGCGAGACTTCTTTTAAAAAGTCCGCGCTTTTTGTTGTGACGGAAAAATTCTTCGGGAGCGTCCGCGCCGAAGGTTCGGGACGGGCGGGGACGCCGGTATTCGAGGGAGGTTTCGTCACGGCGGGGTTTACGGAATTATAAAGGAAAGGACGGATCAAAAACGGAAACGGAAGAAAAGCAAAAGAGAGAGGAGAGCGCCCCCGAGGGCGAAGCCTTTACCCGAGCGCAGGTCGAAGCGCTTTTGGACGAGCAGAAGGCGGCTTTTGAACAAAAGCTCGCCGAAACGGAGAAGCTCTCGGCAATGGACGAGGGGGAGAAGGAGAAATTCCTACGCGAAAAGCTCAAAAAGGAGCTGGACGCGAGAGAGGCGGCGCTTTTAAAGCGCGAGCTTCGCGCGGCGGCGGTCGAAAAGCTCGGCGAGCGGAGATTACCCGCCTCGCTCATCCCCTGTATCAACCTCACCTCGGCGGAAAGCTTAGAGGAAAGTCTTGACGCGGTGGCGGAATGCTTCTCAAAAACGCTCCGCGAGGAGATCGGCGCGAGAGTCCACCTCGGCGCGCCGAAGGGAGCGCCTTACGTCGGCTCGGACGCATTTTTGGAGGGTCTCGGGCTTCGCGCGGAGGGGTGAGTACTCCTTCGCCCCTACGCGGTAAGAGGGTAGGGCAAAATAAAGAAACGGAAAAGGGGAAGTCGGGCGGGAGTACGCACGCCTTCCCAAAAAGAAAAAAGAAAAACGAAAAACGGGAAAGGAACGATCATTATGGCAATCAATTTAGCGGAAAAGTATTCCAACCAGATCGACGAGACGATCAGAAGCGGGCTTCTCTCGTCGGCGGGGGTCAACAACGACGTATCCTTTGGGAACGCGCAGACGGTCACGGTTTTTTCCATGGAGACCGCGCCGCTCGGAGATTACAACCCCGACGGGGGTATGCAGCGATACGGCGAACCCGTCGAGCTACAGGACGCGACGCAGGAAATGAAGATGACGCAACAGAAGGCGTTTACCTTCACGATCGACAAGACCTATGCCGCCGACTCGCCCGAGGGCGTAAGAAACGCGGGGCGGGCGCTCCAGCGCCAGATCGAACAGGTCATCGTCCCCGAGATCGATCGCTATCGCTTCGCCAAGCTCGCCGAGCTCGCGGGGAATAAGGACTATGGCGCGCTCACAGCCGAGAACGCGTATACCGCCTTTGTCGAGGCGAACTCGAGGATCACCGACGAGGAATTCCCGGTCGAGAACCGCGTCGCGTTTTGTTCCAACGGGTTTATCGACCTTTTAAAGCAGGACAGCGTACACTTCACAAAGGCGACCGAGCTCGCCCAGCGGCGCGTCGTCTATAAGGGCATGATCGGGGACTGTGACGGCGTGGCAATCATCGCCGTACCGAAGCGGCGCTTACCCGCGGGGGTATCCTTTATCATCACGCACCCCTCCTGTGCCCCCGCGCCGGTAAAGCTGCAGGAATATAAGATCCACCGCGACCCGCCCGGGATCGCCGGTCACCTCATCGAGGGGCTTTTATACCACGATATTTTTGTATTTGACCGTAAGAAGGCGGCGATCGCGGTACGCTATGGGGCGCTCGGGAAGCTCGAGGCGAAGGTAACGGACGGCGTACTCGCCGTCAGCGGCGACACGAACGGCGGGACGCTCGTTTATAAGGCGACCTCCGCCGCGCCCGCGCTCGGGGACGCGCTCGGGGCGGACTGGATCGCCGTCCCCGCCGACGGGAAGCTCGCGGCGAGCGGGAAGCTTTATATCGCGGTCAAGAACGCGGAAGGGAAATGTACGGCGGTATCGGGGTCGGTAAGCGTTTAACGGCTTGATCGGCTTCGCGGTTTTGATCTAGGGAAGGGATCGGTCGGCGGGCGCGGCGATTTTGGGCAGGATCAGAACGTTTCGCCGCTATATGGGATGGGCGTTCGCCGACGAACCCCGACCTTTATGAGAAAAAAGAAAAGAGAACGGAGCTCCTCGGGGGCTTCCAAAATATCGAACGGCACGGTTTTTGTCGGGCGATATTTCGGAAGCTCCCGAGGAGAGGTTTTTATCGGGAAAGGAAAGGATATGGAGGATACGGCGATGGAGCTTTTAAAGCTCCGACTTCCGCCGGACGCAGAGCCGGACGAGGATCGGCTCGGCGCTCTCCTTTTACAGGCGGAGCATACGATATTGGACATCATCGGGCGGGAGAGCCTACCCGATCGGCTCGTCGACGTAAAAGCCGCGCTCGCGCTCGTTTATTATAACCGAGGCGGGACGGAGGGCGAGATCAGCCGAACCGAGGGGGAAGCGTCGATGCGGTATCTCGACGGGCTACCCGAGGAGATCGCGCTAAGGCTCAGAAATTATCCGAGAAAGGTAGGTGCGGTCTATGCGACCCGCGTGGAACAGGGTAAAGAAAATTGATATTTATTCGCCGGGGGAGGTCGCCGACCCCTATCTCGGGACGAGGATCGAGCCGAGACTTCTCGGGTATGTTTACGCGGACGTTCAGGGGAACGCCGAAACGCTCGAAAACCTCCGCGAGGGGACGAGGGAGCGGCGGGGCGTCCGCCTTTTTTTACGCCCCGACGCGGGGATCAAATGCGGCGATCTCGCGGCGGTCTATGGGAAAGCGCCGGACAGCCGCATCATCGAGGTTCGCCGCGCGGGGGAATATGTCGCCGCGACGGCGGAGCGGCTATGATCGGGCGGGACGAGGCGGCGCTTTA
>JAMPCH010000002.1 GCA_023666265.1 Roseburia sp.
TTTCTGTTTTGTTGATTTAGCACAATTGGATTTATTTTTCAAACAAGACCTAGTACACCCTTCAAAAGCATTTGTTGAAATAGACGTTACACTATCGGGAATTTTTACCGTTTTTAAATTACTGCAATTTTTAAAGGCTTCATTTCCTATTGAAATAACACCATCCATGATTGTAACGCTGGTAAGTCCCGTACAATCTTTGAATGCTTTTTCATAAATTAAAGCTCCGTTTCCTCTGAGTGTAATACTGGTTAGACTTTGACAACCAGAAAAAGCGGAAGGACCGATCATTGTAATTGTATCGGGAAATGTCACACTTTTTAAATTTGCACAACTTGCGAATCCGAACGATTTAATTTTTGTAGCGCCGTCCGGAATCACAAGCTTTTTCAACGAGGATTTATAAACCGAAAAGGCATCTTGACCAAAATCGCCGTAATCACCGCCTATCGGTGATTTTAAATATTCAATCGTGTGCGCGGTTTTATTATCTAAGGCTATACTCATTGTAGTTACAGGCAGAATCAAATTTTTAAAATTATATTGCCGATCATATAATTTTACAATTGTTACGGGAAATCCTCGAATTTCGTTCGGAATATATAAAGTGTCGCTATTCCCGGTATAGCCGGTAATAGTTACGCCATTACCATTATATTCATATATCAATTCCGAAACGGGAGTTACTGTAAATTCTTCTTCGTCATTAACCCCCGCTTTAACCGTGATCACTTCCGAATACGCACTTGTCCCCGCTGAGTTTTTTGCCGCAACTTTAAAACAGTACTCTTTCCCCGCTTTTAAACCTGTAAATGTTTTGGACGTTTTTTTCGTTGTCTTCTTTTTCCAAGTTTTTCCGCCGTCGGTCGAGTATTTCACAATATAAGACGTAGCGCCCTGTGACGCTGTCCACTTCAATTTGACCGAAGTTTCTTCCGCTTCACTAGTGATGTTCTTGACTTTTCCCGGTTTTGATTTCGTTGCTTCGGTCGAAATACTGATAATCTTTGTATCAAGATCATCTTTTTCTTCTGCCGAAGATGAAAATCCCCAACTTGTAAGCATCACCCCCGCCAGCAGTCCCGCCGCCAGCCTTTTCCAAAGTTTCATATTTGACCGTCCTTTCTCTCGGGAAAAACGATCTTTCCCGAAAATAAAAAATGTGTGTGCAATCGGGGGATTGCACACACATATATAAAGGCATGCAGAACTCCGAATTGCTACCACACAATCTTCACATATAACCACAGATATGCCAAAGAAGAGCCTACACCTTTATCCTAGTGTAGACATACCTGTGGTTTTTATTCGATTGTGTGGTATGTTCTTATCTTATCATAAACGGAAAAGAATGTCAATCCCTTTCGCGAAAAAAAACGAAAAATATCCGAATATCGCTTTCCCCGAATAAGATCGGATCGGGCGAATAGATCGCCTTCCCAAAAAAAAAAACATAAAAAACCGACCCCACCGAGAAACACTCCCGGCGGGGTCGCGGTATTTTTACAATAACAGAACTAAAGCCTCCCCTTAAAATCCTCGTACCCGAAGGTCTTTAAAACCTCGACCCGACCGTCCGCGCGGAGGGCGGCGATCGCGGGGAGGGGCATCCCGTTAAAGGTGTTGTTTTTTACCATGGAATAGATCGCCATATCCTTAAAAACGAGGCGGTCGCCGACCGCGAGCGGCTCGTCGAAGCTGTATTCGCCGATCACGTCGCCGGCGAGACAGGTCTGAGACCCGAGGCGATAGGTGTACGGCTTTTCGCCCGGCTCGCCGCCGTTTAAGAGGGGCGGGCGGTACGGCATCTCCAGCACGTCGGGCATATGACAGGCGGCGGAGGTATCGAGGATCGCGATCGGTCGGTCGTTCTCCGTGAGGTCGAGGACGGTCGTCACGAGATAGCCCGCGTCGAGCGCGACCGCCTCGCCCGGCTCGAGATAGACCGTTAGCCCGTATTTCTCCCTCATTCGGCGGATACACCGCTCTAAGCGGGGAATGTCGTAATCGCCGCGGGTGACATGATGTCCGCCGCCGAAATTGATCCACTTCATTTTTGTTAGCCACTCGCCGAATTTTTCCTCAACCGCCGCGAGCGTTTCCTCAAGCGCGTCCGAATTTTGCTCACAGAGCGTGTGAAAGTGAAAGCCGCTCACGCCGCCTAACTTATCGGGCTGAAAGTTCCTCCGCGTGATCCCGAGCCGCGAGCGCGGGGAACAGGGGTCGTATAGCTCATGCCCCTCTTGGGTCGAGTACTCGGGGTTGAGCCTAAGCCCGATCTCTACTCCCGCGCTTCGCGCTCGCTCGCGGTATCTCTCGAGCTGGGAGAAGGAGTTAAAGACGATATGATCCGAATAGCGTAAGATCTCGTCGATCTCGCCCTCGCGAAAGGCGGCGGAGAAGGTGTGGTTCTCCTTCCTCATTTCCTCGTGACCGAGCCGCGCCTCATATAGCCCGCTCGACGCCGTCCCGCTTAAATACCGCCCGATCAGCGGGTAAAACGGATACGCCGAAAAAGCCTTTTGCGCCAAGAGGATATGACAGCCCATCCGCCGCTCGACGCCCTGTAAAATTTCGAGATTTCGGATCAGCTTTTTTTCGTCAATGACGTAAGCGGGGGTCTCGAGCTCGCCGACCCAAGTTATCGCTTCCTTCATCAATCCACCAAAACGGGGTCGCGATCCTCCTCCCAAGGAAGCCCCCATTTATTCAGCGCGTCCATAAAGGGATCGGGATCAAATTCCTCGATATTATAAACGCCCGCCTTGTTCCATTGCTTCGTCATAATCAGCATCGCGCCGATCATCGCGGGAACGCCCGTCGTATAAGAGATCGCCTGAGAGCCGACCTCTCTGTAACATTCTTGGTGGTCGCAGATATTATAGAGATAATAGTTTTTATCCTTCCCGTCCTTCTTCCCGCGGAAGATACAGCCGATGTTGGTCTTTCCGACGGTACGCGAACCGAGCGAGGCGGGGTCGGGGAGGACAGCCTTTAAAAATTGAAGGGGTACGATCTCGCGACCCTCGTAGAGGATCGGCTTGATCGAGGTCATACCGACGTTTTCGAGGCATTTCAGGTGAGTGAGATAGCTCTGACCGAAGGTCATAAAAAAGCGGATCCGCTTGATCCCCTTGATGTTGAGCGCGAGAGACTCGAGCTCCTCGTGGTGGAGGAGGTACATATCCTTTTCGCCGACGCCCTTAAAGTTATAGACGCGCTTGATCTCCATCGGCTCGGTCTCGATCCACCTCCCGTCCTCGATATAGCTCCCCTTCGCCGAGACCTCGCGGATATTGATCTCGGGGTTAAAATTCGTCGCGAAGGGATAACCGTGGTCGCCGCCGTTACAGTCGAGGATATCGATATAGTTGATCTCGTCAAATTCGTGCTTCATCGCGTAGGCGGAAAAAACGCCCGTCACCCCGGGGTCAAAGCCGCTCCCGAGGAGCGCCGTGATCCCCGCCTTTTCAAAGCGTTCGCGGTACGCCCACTGCCACTTATACTCAAATTTCGCGGTATCGGGCGGCTCATAGTTCGCCGTATCGACGTAGCTCGTCTTGGTTTTAAGACAGGCGTCCATGATCGCGAGATCCTGATAGGGGAGGGCTAAATTGAGTACCACGTCGGGGCGATAGCGCTCAATGAGCGCCGCGACCTCGTCCGCGTTGTCCGCGTCGACCCGCGCGGTCTCGATAACGGTCTTTGTCGTCGGTTGGAGCTTTTCCTTGAGCCTGTCGCATTTTTTCTTCGTGCGGCTCGCGATCATGATCCCCTCAAAGACCTCGCTGTTTTGACAGCACTTGTGAATGGCGACGGAGGCGACCCCGCCACAGCCGATGATCATACACTTTCCCATTTTATTTTTCCTTTCCTTTTTGTGAAGGAGTGCCGCGCGGCACACCTTCACAAAATAAAAAATCAATCCTCTTCGACGTCCTTTAAAAGCGCCTCCACGTAGTTCGGGAGCGCGAACGCGCCGACGTGAAGCTCGGTATTGTAATACTTTGTATCCAGCCCGCGTAAGTTCCATTTCGCGGCGGAGAAATCCCGCGTCGGGTGATATTTCTTCGAGGCAAAGCCGAAGAGCCAGTGTCCCGAGGGATAGGTCGGGATATGCGCCTGATAGACCTTACTGATCGGGAAGCTCTCGACGATCCGCTTATGGGCGCGCTGCATCGCGGCGGCGTCCTCGGTATAAAACGGACTCTCGTGTTGATTGACCATGATCCCGTCCTCTTTTAAGGCTCGATAACAGCTCCCGTAAAATTCCTTTGTAAAAAGCCCCTCGCCCGGACCGAAGGGATCGGTCGAGTCGACGATGATGATGTCATATTTATTCTCACATCGGCGGATATATTTTACGCCGTCCTCGATAAAGATATGAACGCGCGGGTCGTCAAAGCGACAAGCCGTCACGGGGAGGTATTTCCGACAGACCTCGATCACGAGCTCGTCGATCTCGACGAGGTCGATATGCTCGATCTCGGGATAGCGCGTCAGCTCGCGGACGACCCCGCCGTCCCCCGCCCCGATCACGAGGACGCGGCGCGGGTCGGGGTGTACCGCCGCAGGGACGTGGGTGATCATCTCGTGATAGATAAACTCATCCTTCTCGGTCAGCATCATATACCCCTCGAGCGTTAAAAACCGCCCGAATTCCTTTGAGTCGAATACGTCGATCCGCTGAAACTCGCTCTGACCCGAATAAAGCTGGCGGTCGACCTTGATCGAGAACTGAACGAACGGCGTATGCCGCTCGGTGAACCAAAGCTCCATAAGCTTAACCATCCTTTCCCTTCTCCGCGATCACGTTCAGACGCTCGAGCGCTAAGTCCTCCGTCCCCGTCATGGAACAGCCCTTTTCCTTCGCGTAGCGGATATAGTCGATAATATCGCGGGTGATGAGCTCGCCCGGCGCGAGGATCGGTATCCCCGGCGGATAACACATCACAAATTCCGTACAGACGCGCCCGACCGCGTCCTCGAGCGGAAGCGACTTTTTCGGCGAATAAAACGCCGTTCGCGGCGTTTCGGCGACGACGGGGTTGAGATATTCCTGAGAGAGAAGCCCCGCCTGTTCCCTCCCATAGCGGCGGCGAATTTCCGAAAGGGCGTTGATGAGCCGCTCGATGTCCTGCTTCCGATCGCCGACCGAGAGATAGGCGAGGATATTCCCGAGGTCGCCAAACTCGATCTGGATATCGTATTCGTCGCGGAGAAGGTCATAGACCTCGATCCCCGCCAGCCCGACGGAGAGGGTATGGATCGAGAGCTTTGACACGTCGAAGTCGTAGACGCTCCCCCCATTGATCAGCTCGCGGGAGAAGGCGTAATACCCCCCGATCTCGTTGATCTCATACCGCGCGTACTTCGCCATTCTGACCGTTTCATCAAAAATTTCGCGCCCGTGGAGCGCGAGGCGCTTTCGTGAGAGGTCGAGGCTCGTTAAAAGGAGGTAAGAGGCGCTCGTCGTCTGGGTGAGGTTGATGACCTGACGCATATAGTCGGCGTTGACGCTTTTTCCCATTAAAAGGAAGGAGCTTTGGGTGAGGCTACCGCCCGATTTATGCATACTTACGCTCGCGAGATCCGCGCCGCAGGACATCGCCGAGGCGGGGAAGCCGTCGCCGAAATAAAAATGCGTCCCGTGCGCCTCGTCCGCGAGGACGAGCATACCGTGGCGGTGGGCGATCTCGGTGATCCGCTTTAGGTCGGAGCATACGCCGTAATAGGTCGGGTTATTGACGAGGACCGCCTTCGCGTCGGGGTTCTCGAGGATCGCTTTTTCGACCCGATCCGCCGACATACCGAGCGCGATCCCGAGCTCGCGGTTTACGTCGGGGTCGACATAGACCGGGACGGCGCCGCTTAAAATAAGCGAGTTGATCGCGCTCCGGTGGACGTTACGCGGGAGAATGATCTTATCCCCGTTTTTACAGGCGTAAAGGATCATCGCCTGTACCGCCGAGGTCGTCCCCCCGACCATAAAAAACGTGTGCGCCGCGCCGAAGGCTTCCGCCGCGAGCGCCTCCGCGTCGCGGATCACGGAAACGGGGTGACATAGGTTATCGAGCGGCTTCATCGAGTTTACGTCGACGCTCATACAGCTCTCGCCGAGGAACTCGGTCAGCTCGCGATTTCCCCGCCCGCGCTTATGCCCGGGGACGTCAAAGGGGACGATCCGCGCGCGGCGAAAGCGCTCCATCGCCTCATAGATCGGGGCGTTTTCTTGGGTATATTTCATCAATAGACGTTCCTCCCGCTAAAGATCTCGATCATTTCGCGGCGGAGCGCGTCGGTGATCGAGAGCCGTACCTTCGGCGGAAGCTCGTCGACGTCCGCGTTAAAAAGGTAATTTTGTAGGTTCAGCTCTTTAATGAGCATTTTTGTGTGGAACATATTCGCCTGATAAACGTTGATGTCGACCGCGTCATAGCGCTCGAGGATCGAGTCGGCGATGTATTCCTGGATAGACGAGATATGGTGATCGATAAAGAGCTTTTTCCCCTCGATATTCCGCGTAAAGCCGCGGACGCGGTAATCCATCGTGATAATGTCGGAATCAAAGCTACCGATAAGGTAATCGAGCGCGGTAAGGGGCGTGATCTTACCGCAGGTCGCCACGTCGATGTCGACGCGAAAGGTCGCGATACTGTTATCGGGGTGAAACTCGGGGTAGGTATGGACGGTGACGTGGCTTTTATCGAGGTGCGCCGCCGACGCGCCCGACTTTAGCGGGATCATCGTCTCGTCCGAGATGAGGAAGGTCGCGGACGCGCCTTGGGGGTCATAGTCCTGATGCGATACGCTCAAGACCTTAGCGCCGATCATCTCGGTGAGGTGGGTCATAATGTCGGTGATCCGACTGCTGTTATACTGTTCGTCGATATAGTCGATATAATTTTTTTGTTCCTTCGGCGTTTTGGCGTAACAGACGTCATAGATATTGAAGCTGAGCGATTTTGTGAGGTTGTTGAAGCCGTAAAGCTTTAATTTATTTTCCATAATACCGTTACCTTTCCGCCGAGACGAGATATAATAAAAAGCACGACGATGTTATCGGTCGTCGTGCTGATCTGCGTTTTGATTGCCGGGGGGTGCAAGATTTCACAAATCAAGGGTTTCAGAGTCTATATAGCATAATACTTTTACTACTCTTATTGATATTGACCGTTTCACAAGCTGACGCGCGGAGCCTCCGCAAGGATAACAAACAAATGAAATGCTCCCGAAGCGGACGGCTTCGGATCAATAGGCTGTGTAACAGCGCGGAGCGCGTATCCTTTCGCGGTACAGCTCCGAAAATGCTATCATGAAAGGCAAAACAAAACCCTCATTTTTATGTACCTAATTTTAACATACTTCTTTCGTTTTGTCAATGCTTTTGTCAAAAAAAGCGGAATTTCCTTTTTTCTTTTTTGGGGAAGGGTTCTCCCCGTCGGGTCTCGGCTCGTTCCCGTGATCCCGTTCACCTTCGCGATCCCGCGATCTAACGAGCGGATCACCGCTCCTTCATCTCGGCGAAAAAAGCCGAACGCTCGGCGATAAAGCTCCATTGACGACGCATATAGACCGTAAGCGGCTCGGTGAGCGCCCGATAATCCTCATAGATCGCGGCGATCCCGTCGTCATAGCGGCGGTCGATCGCCGCGACGGCGTGAGCCGCGCTCGCGATCGCGGACGAGATCCCCTCGCCCATCGGGTTTAAAAAGCCCGCCGCCTCCCCGGCGAAAAGGACGCGCCCCGCGCCGTATTCGATCGGACAGCCGGGATAAACGCGCGGCATGACCCATTTTTCGCTCCTGACCCGCTCCTCGATCGCGAGCGCGTAATTCTCCTCTAAAAAGGCGAAAAAACGGTTCAGATAAAGCGGGAGGCGCTTCGCCTCCCGACCCGCGACCCCGAGGATCAGGAAGCGATCCTTAACGTTGAACCACGCGTCGTATTCCGACAGCGCGGGCTGTAAAAACGCGTAAAAATAACGAGGGTCGAGATTGATCGAGCCGTGACAAAAGACCTGAAGCGTGGAGATCAGTTCGCGACCCGCCCCGAGAAGCCCCTTCCGAAGCGCGCCCGCCGCGCCCTCACAGTTCAGCACGTAACGCGCCGTCTCCGTCCTTTTCGCCGCTCCGCCAAAGGTCACCTTAACATATTCGTCCGAGAAGTAGTCCTCCGCCTCCTCGACGGATAAAACGGGCGTCTCCTCTAAAAGCTCCGCGCCGCTCTCCGCCGCCTTGAGCGCGAGCGTCCAGTCGAGGTCGCTCCGCCAGATATTGACCCCCGCCTGTTCAAACGTTTCGGTTCTTCCGCCTTCGTCGGTGAGGATCATTCCGCGGCTCTCGTTCGGCTCACAAAGGGCGAAGGGCGGGACTTCGCCGAAGTAGCGCTCGATCAGCTCGACCGAGCGGCGGATCAGTACGCCCGAACAGGATTTATTCCGAGGGAGCGCGAAGCGTTCCGCGAGAAGCACCTTCCGCCCGCGCTCCGCGAGGAGCTTCGCGGCGGTACAGCCCGCGGGACCCGCGCCGACGACGATCACATCATACATAACGACGACCCAGCCTTTCCGTTACGGGAACATATTTCCCCCAAAACACCATTTTACGTCCGAATAAAAACTCCATTAGCCCTACCCCTCATTCCTTTTAAAAAATGAGAAGTAAGGCGAAAAAGCGATGATCCGATCCATGATCACGCCCGAACGTCGAGCACCATACCCTTCCCGTCGGGCGAAGGCGCGGACAGCATATCGAGCAGCTCCGCGTTCGCGGCTTCCTGAGAATCCATCACGTTTTTGAGCATTCCCGTTGAAAAGCTCGCCTGAATATTCTGTTGCGCCATTGTCATGGACAACTGCGCGATGTAGCCGGTCAAACCTTCCATAAAGCGATCTTCCTTTCTAAATAGAATACAGTCTCCGACTACTCTCATTATAGCCCAAAGCGCACGCCTTCACAAGAGGAAAAATCAACAAAAATAGTCTCGCCGTTTTGGTGAAGATCACAAGCTTATCGGGACTTGTACGATCGGGCGGGAGCGGCTATAATGAAATAAGCGAAAAAAATTTTTTCGGAGGTGTGACAAAACGCCTAGCTGAATTGTCTTATCATCGGAGGCGAAAAAACCCGGGATTTCGCCTCAAGACCGAAGGAGCGGAGGTGACGTGGGCTTGACGAACGAGGAGCTGACCAAATATGTCCGACTGTTCCACGGAACAGTCTTTCGCCTCGCGTTCAGCTACGTCCACGAGCGGGCGGAGGCGGAGGACGTCTGTCAGGACGCCTTCCTAAAGCTGATGAGCTATCGCGGGCGTTTTGAAACGCCCGAGAACGCGAAAGCGTGGCTGATCCGCGTGACGATCAATCTCTCCAAGAATACCCTTCGGTCGGGGCGCTTTACGCGCCGCGCCGACGCGGACGAAAATCTAATGTCGAGCGACGGCGAACACCGCGAGCTTTATGAGGCGGTCTTATCGCTCCCGCCCGCTTATCGCGCCGCGATCCACCTCCATTATTACGAGGGCTACTCGGTGAAGGAGATCGCGCGGATCACGGGTTCGTCGGTGACCGCCGTCACCTCGCGGCTCGAAAGGGCTCGGAAAAAGCTGAAAGCATTACTGGAATAAAGGCAGTTTAGAGAGGAGCCGAAGGCATGAAAAACGAATACAGAGCGCTCTTTGACGGGATCGCGCCCGTTCAGAGCGACGAGGAATTGCTTCGGGCGATCCTCGAAGGAAAGGACGAAAAAATGAATAAAACAAAAAGATCGGGAAAAAAGGCAATACTGATCGCGGCGGCGGTCGCCGCCGTTCTCGGGACGACGGCGGTCGGCGCGGGCGCGGCTTTTGACTGGGATCTCGCGGCGGCGTTTGAGGGATTTTTCCGAAATCGGAGCGATTCCTACGGTGAGAACCCGGACGCGCGGGTCGACTTTACGTGGATCGGGCATGAGATCGGCGAAAGCTACGTCGGCGAGGGATATACCCTGACGATCGACGGCGCGGTCGCCGACGAGAACAGCGCGTACTTTTATTATACGCTCTCCTTCGGCGAGGATTTCCCCTATGATTACGCCCACGAGAACGTCTATGAGATGGGGACGGGAAAATTCGACTGGGTGGTCGACCTGAATACCATCAAGCTGATCGCGGACGGCGAACCGCTCAATGTCGGCGTATCCGTCAGCGGCTCGGATTGTAAGTGGCTCGACGAAAAGACCGTCCAAGGCGCTTTCAGCGTATCCTCAAGCGAAGCGCCGCTCATCGACCGCGCGCTCACGCTGACGGTCGGTGGACTTTATCGCTCGGAGTGGAAGAAGGAGGAAACGGAAACGATCGACTGCGACCTTTCGGCGGAGCTGTACTTTGACGGGGACTTGGTCTATCCCGCCGTCACGATAACGCCGAACGCGCCGATCGCGACGGCGGACGGGAGCGGGACGGTCGAAACGCTGACGGTCTCGACCTTCTCGGCGGAATACACGCTGAGCGGCGAGCTGGATTTCGCCGACCCCGCGCTCTACTACTTCGTCCTGACCTTAAAGGACGGATCGACCGTCGAGATAAACGACTTGATGAGCACCCTGAACGACGGGAAGATCTTGTCGCACGTCAACTTCCTTTATCCGATCGACCCCGCCGAGGTGGCGAGCGCCCGGATCGGGGAGACGGTGGTTGAGGTTATGGAGGGGTAAAAAGCGGAAACGACTCTTACCCCTTACGGCAAGACGGCTAAACGGATCATTTTAACAGAAAAACGCTCTCCCTCGGGTTTAATCCGAGGGAGAGCGTTTTTGTTTTCATTAGACCTCCTCGGGAGCATTTCGGAAGTTTCCGAGGCGGTCTATTTTAACACCCGACGAAGGAGCGTAAAAACCAGCCCCGGGACACAGCCCCAGTCCAGAAAAAAGCCGATCCAAAACAGACCGATCAGGCGATTATCCGGGAAAAGCAGAAACGCCGCAATCGCCGTGATTCCGGGAAGCAGAGGGATCCACGAACAGAATTTTTCTTTTTTGATATACGTTATGTAGAACGCCCTCCAGTTGAGCAGGATCAGCCACAGCCCGACAGCGCCCAAAACAACCGACAGGAGATAACGCATTTTCTTCTCCTTTCTCCTTCTCCGACCCTACTTCTTCCAAGTCGACGGCGTAAACAGCAGGAGCATCGGGAACAGCTCGAGCCGCCCCGCCAGCATATCGAAGATCAGGACGAGCTTAGACAGCGGGGAGAAAAAGCCGAAATTCTCCGTCGGTCCGACGAGCGCGAGACCCGGACCGATATTGTTGACGGCGGCGGTTACGGCGGTGAAATTGGTGATCAGATCGCGGTTATCAAAGGAGACGAGGATCACCGATACCGTAAAAACGAGGAGATACGCGACCATGTACACATTCACCGAGCGGACGACCTCATGCTCGATCGGGCGGCCGTTCAGCTTGATCTTTTTTACCTGCTTCGGGTGGACGAGCGCCTGAAGCTCCTTCGCCATACTCTTAAAAAGGATCATGATCCGCGAGACCTTGATCCCCCCGCCCGTACTCCCCGCGCAAGCGCCGATAAACATGATCGCGACGAGGATCGTTTGGGAAAATTCCGGCCAGAGGTTAAAGTCGGCGGTACTAAAGCCCGTCGTCGAGATCAGCGAGGCGACCGTAAACGAGGAATCGAGGAGCGCCGCTTCCAGTGAGGGATACATACCCCGGATATTGAGCGTGATCATCACGATCGCCGAGACGACGATCAGAAAAAAGGCGCGGAACTCGGCGTTAAACGCCTCCTTGAACTTACGGCTCACCAAAAAGAAGTAGGAATTAAAATTGATCGAAAAAAGGATCATAAAGACCGTCACGACGACCCGAAGGTAGGGCGAGAAAGAACCCATACTCGTATTATAGATCCCAAAACCGCCTGTCCCCGCCGTCGCGAAGGCGGTATTCAGCGCCTCAAAGACCGTCATCCTCCCCAAGAGGAGGAGAAGGAACTCCGCGACCGTTAAAACGAAGTAGATCGCGTAAAGGAGGATCGCCGTCGTCTTGACCTTAGGGACGAGCTTACTGACCGAGGGACCCGGGCTCTCCGCCTTCATAATGTGAAGGTTTTGTCCCCCCGAGAGCGAGAGGAACGCCATAATAAAGACGAGTACCCCCATCCCGCCGACCCAGTGGGTAAAGCTCCGCCAGAGGATCAGCGACTTCGGGAGGCTCTCAACGTCCGATAGGATACTCGCCCCCGTCGTCGTAAAGCCGCTCACGGTCTCAAAGACCGCGTCGATAAACGAAGGGATCTCGCCCGAGAGAAAAAACGGGAGCGCACCGAAAAGACTGAGAACGATCCAGCTCAGCGAAACGATCACAAAGCCCTCGCGCGAAAAGAGATGCTTATTGACGGGCTTTTTGATCACCGTCAGCGGAACCCCGAAAAGGAGACAGATCGCCGCCGAGATCAGAAGGGCGAAAAGCACGCCTTCCCCAAAAATAAGCGCCGCGACAAACGGGATCGACATAAAGATCGCCTCAAAGATCAAGATCCAGCCGAGAATATACGAAATCATCCTGAAATTCATAATAATGAAGATCCTTTCCGCGCTTACTTTAAGATGTCCGAGATGTCGTGTACCGCGAGGTGGTTCGAGACGATGACGACCGCGTCGCCGACGCGGATCGTATCGTGACCGCGCGGGATAATGACCTTTTTATCCCGTAGGATCGCGGCGACAAGTACGCCCTCTTTAAACCGCATCTTCATCAGCGGAACGCCGACGGCGGGCGACTCGTCGCGGATCACGATCTCCGCCGCCTCGACCTTCCCCTTAATGATACTGTAGAGCGTTTCGACGTTGCTCCCGATGGTGTTTTTCTTCGCGCGGACATAGCGAATGATCGTCGCGGAGGTGATATTTTTTGGGTAGATGATCGTGTCGAGGTCGAGATGCTTGATCACATCGCCGAAGTCGATCCGATTGATCTTTGTGATGAGCTTACAGTTCGCCGTGCTTCGCGCGAAGAGCGAGAGGAGGATATTCTCCTCGTCGAGGTTCGTGAGCGCGACGAAGCCGCCCGCCTTCTCAAGCCCCGCCTCGAGGAGGACGTTTTGGTCGGACGCGTCGCCGTTGATGACCACCGCGTCGTCGAGGAGGGCGCAAAGCTCTTCGCACCGCCGCGCGTCCTTCTCGATGATCTTGACCGAGATCCCCGCTTTGAGAAGGAGCGTGCTTAGGTATTGACCGATCTCGCCGCAGCCGACGATCATCACGTCGCGGACGGAATTTGTCTTATATTTGATCTTACGGAAGAAGTCGTTCGCCTTTCGCGGCGCGGCGATAATGGAAATGATGTCCTTCTCGGCGAAGACGAAGTCGCCGTAGGCGATATAAACGTCGTCGCCGCGCTCGATCGTACATACCAGCACGTCACAGGAGAGCTTCGTCGTGATCTCCTTGACGGAAAGTCCCGCGAGCGGGCATTTCTCGGGGAGGCGAAACTTTAAAAGCTCGACCTTCCCCCGCGCGAAGGTGTCGATCTTCATCGCCGACGGGAAGCGTAAGATCCGCGCGATCTCCGCCGCCGCCGCCTGTTCCGGGTTGATGACCATCGCGAGACCGAGCTCGTCCTTTAAAAAGGGCGCTTCGCTACTGTACGCGGGGTTACGGACGCGGGCGATCGTCTGACAATTCCCCGTTTTTTTGGCGATTAGGCAACAAAGCAGGTTCAGCTCGTCCGACCCCGTGACCGCGATCAAGAGGTCGGCGTGGGTGATCCCCGCCTCCTGTTGGGTGAGGTGGGTCGCGCCGTTCCCGACGACGCCCATCACGTCGTAGCGGTTCATGACCGCGCTGACCTTTTTTGGGTCGAGATCGATCACGGTGATATTATCCCCCTCGTCGTTCAGTTGTTCGGCGAGTACCTCGCCGACCTTCCCACAGCCCACAATGATGATATTCAAGCCGCCGCCCCCTTCTCCATAGCGATACGGCGATATAGCCGCCGCCCGCTTTTTTCGGTATCTATCATACACCTTTTTCGACGAGTTGTCAATCCAAAATGGATTTTTTTCCTTTTGACTTTGTATAAATTACGCTTCGCTCGGTCGCTTCGGCTTATCCCCGATCGATCTGTCACAAAAAGAGCGCTTGCTAAACGGGCGCTCTTTGATGTTTTATCGTTTTTAAAAATATTTTTTGGGAAGGAGACAAAGCCCGCGAGTCGATTTTGACGATTCGATACCCCGCTCTTTATCCCAAAGCAAGCAGCTTTTTGTTGATCCTCGACATCACTTCCGTATAATATAACAGCTCTGCCTCGGACAGATCGTCATCGCCGATCTCGTCCAGCTTATCCGCCATCTCGGAATATTTTTCGAGATATTCGAGATATTGGAGCATTAAACTGAGATCGGAAGGATTTTCGGCGTATGCCGTCATGATCTTACAATATTCGTCAAAGAAGGCTTCGTAGCTGTCCATCGCCTCTTTAAACTCGGGGCGGATACCGTTTGAGGAGGCGGTCGTTTCCGTTGTACCGCTTTGAGGAGTATCGGCTAAAGCCGTCGTTGTTTCGTCGGGCTTATCATCTTCCGTCTCCTCCGCTAATATGCTGTCCGACTGATTTTCAAACTTAATTTTTTTAGCGGTACAGGAAATTTCAAACTGAAAGGTATCGTTTTTTGATACCTTTATTTTTGTCTCCCCAAAAACCGTTTCATCATCGGTTTTAGCGAATCGGATCGGATAAGTACCCTCTTTTAATTGAACCGTATACGAATCCGATCCGCCGTGTTCGACCGTACCCTGTAATTCATCATCTACATAAACTTTTACATCATATCTGCTAAACGCCAAGTTTTCAACACAGTTCACCTTTACATTGACGTTGTATTCGTCGGAAGGTGTTTCCTGTTGTTTTGTCTCCTGTTCCGGCTCTTTCGTCGTAGTAGCGCTATTCTCCGTTGAAACCGGGCTTGTGGTCGTGACTTTCGTCGTGGTTACTGTTGTGGTTTCCGTTGTGTTTACCGTCGTGGTTTCCTCCGATGAAACAGGAACACTCTCCGTCAAAACCGAGCTTTGCGTAATGTTGTCATCGGTCGTCACACCTACCGCCGATTGCCCTTGACAGCCCGAAAGCAATAACAAAACGACCACAGTCGTTACCGTAAACGAAATGAATTTTCGCATAATGTTTCTCCTTACTTTGTCAATCCCGCACTGTAATTACGGATTTTCGCAAGCGAAGCTCTCGACCTCCACCGCCCCGGGTATGCGGCATTTTCCCAAACAAGCCGCACGGCAATCACTACGCGGTATCGCCAAAATGAATTTAGGGAAAGAACCAAAGCCCGCGAGCCGGTTTTGACGATTCGATACCCCGCTCTTTATCCCAGAGCGAGCAGCTTTTTGTTGATCCTCGACATCACCTCCGTATAATATAACAGCTCCGCCTCGGATAGATCATCATCACCGATCTTATCCAACTTTTCCATCATCTCGGAATATTTTTCGAGATATTCAAGATATTTGAGCATTAAGCTAAGATCGGAAGGGTTATTGGCGTATGCCGTCATGATCTTACAATACTCGTCGAAGAAGGCTTCGTAGCTGTCCATCGCCTCTTTAAATTCGGGGCGGATACCGTTTGAGGAGTTGGTGTTTGAGGAGTTGGTGTTTGAGGAGTTGGTGTTTGAGGATTTTGCGTTTGTTGTAACGCTTTTCGCCTTTGACTTCGTCTGAACGGTATACTTTCCGTTGTTGCCTTTAACGAGCGCCGCGACTTTAAACGAATATTTGGTATTCGGGTCAAGTCCCGTAATTTTATAGGTCGTTTTAGAGACGCTCTTTATCTTTACGTATTTTTCCGCGTCCTTGTCATATTGATAGATCGCGTACTTGTCCGCCCCCGTTACTTTACTCCATTTCAGCGTAACGGTCGTTTCTGTTTTTGAAGATACCTTCAGCGTTTTCGGCGCGGCAAGTTTTTCCTCCTTCGCCGCCGAAACGGCAATATTCGCCGCAGGAAGAACAGTCGGCGCGGCGGTAAGCATCATCGCCGCCGCAAGAATTGCCGCAAAAATTCTTTTTTTCATTTTCATCATAGTTCCTTTCTTCAAATGATTTTTTAAACAATGTTCCCGCCGTGGGAACGAGTTTACACATAATACGGGTTCGGCTTAAACAAGATCACAATAAAATCGATCAGCGTACCGATCCCGAACAAGCCGAATGTAAATAAGTACAAGACCCCCATTCCGACCTTTCCCTCGTAAAACTTGTGTCCGCCAAACAAGCCGAAAAGGATACAAACCGTCAGCGCGACCCACTTATTTTTCTCCTTAACAGCCGGTGCGGGTACTTGTTTCGCCGCAGAGGCATGAGACGCGGGAGAATTCGCGGTCGGCGACGGGAACGGATAAGGAGACGGAGGCGGAGGCGGAACCGTCGAGCCGCCGAATGTCGAGTTTGCCCCGACGCCTTTAAGCTCCTCGACCTGTCGCCCGCAATGTGTACAAAGCACCGCGTCCTCCGGGATCTGTTCGGCGCAGTATTTACAGAATTTCATTTTTTCGTGGAGGATCGCGCGATATTCCGTTCCGCAGTAAAGGCATTTCTTTTGATCCTCCAGCGGCGCGCCGCAACATTCACATACGCGTCGGAGCGATTCGAACGAAGCGGGCTTTTCTTTTTTGGACTTTAATTCGTCAACTGTTTTTTTGATCTCCTCTACCTGTTCGGAAACGCCGTCCGAGACGACCTCCCTCTGTTTTTGCTTATGCTTCTCCACCTCGGAAAGTACGCCGCCCACAGCGCCCGGGATCGACTCGACCACGGATTTCACAACATCTCCGATAATGATTTCTTTTAGGAAGCTCATAACGTTTCACCCCTTTTCTTAAAAATTTATCGAGGTTTTTTACCGAATACCCGTTTTATCCTCTCCGATCATATACCATTATAGCACAATTTGTTCTAAAAGTCAATAGAACAAATCGTGCTATCATAAAATAGTAATCGTCGAGAATACTTACTTTTACGGAAGGGAGAAAAAATGTACGAAAGAATCCGAAACCTCCGCGAGGACAGCGACCTGACCCAAACACAGGTCGCGGCGATCCTCCATTGCAGTCAGCGCACTTACAGCTATTATGAATCGGGCGGTCACGACATACCGACCGAGACCCTCGTCCGCCTCGCCGACTATTATAACGTCTCCGTCGACTACCTCCTCGGGCGGACGAACCGAAAGGAGGTCAACCGCTGAATATGCGGCTCGCACTCCTGCCCTAAAATAAGAGCATGTGTTCATCGGATATTGTACGCATCTTTTCGACAAATTTTGCCGATAACTGTGTCAAAATTTCTTGACTTGCGTCAGCAAGCCTGCGAAATTTTTCCTTGTTCTTGACAAAATTATGCTCGAAAATCTACGCACAAATCCAATGAACACAAGCTCTAAAAAACGGAGAACGCCCCGACATCGGAACGCTCTCCGCTTTTATCTCATTATCGTTTACTTCCCCAGCGCCGACTTTGTCACCGCGACGATATTCTCCGCGCAAAGACCGAACTGTTTTAAAAGCGCCGCCGCCGGACCGGAATGACCGAAGCAGTCGTTTACGCCGATCTTATGGACGGGAACGGGGTACTCCTCCGTGACGACGTTCGCGACCGCCGAGCCGAGACCGCCGATCACGCTATGCTCCTCGACGGTGACGATCCGCCCCGTCTCGCGCGCCGCCTTTAGGATCAGCTCGCGGTCGATCGGCTTGATCGTATGGATATTGACGATCCGCGCGTCGATCCCCTGTTCCTTGAGGGCTTGACCCGCCTCGATCGCCTCGGCGACCATAAGCCCCGTCGCGATGATCGTAATATCCTTCCCGTCCTTGAGGGTCACGCCCTTTCCGACCTCAAAGCGATAGTCGGGCGCGTTAAAGATCGGGACGGCGAGCCGCCCAAAGCGCATATAGGTCGGTCCCTCATAGTCCGCCATCGCGAGTACCGCCGCCTTAGCCTCTATATCGTCGGCGGGGTTGATGACCGTCATATTCGGGATCGCCGTCATCAGCGCGATGTCCTCGTTACATTGGTGCGAAGCGCCGTCCTCGCCGACGGAGATCCCCGCGTGGGTCGCGCCGATCTTGACGTTGAGCTTAGGGTACGCGATACTGTTACGGACGATCTCAAAGGCGCGACCCGCCGCGAACATCGCGAAGGAGCTCGCGAAAACGAGCTTCCCCGTCGTGGCGATCCCCGCCGCGACCCCCATCATATTCGCCTCGGCGATCCCACAGTCAAAGTGTTTATCGGGGTACGCCTTTTTAAAGATCCCCGTCTTTGTCGCGGCGGCGAGGTCGGCGTCAAGCACCACCAGATCGGGGCGCTTCTCCGCCAGCATGACCAAGGCTTCGCCGTAGCTTTCGCGCGTTGCTTTCTTTTCCATTGTTTTTAGACCTCCCTTGATTCGAGCGCTTTGAGGCTCGCGTTTAGCTCGCCCATCGCGGTGTTATACTGCTCCTCGTTCGGCGCTGTGCCGTGCCACGCGACGTTATTCTCCATAAACGAGACGCCCTTCCCCTTGACCGTTTTTTGAACGATCACGGTCGGCTGGTTCGCGACGGTCTCCGCCTCGTTAAACGCCTTCTCGATCTCGTCGAAGTCATGCCCGTTGATCGTTACGACATGCCAGCCGAACGCCGCGAATTTCTCGTCGATCGGGTAGGGATTCATGACCTGGGTGATCGGTCCGTCGATCTGGAGGTTATTGTTATCGACGATAAAAACGAGGTTATCGAGCTGATAATGCGCCGCGAACATCGCCGATTCCCAGACCTGACCCTCCTCGATCTCGCCGTCGCCGAGGATGGCGTAGACCTTATACGTTTCGTTTGAGATCTTCCCCGAGAGCGCCATACCACAGGCGGCGGAGACGCCCTGACCGAGCGAGCCGGTACTCATATCGACGCCCGGGATCTTCCCGAGCGAGGGGTGACCCTGTAGCCGCGAGTCGATCTTACGGAGCGTCTTAAGCTCCTCGACCGGGAAAAAGCCCCTTTGGGCGAGGACGGAATAAAGCGCGGGCGCGGTATGTCCCTTTGAGAGGACGAGGCGGTCGCGATCCGCCATCTCCGGGTCTTTGGGGTCGACGTTCATTCTCGCCATATAGAGATAGGTGAGCGTATCCGCGACGGAGAGCGACCCGCCGGGGTGACCCGCCTTCGCTTGATAGACCCCTTCGATAATGCCCATTCTGACCTTTACCGCCGTCGTTTCAAGCCGGTTTTTGAGTGTTGCGTCCATTTTAAAAAACCTTTCCTTTCTTTTATTGAAGGCGCGAAAGCGCCCGATTTTACTGCGTTACTTCTATTACGTCTAAGCCCGCCGCGAGGCACGCCTTCCCCAAAAAAGCTTTTAAAGCCCCGCGATCAGGTCGATCAGCTGGCTGATCGGCGCGTGGTTGTTGTCGCGAAGGACGACCTTCGCCGCCCGCTTGACCTCCTCCCGCGCGTTCGCGACCGCCGCGCCGTAGTCCGCCGCGCGTACCATATCGGTGTCGTTCCCATAGTCCCCGACCGCGACGGTAAAAAGCCCGTCCCGCCCGAGAAGCTCGATAAGCCGCCGAAAGCCGTAGCCCTTACTGATCCCCGCCGGGAGCATCTCGTAGTACATCGGCGAGGAATGTACCCAGTTCACGTCCGCCGCGCAACGCTCCCGCGTAAAGTCGATGATCTCGCCGATCCGCTCGGGCGGGTAGGCGATCAGGACCTTGAGGCGATCCTCCCTCGGGACGTCCGCGAGGCTGCAACGGATCGGCTCGATCCCCTCGATCGCCATATGCTCCCGGACCGTCTCGTTATCGTCGGTCACATAGACCGAGTCGGCGTGTAAGATCTCGATCCCGACGTCGGGGAAGCGCTCCTCGAGCATACGGATATAATCGTCGGCACAAGGCGGCATATCACTATGCCAAAGAAATTTTTTCTCCCGAAAGTCGTAGACCGCCGCCCCGTTAAAGATCACACAGGGTATATCGATCCCGAGCCGCTCGACGACGCTTTTAGCCATAGCGATCCCCCGCCCCGTCGCGGCGGTAAAAAGCCCGTCCCCCGCGCGAAAGCGCGCGATCGCGGCGAGATCGCGTTCGTCGATCCGCTTATCATCGGTCAGGAGCGTCCCGTCGAGGTCGCTCATTAAGATCACGTTTTTAAAGTCCATAGGTCACTCGATACTGTCCAAAAAGTCCTGAAACGATTGGGGGAGCTCACTGTCGAACTCGACATAGCGCCCGTCGCGCGGGTGGATAAACCCGATCCTGCGCGCGTGGAGACATTGCCCGCCGAGCGAGCGCGGACGCCCGTTCCCATAGACCTCGTCCCCCGCGACGGGGTGACCGATATACGCCATATGGACGCGTATCTGGTGCGTCCGCCCCGTCTCGAGCCTCAGCCGAAGGTAGGTATACCCCGCGAAGCGTTTTATGATGTAATAATGCGTCCGCGCGTCGCGCCCGTCCTCGGTCACACACATCTTTTTACGGTCAGACTTACTTCGCCCGATCGGCGCGTCGACCGTCCCGTCCTCCGTGACCGCGCCGCAAACGACCGCCTCATATTCCCGCGTAAAGCTGTGGGCGGCGATCTGTTCGGCTAAGCCGCGATGCGCGAGGTCGCTTTTCGCGACGACGAGCAGCCCACTCGTATTCTTATCGATCCGATGGACGATCCCGGGGCGGATCTCGCCGTTGATCCCGGACAGCCCACTCCCGCAGTGCGCCATCAGCGCGTTCACGAGCGTGCCCGAGGGGTGACCCGCCGCCGGGTGGACGACCATTCCCTTCGGCTTATTGACGACGAGGAGGTCGTCGTCCTCATAGACGATCTCGAGCGGTATATCCTCGGGGATCAGCGAGACCCCCTCCGGCTCGGGGACGGTCAGCTCGATCCGATCGCCGACCCTGACCTTATAATTTTTTGGGCAGGGTTCGCCGTTCACATTACAGCGCCCCTCCCAGATCAGGCGAGCCGCCGTCGACCGCGTGACCGTGCCCTCGGTCTCCTCAAAAATGAATTTATCGAGCCGTGTCCCCGCCTTCGCCTCGTCCACCTCGATCTCAAAGTTTCTCATCGGTTTTTTCTTCCCGCTCCTTCTTCTCCTTCTTCTCGTCTAAATACATGATCAGGACAAAAACGATCCCGCCGCAGACCGCGCACATATCCGCGAAGTTAAAGATCGCGAAATGAATGATCTTAACGTCGATAAAATCGACCACATGTCCCATCAGCGCCCGATCGATCAGATTCCCGAGACCGCCGCCCGCGATCGCCGCGAGCGCGAGGATCCTCGGCTTTGTCTTAGCCCGCCCCGAAAAAATATACCACTCGATCGCGACGATCAAAACGAGCGGGAGGGCGGTCAATAATACCCGCTGTCCCTCGAGGAGGCTAAACGACATCCCCGTATTCTCACAGTACGTAAGGTTTAGCCACTCCGTCTCCCCGAATTTTAGGAGCGGGATCGAGCCGACGGGCTTAAGATACGTGACCGCGAGCTTTTTCGTGAGCTGATCGATCGCCGCGAGCGCGACGCTGACCAGTACGGCGATCCATTTCATGATAAGCTCCTTTCCGCTGAGGGGGCGAAAGCGCTCTCCTCCGTACTCCAAAAGAGCCATACACAAGCGCCGCGTGTGTATGACCCTTTACGATTATTCCTTTTCCGATAACACCCTCGCGCAACGCTCGCAAAGGTCGGGGTAAACGGCGTTTCGCCCGACGTAGTCGGAATATGTCCAACAACGCGCGCATTTCTCGCCCGCCGCCTTTTCGACGGTGACGCTAAGTCCCTCGACGTTCCCGTGATATTCGCCTTCGCCGTCGGCGAGCGCGACCTCGGAAACGATAAACGCCTTCGCGAGCTCGGGGAGGAGCGCCGAGAGATCCTCCGCCGTATGGAGCGTTACCTTCGCCTCAAGCGACTTCCCGATGAGCTTTTCGTTGCGCTTTTGTTCGAGCGCGGCGAGTACGTCGTCGCGGATCGCGTGGATCTTGTCCCATTTCGCCGTATCGACCGCGATCCCCGTCTTTTCGGGCATTCGGTTAAAGACGACGTTTCGCGCGTCGTCGTCGCTCTTTTTGGGAAGCTCCTGCCAAATCTCGTCCGCCGTAAAGGTAATGATCGGGGCGAGAAGGCGCGTAAGCCCGCTTAAAATGAGATACATCACCGTCTGTGCCGCGCGTCGATCCTTCCCGTCCTCCGCCTCACAATAGAGCCGATCCTTGATAATATCGAGATAAAAGTTAGAGAGATCGACGATACAAAAGCTGTTGATCGCGTGATAGGCGTGATAATAGTCAAAATCCTCATAGGCTTTTTTGACCTTATCGATGAGAGCGTCATACTTTGAGAGCGCCCATTTATCGATCTCGGACAGCTCGTCGAGCGCGACCGTATCACGGTCGGGATCAAACCCGCCCTTATTACAAAGATTACCGAGCATAAACCGCGCGGTGTTTCGGATCTTCCGATACGCCTCCGAGAGCTGTTTTAAAATATCCTGTGATACGCGAATATCGCTGTGATAATCGAGCGAGGTGACCCAAAGACGGAGAACGTCCGCGCCGTACTGCTTGATGACCTCCTCGGGGATAATATAATTCCCCTTTGATTTGGACATTTTTTCGCCCTTACCGTCGACGATCCAGCCGTGAGTACAAACCGCCTTATACGGCGCGTGACCGTAACAGGCGACCGAGGTCAAGAGCGAGCTTTGGAACCACCCGCGATACTGGTCACAGCCCTCGAGGTACATATCGGCGGGATAGATCAGCTCCTCGCGCTCTCTTAAAACCGCCTCGTGCGTGCTTCCCGAATCGAACCATACGTCAAAAATATCCATTTCCTTCGTAAATTCGCCGCAGCCGCATTCACACTTCACCGTTTCCGGGAGAAATTCCGAAGGCTCTTTCGCGTACCAAGCGTCCGAGCTCTCTTTACGAAACAGCTCGGAGATCGCGCGAATGGACTCGTCGGTGATCACGGGCTTCCCGCAGTCCTTACAGTAAAGCGCCGGGATCGGGACGCCCCAGCGGCGCTGGCGCGAGATACACCAGTCGCTCCGCCCGAGTACCATATTCTTGATCCGTTCCTCGCCCCACGGGGGGATCCATTGAACCTCCTCGATCGCTTTTACCGCGTCGTTCGCGAACTTTTCGACCGAGCAGAACCACTGCTCCGTCGCGCGGTAGATGATCGGCTTATGACAGCGCCAACAGTGGGGGTATTGGTGGACGATCCGCTCGATCGCGACGAGACTGTTTGTTTCCTCTAATTTTTTGACGATCGCCTTATTCGCCTCGTCGGTCGTGAGACCGGCGAATTCGCCCGCCTCCTCGGTCATTTTCCCGTTACTGTCGACCGGGACGATGATCTCAAACATCCCTTTATAGGAATTACATACCTCATAATCCTCGACGCCGAAGCCGGGCGCGGTATGAACACAGCCCGTACCGCTGTCGAGCGTGACATGGTCGCCGCAGATAACGATCGACTTACGCCCCATAAAAGGATGCGCCGTCTCGGTCAGCTCAAGCTCCTTCCCGAGGAAGCTCCCGTGGGTCGTATATTCCTTTACGCCAAAGGCGGACATAACCGTCGGCACAAGCTCGGTCGCCATTAAAAGATAATCGCCGCAATGAGAGGACTCGGCGTCCTCGACCTTCACAAAAGTATACTCATAGTTAGGACCGAGACAGATCGCGAGGTTCCCCGGGAGCGTCCATGTCGTCGTCGTCCAGATCACCGCGTAAGCGCGGTCGGAGTCGATCCCCGTCCCGTTTAACTTCCCTTTATCGTCGGTGAATTTAAATTTAACATAGATCGAGTGACATTCATCGTTCTCATACTCGATCTCCGCCTCCGCGAGCGCGGTATGACAGTCGGCGCACCAGTAGACCGGCTTTAAGCCCTTATACATCAGCCCCTTCGCCGCCATTTTACCGAATACCTCGACCTGCTTCGCCTCAAACTCGGGCTTGATCGTGAGATAGGGGTCGTCAAAATCGCCCCAGACCCCGAGGCGCTTAAACTGTTCCTTTTGGTCGTCGAGACAGGATACCGCGAAATCACGGCAACATTTCCGGAGCGCGACCGGGTCGATCGCGCCGTTCTCCGCGCCGATCTGTTTGAGCGCCTTGAGCTCGATCGGCAGCCCGTGACAGTCCCAGCCGGGGACATAGGGCGCTTGATACCCGGTCATGGACTTATATTTAACGATAATATCCTTTAAGACCTTATTGAGCGCCGTACCCATATGGATGTCGCCGTTGGCGTAGGGCGGACCGTCGTGGAGGACGTATTTCGGAAGCCCCTCGTTCTTTTTTTGAAGCTCGTAATAAAGCCGCTTTTTCTCCCATTCCTCTAACCACTTCGGCTCGCGGGCGGGGAGATTTCCCCGCATCGGGTAGTCGGTCTGCGGTAGGTTCAGGGTCTCGTTATAATCCTGTGCCATGCTTTCCTTGTCCTTTCGTTATCTTCTCTTTTTATTTTTTCCGTTACCGGCGGTGTTGTTTCCGAATTCGAGCTTTTCGTATTTCGACTTTCCGGGCGCGCGGGCGGGCTTACTCGATAAAAAGTCGGGCGCGTCCGATTCGTCGTCCTTCTCGTCGCCAAAGGCGCTCTCTACCGTAAAAGCGCCGTCCTCGGCGGGTTCTTCCTCGACCTCGGTCGACTCCGCCTCGGAGACGGGGATCTCGGAGAATGAGCCGACGACCTTAATATCCGAGTCGTCCTCCTCGCGCTCGGTCTCGGGCGCAGGCGCGGCTATCTGTACGGCGGCGTCGGCGTTTTGACGGTCAAGGAGCTCGCGAAGCCGCGATACGTCGTGGTTCGCGGTCGTGTCCTTGACATACTCGTTTTCACAATCCTCGGGGATCTTTTTGATCATCTCCATGTGGTTCGTATATTCGACGATGAGACGGGTACGGAAGTCCTCCGCCTCGCGCTTTGTCCGCGCGAGTACCTCGCGGTCGAGCTCGTTTTGGATCTCCATCTCGAGGTGGAGATCCGCCGCTCTTTTCGCCGCCTCGTCCTCGATCCGCTTCTTTTCGGCGAGCGCGTCCGCGATCGTTTTTTCCGCCTCGGCGTGACGATCCGCCAGTTCCTGTTCCGCCGCCGCGATCATTTCGTCACATTTATCCTGTGCCTCCTGGATCAGCTCCGCCGCCTTTTCCTTGGCGTTCGCGATGACGGCGTTCCCCTGCTTCTGAGCGCCGAGGAGGGCCTCTTTTAAAGCGTCCTCGTCCTCGCGGTATTCGCGGATCTTATCGGCGAGTACGCCGAGCTTTTTTTCGAGCTCGGTGTTCTGATTGCGTAGCTGGCTGAATTCCATCGCGAGATCGCTCAGATAATCGTCGACCTCCTCCTTTTTATACCCGCGCATCGCTTCGGTAAACTTTCTATCCTTAATCGAGTTTGCGTCCATTTTCCTTTTCTTCCTTCCTTTTATGTTTTCCTTTTTTAGGCTGCACCGCACAATTATTGTCGTTCGAGTGGCAGTCAGATTTTTCGTCAGATTGTACAGATTTTATGCAGGAAGGCTGATCTGTCGGTCAGCCCCTCTGGTTGGCTCTGCCATTCACCTCGCCCCGCCCAGGGGAGACCGCCTTTCAAAGAAAATCTGTGCAATATGGCGGAAAAGATGGCTGTCAATCGGGCGGCAAAGGCGTAGCCGGTAATTGTGCGGTGTTGCCTTAGGGCAGGACTGCTCCTTCGGCGACCCCGCGTAAAGCTGCGGGGCTTGTCGCCCGATCGAGCGCCGCCCTAATCATACCGATCCAGCCGGACCCGTATCCTTCCTTTTTTTGTCTCCGTTCCCCCGTCGGCGAGCTTAAACTTCCCATAGCCGCGAAGCGTTAGTATATCTCCCTCGTTTAAGAGCTTACTGACGCTCGTACATTCCTCATAGTTTAAAAGAAACCGCCCCGAACGGATAAAGTCGGCGGCTTTTTCGCGGCTCAGCCCCGAGAGCGCGCCCACGATACAGTCGGCGCGTAAAGACGCCGCCACGACGCCGACCTCCTCAAAACGCGCTTTTGGAAGCTCGGCTAAGACCCCGTCGCGGATCGTTACGCCCGTCCGCCCGACCTTGGCGACGAAGTCGAGGATCAGGTCGCGCGCCGTTTTTGTACAAAAGGCGACAGCGCAATTTTGACAGACGAAAATATCCCCGATCTGTGCGCGGTCGATCCCGAGGGAAAGAAACGCGCCGAGGAAATCGCGATGAGTAAGCGGTTCGCCCGCGCGAAACGCGACGGTAAGGGGATAGATCGGAAAGTCCCCCTCCTCCGCGCCGTCGGTCGAGACGCAAAGCATCCTACGCGTACAGCTCTCATGACCGCCCCAAAACAGAAATCGCGCGTTCTTCCCCGTAAGGAATCGCTCGGAAAAAAGCTGTTCCTGTTCGTTTAAAAAGGCGGTAAAAACGGGTGTTCCCCGCTTCTCCGAGAGGCGGAGGAGATCACCCGCGCGGATCTCCGCGCTCTCGCGGGAGGAGCGCTCCTTCATTTAAATAAAATCCGCGTTACTCCCGAGCTCGTCGATCATATCGCCCGAAATATCGACGTTCACGGGTACGATGATATAGGTCGTATTGGCGATCCGCTTTAGCTCGCCGTCCGTCGCGTAGGCGACCCCGCCGAGAAAGTCGATGAGGCGGTTCGCGACGTCCTTATTCGTGTTATCGAGGTTTAATACGACCGTCTTTTTGTTTTTAAAGTGATCCGCGATCGCCGCCGCGTCGCTGTATTTCTCGGGCTTAACGACGATGACCTGTAAGTGGGTCGTCGCGGGTATGCTCATCATCCTGCTGCTCTTGATCGACGAGCGGGGCGAGCTGTAATCGTCGCCGAAATTGACCGTCGACGGAATATCGTCGGTAAAGTCGTTATCGCCGAGATCCTCGTCGTCGCTGTTATAGCCGGTGATCTTTTTGAACTGATCCATGAATCCCATGAAAAATCCCCCCATCAGTATTTTCTGTATCCGAATAGTAAGCTTCCGATCCTTACTATTGTAGAACCGTATCGTATCGCGGTCTCAAAGTCGCCGGACATCCCCATCGAGAGCGTATCGATCGGGAAGCCGTCCTCGCCGCGGCTCTCGCTTTTAAGATCCGTAAAAAGGCGCTCCATTCTCTCAAAATACCGCTCGGAGCTCCCATCGCGGTCGATCGGCGGGATCGTCATAAGCCCCCGTACCCGAACGTTCGGACAGGCGGTCGCCGCCTCCGTCAGCGCCCCGAGCCGATCGGGCGGGACGCCGTTTTTACTCTCCTCGCCGCCGATATTGACCTCAAAAAGGACGTCCTTTATAAGACCGCTCTCGCCCGCGCGGCGGTCGATCTCGCGGAGAAGGCGCTCGTTATCGACCGAATGGATCATCGCGACCTTATCGATGATATATTTTACCTTATTCGTCTGTAGCCCGCCGATAAAATGGATCTCCGCCTCGGGGACGTACTCGTCCCTTTTTTCGAGAAATTCCTGTACGCGGTTCTCGCCGAGGAGACGTACCCCGAGCGATACGGCGAGATTGACCGCCTCGGGCGCGACCGTCTTTGTGACCGCCATAAGCCTTATCTCGTCGGTTCGCCCCGCCTTAGCCTTCGCCTCGGCGATCCGCTCGGTGATCGCGCGATAGCTCGCCTCGATCTCCTCGCGCTTTTTACTCGATAATCTTTCCGTCATATAGATCCCTTCCGCTTACTATGATCGTATCGTATAAAGAGATATAGCCGCTCTCGCCGGTCGTATCCTCGGCGAGCGTATAGTCCTCCTCCGAGATCATCGGTCGGATCTGTTTAAAGACGACCTCGATCCCGTTTTGGGTAAAAACGCCGACCCGATCGTTTACGATCCTAAGCGCCTCGGTCGGGATACGTATCCCCTTATAGCTGTCGAGTAAGAGCTTGACCTGAGTGACCCGCTCGTCCACAAAGTCGGCGGAGAACATATCACATTCAAAGACACAGACGCTGCTCCCGTCCTCCTGACGCTCGAGATCGACGACCCGCGCGGTCACGTTTCGGGGCGACGACCCGACGCGTAGCGTGACCTCCGCCCCCTCAAAGACCGTCCCGAGACGGATCGTATCGAGGATCGCGACTAAGTACCATTTATATCCGTCGATCAGCTTACCGATCACGCCGTTTGGGTTCGTCTGAGCCTCTTCCTCGGTCAATAGCCGCTCGATCTGTTCCTTTGTGAGTTCAAAGACCGTGGTGCTGTTGAGCTTATCCTCATAGCCGTCGATCTTACTCACGAAATAGCCCGCCTCGCCGATCGAGATCTCATAGGGGGCGCGGACGACCCGCGCTCTTAGCCGCGCGATCTCGTCGTCGATCTCGCGGATCTTCGCCTCATACGAGGTCTCCGTCCCCTTAACGATCTCGCGCTTACTCTGTAGGTTGAGCATATCGCTTTTCATCGACGCGGCGGAGCGATAATCGCGGTCATAAAGATACTGCATGATCTGAGAATGCTTCTCGTAGATCTGATTTGAGAAGGACTCGAGCTGAGAGGTATCCGTCCCAACGAGCGTCTGAGCGTCCGCGAGGACGTCGCGCTGAGCCGTAAGCTCCTCGATCTCCTGTTGGATGGCGAGGTCGCTCTGGCTCTGATAGACCTCGGCGATGACCGAGTTTTTGGCGATCTTTGAGCCGTCGGGGTGGGTATAATTGATCACGCCGTTTACGTTATAATAGACGAGCTTCTCATCCCGGACATAGATCGCCTTAAAGCCGATATTCTCGGTCGTCGTATAGAGGGTCGCGATCTCGGTACGGATCGGGTTATAAAAACGGATCGCGAGCTGGCTCGCCACCATCAGTATAAAGAATAAGCCGATCAAGACCCAGATCACGCGGGTCGTAAACGCTCGCCGCCTGTCCGGTTCCGCCATCGCCCTTCCCCTTTCTCAATGTCCGTGCCTACGCTCTGTCCGTCGATCTTAGTCGTCCTTCTCAAAAGCGTCTAAAAGCGAGATCGGTCTGAGCGGAGTGATCGTCGAGATCGCGTGCTTATAGATGAGGTTTTGACGCCCGTCGGAATCAAGAATGACCGTATAGTTATCAAAGCCCTTTACGATCCCCTTGAACTGAAAGCCGTTCGTGATATAGATCGTTACGGGGATCCGCTCCTTTCGCGACTGGTTCAAAAAAACGTCCTGTAAATTCATGTCCTTCGCCATTTTCATACCCTTTTCTTTCCGTAATATTTTTGGGAAGGTGCTAAAGCTCTCGGGCGCAGCGATCCTTCCGAGGTTCGCCCCTCCCGGGGCGTAAACCTTATAATATTTTCTATTATAGCATACTTTTTTATAAAATGCTAGATTTTTTCATTAAATTTTCGGCTTTTTTTAAAATTTTTTCATAATCCGTACCATTTTCCGTTAAAATGCCGTAAATTCGCGGGTCGCGGCGAAACCACGTCAGCTGTCTTTTCGCGTAGCGGCGCGTTTCGCGCTTTAGCCGCCCGATACATTCCGAGAGCGGCTCCGCGCCGTCCAGATACGGCTTAAGCTCCTTATAGCCGATCGCCTGAGAGGCGGTCACATAGTCGTCGTGGGTAAAAAACTCCCGCGCCTCGTCGATCAGCCCCCGCTCGACCATTTCATCGACCCGCGCGTCGATCCGCGCGTAAAGCGCCTCCCTTTGTTCATATTCGATCATCATTACGCACGGGTCGTAGGGGGAGGGGACGCTCCGGCTCTCGGCGCGAAGGCGCGTCATCGTCTTACCGCTGAGGTGAAAGACCTCGAGCGCGCGGATGATACGGTTTTGGTTGTTTTTGTGAAGCCCTTCGGCGTACTCGGGGTCGACCGCGCGGAGCATTTCGAGAAGCTTCCCCTTCCCCTCCCGCGCGGCGAGGGCGCGCATCTCCTCCCGAAACGCGTAGTCCGCGCCCGTATCGTCGAATTGAAGGTTATCGATCAGAGCGCTGATATAAAGACCCGTCCCCCCGCAAAGGATCGGGAGCTTTCCCCGCGCGTGAACGTCGCGGATCGTCCGCGCCGCGTCGCGGACGTAATCCGCGACCGAATAAGGCTCGGTCGGCGGGAGGAAGTCCATCATATGGTGCGGTACGCCTTGTTTTTCCTCGTCCGAGGGCTTCGCGCTCGCGATCGTGAGACCCGTATAGATCTGCATGGAGTCGGCGGAGATCACCTCGCCGCCGAAGCGCTTCGCGAGATCGATCGCGAGGCGGGTCTTACCCGAGGCGGTCGCGCCGCAGACGACCACGATCCCGATCTTTTCCATAGAACGCCCCGCCTCCTTCTTATAAAAAATATCCCTCGACGGCGCTCACGATAGCGCCGATCCTCTCCTCCATCAGGCGGCGGATCGAAGGAAGGTGGATAAAGACCGCGTTCCCGCCGTATTTTCGGAGGGCGAGCCGATACGCCTCGTTACACAAACAGGGAAACGGCGCGTTCCCGATCTCGGCGTTTCCCCCGCCGCGCCGAAGCACCTCGGAAAGCCCCGTAAGATCGAGCGCCGAGGAAAGGTATTCCCCGTCCCCGACGGCGCTTTTCTCGATCCGAACCCCGTTCCCGAGCCTTTTATCCAGTCCGAAAAGGATCGCCGCACGATACGGCTTCTCTAAAGCTTCGATCTCGCGCGTTAAGCCCGCGACCGAGTTCGTTAAAAACAGCTTATCGCCCGAAAAGCGGCTGACAACTTGGTAGGAGGAATTTCGCTCCCCCTTAAAGCCGATACAGATAATCTCCAAAGCCCGCGCCTCCTATACGATCCGCCCGAAGTACTTCTCGATCTCGCGCTTTGAGAGCTTTACCATAACGGGTCGCCCGTGGGGACAAAAGCGGATCTTCTCATTCCCCCAGACCTCCTCCGCGATCGCGCGAAGCTCCTCGGGCTGATTGACGTCGTGCGCCTTGACCGCCGATTTACAGGCGCGGGTATGTAAAAGGTCGTCATAAATTTCGCCGACGAGGTTCTCGTTCCCCGCGAGGAGGAGATCCGCCGCGCGAATCACGAGCTCCGAGGGGCTGACAGCCTCCCCCGCGAAGGCGGCGGGCGCGGCGGTGATCTCGCCGCGTACCCCGTCCTGTAATAAGACCTCGACGCCGATCTCGCGTAAAAGCTCGCCATGCTCCGCGAGCGCGGCGTACTGCTCCGCCGAGAGGGGGACGAACTCGCTCTCGGCGAGGAGCTGAGACGCGGTCGTCAGCTCGGTCTTTTTTTTCTCAAAGCGGATCCGCTCGTGAGCGGCGTGTTTATCGATCAGGATCAACTCCTCGCCGCATTCACAGACGATATACGTCGCGAAAAGCTCGCCGATCACGCGGATCGCGGGCTTCGGCGGCTCCTCCGTCAGGGGGACGGGCTTCGGCGCGCGCCGCTCGAAGGAATCCTCGGAGAGATAGCGAAACGTCTCCCTTTCGGGCGGCGGCTCGGGGGGAGGAGGAGCCTCGAGGGCTTCCGCTACGCGCCGTTGGACGAAGGCGCTCTCCGACTTCACCGCCTTCATCTCGAGAAAGGGGGCGTTTAAAAAGACCGGCTCGCGTTTTTTACGATAGATCCGCTCGTCCTCAAAGCTCGTGATCGGCGGCTCGGCGGGCTTACGCTCGAGCGCCGCCTCGACGCGGCTCCAAAGGAGCTTCTCGGGGCGAGTCTCCTCGGGGGGCTTGGGCGGCTCTTTTTTTTCGAGGCGGATCTCCCGACGGCTGTCGGCGTTTAAGATCGCGTTCCTGACCCCGAAGTGGATCGCGTCGAAAACCAACTTTTCCTCCGCGAAGCGTACCTCGGTCTTTGAGGGGCTGACGTTTACGTCGCAAAGCGACGGCGCGATCGAGAGATTTAGGACACAGGCGGGGAACTTCCCCGTCATGATACTGTTCCGATAGCCCTCCTCGAGCGCCGCCATACAAAGCGGGGAGCGGACGCACCGCCCGTTGACGAAGAAATACTGCATGGAGCGGTTCGCCCGCGTAAAGAGCGGCGAGGAGATATAGCCGACGACCTCGACCCCCGCCGACGAATAGTCGACGGGAATGAGCGAGGAGGCGAACTGCTTCCCAAAAACGGCATAGATCGCCGAGTAATAGTCGCCGTCCCCGCCCGTGCTACGCACGGGCTTTTGGTCACGGATAAAGCGAAAGCAGATGTCGGGATTTGAGAGCGCGAGGCGGTCGACGAGACCTTGTACCTGATTTCCCTCGGTCACGTCCTTTTTAAGGAACTTTCGCCGCGCGGGGACGTTATAAAACAGGTCGCGGATCACGATCGTCGTCCCGTTGGGACAGCCCGCCCGCTCATGCTCCGTGATCTCGCCGCCCGCGATCTTAAAGCTCGAGCCGTATCCCTCGTCCGCCTCCTTTGTTAAAAGCTCGACCCGCGCGACCGCCGCGACCGAGGCGAGCGCCTCGCCGCGAAAGCCGAGCGTCGCGATCTCGCTCAGATCCTCGGCGCGGCGGACCTTACTCGTCGCGTGACGGAGGAAGGCGGACGGGATCTCGTCGTGGGCGATCCCCGAGCCGTCGTCCGTCACGCGCATAAAGCTCGTCCCGCCGTTCATGATCTCGACGGTGATATGCTTCGCGCCCGCGTCGATCGAGTTCTCGATCAGCTCCTTCATGACCGAGGCGGGGCGCTCGATGACCTCGCCCGCCGCGATCAGCTCATATACGCTCTTATCGAGCAGTTGTATCTTCGCCATCGTTCGATCCCTCCTTCCCGCCCGTCGTCTATCCGAGTATTTTTTTAAGCTCCTCGAGCTTGGCATAAGCCTCGCGCGGGGTCAGGTCGTCGAGATCGAGCGCGCGGATCTCACGGATCACGGAATTTTTATTGATCGAGGAGAAATCGACCTGATCCCGCTCGTCCTCCTCCGCGCGGAGCTTTTTTTCGAGGTCGATCTTTGAGCCGAGCTCCATCGTTTTGAGCGCTTCCTTCGACGCCTCGATCACCTTCGGCGGGAGACCCGCGAGCTTCGCGACCTCAATCCCATAGCTGTTATCCGTCCCGCCCTCGGCGATCTTATGTAAAAAGCGAAGCTCGTCGCCCTTTTTCGCGACCGAGACGCTGTAATTGCGTATCCCGCGATTTTCCTTTTCGAGCGCGATCAGCTCGTGATAGTGGGTGGCGAAAAGGGTCTTACACCCGATCTTACCGTTCATATATTCCGCGACCGCCTTGGCGATCGAGATCCCGTCAAAGGTCGACGTCCCGCGCCCGATCTCGTCGAGGATCACGAGGCTTTTATCCGTCGCATTCTTTAAAATTTCCGCGACCTCGGTCATTTCCACCATAAAGGTGGACTGACCCGCCGTGAGGTCGTCGCTCGCGCCGATCCGCGTAAAAATTTTATCGACGACGCCGATCCGCGCGCTTTTGGCGGGGACAAAGCAACCGATCTGAGCCATCAGGACGATCAGGGCGCATTGACGCATAAAGGTGGACTTCCCCGCCATATTCGGTCCGGTGATGATCCATAGGCGGTTCTCCCCCGCGTCGAGCTCCGCGTCGTTCGGCGTAAAGCTACGGTCGTTTAACATCGCCTCGATCACGGGGTGGCGACCTTCGCGGATACGGATCACGCTCTCGAGCGAAATATCGGGGCGGGCGTAGTTATTCTCCTTTGAGACCGTAGCGTAGCTTTGGAGGACGTCGAGAGTCGCGATCGCCTCCGCCGTCCGCTGGATACGGTCGAGCTGTCCGGCGATAAAATCCCTCACCTCGGCGAAGATCTCGGACTCGAGCGCTAAAATTTTCCCATTCGCGCCGACGATCTCGCCCTCTACTTTTTTCAGCTCCTCGGTCACATACCGCTCGCCCGTGGCTAACGTCTGACGGCGGATATAGCGCTCGGGGACGAGAGAAAGATTCCCCTTGGAAATTTCGATATAATAGCCGAAAACGTGGTTATAGCCGATCCTCAGGTTTTTGATCCCCGTCGCCTCGCGCTCGCGCTCCTCGATCTCGGCGAGGATATTCCTCCCGCCGTCCGCGATCCCGCGAAGGCGGTCGAGCTCGGCGTTAAAGCCGTCCGCGATATAGCCGCCGTCCTTCATCTGGGCGGGGGGACTTTCCTTGATCGCGTTTTTGACGAGCGAGGCGATCTCGCCCAGCTCGTCGATCTCGGCGTTTAAGCCTTTTAACAGGCGCGGCTCGGCGCGGGAAAGTATCTCTTTTAAAGCCGGGATCTTTTCACAGGTCAGACCGAGCGCCATCACCTCGCGGGGATTGACCGCCCGATAGACGACCCGCGTTAAAAGCCGCTCGAGGTCATAGATCCCGCCGAGTGCCTCCCGAAGGTCGGCGAGGAGCGTATAATCGGCGAAGAGACATTCGACCGCGTCGAGCCGCTCGAGGATCGCGGCGGGGTTTAAAAGCGGCTGTTCGATGAATTGGCGAAGTTTCCGCCGCCCCATGGCGGTCTTTGTCCGATCGAGCACCCAAATGAGCGAGCCCTTCCGCTCCTTCCCGCGCATGGTCTCGGTCAGCTCGAGATTTCGCCGCGTCGTGAGCGAGAGCGACATATAGTCGTCGCCGAAATGGGAGATGAGCTTTACCGAGCGGCGGATCTCCGAGCGCTGGGTCTCGTTGATATAGCGAAAGAGGGCGTAAAGCGCCTTCACCGCGAGCGGCATACGCGCCCCGTCGGGAACGTCCTTCCCATCAAGATATTGGTCGGTGAGGGCGGGGGTCGCTCCCGCGAATTGATCCTCCTCAAAAAGCTCGCCCGTCGCCCCGTCGAGCTTTAGGCGGATGAACTCATGGACCTCCTTATAATCGACGAATTTTTCGTTAAATAAAAGCTCGGAGGGGGTATAGCGCGAGAGCTCGCCGACGATCTCGCCCGATAGCCCCGCGCCCGACCGCTCGACGAGGTGAAACTCGCCCGTCGAAATATCGCCGAACACCATCCCGCAAGCCTTATCCGCCGCGTAAAAACAGGCGATATAGTTGTTACGCCCCTCGTCGAGCATACTGTCCTCATAGAGCGTCCCGGGGGTCACGAGACGGATCACGTCCCGATCGACTAAGCCCTTCGTCGTCGCGGGGTCTTGGAGCTGTTCACAAAGGGCGACCTTATACCCCTTATCGATGAGCCGCTTTAGATAGACCTCACAGGCGTGATACGGTACGCCGCACATCGGAACGCCCGCCCGCGCGGTCAGGGTCAGCTCGAGCACCTTAGAGATATTGACCGCGTCCTCAAAAAACATTTCATAAAAATCGCCGAGCCTAAAAAATATGACATAGCCCTTATACTCCTCGCGTACCTTGAGGTACTGGGCGAGCATCGGGGACATTTTTTCTTCCTTCGCCTTCGCCGCCATTTTTGCCCCTCCTTTCCCGGGAAATTCAATAGACCAATTCGGTATCAGCCACAGCCGCCGCAGGTCGAACAGCTCCCGCTACACCCGCCGCTTTCGCGCGGGTCACAGGTCTCGGGGTCGTCCCCCTCACAACAAAGGGCGATGATCGTATTGACGTCCTCTAAGAGCTGATCAAACGCGGTCTTAACGACGACGAAATTCGCCATATTCGCGTTTTTCATCACGTTCCCATAGCTGTCCTGCATTTCTTTATTGAGCTTTTGGAGCTGTCCCGCGTCCTTCTCCGACTCCGGCTTTTGCATCTCGACCTGCATCAGTCCGCGCTTTCGGTTAAAGTCGTGGATGAGGACCTGTAACTGTTCGTCGCGGTCGTTCGCCTCCTTCGCCTCTAAATACGCCCGATAGCGCTCGTCCGCTTGGATCGCCTTTCCGAGTTCTCTTGCCGCTTCGATCGCGTTCATAATCAATACCTTTCCTTTCTTTTTTTATGGAAGGACTGCCGCTCGGCACGCCTTCACAAAAATAATAAAAATTTTTACCTTTCCTCTTATATAAGCTCGCCGACGAGCGCCCAGTTGAGCGCTTTTGTGATCCTTACGTCGACGAAGCGCCCGATCAGCTCGTCGCCGCCCGCGAAATCGACGATGATATTCTGGCGCGACTTCCCCGTGAGGAGCGCGTCGTCCGTCCGCCCCCGCCCGCCGCAAAGGACGCGGAGCGTCCGCCCGACATAGGCACGGTACGCGTCCTCGCCCGCCTTCCCCTGAACGTCGAGCAGTTCGCGAAACCACTTCCCCTTCTCCTCCTCGGGGATCGGGTCGTCCATCTCCGCCGCCTTCGTCCCCTCGCGCCGACTGTAAATAAAGGTATAGGCGCTGTCGAAGCGGATCTCCCTCACGAGCACGAGCGTTTCGAGGAAGTCGTCGCGCATCTCGCCGGGGAAGCCGACGATCAGGTCGGTCGTGAGCTGGAGATCGGGGATCCTCTCCCGCGCATAGGCGACGAGCGACCGATACCGCGCCGTGTCATAGCGGCGGTTCATGAGCTTTAAGACGCGGTCGCTCCCGCTCTGGACGGGGAGGTGGAGGTGGTGAGAGATATGGCGGCTCTCGGCGATCGTATCGATCAGCTCGCGAGTACAGTCCTTAGGGTGAGAGGTCATAAAGCTGATCCAAAATTCGCCGTCGAGCGAATCAAGCGAGCGTAAAAGCGCGGAAAAATCCGCCGCTCCGCCCTTCCCATAGGAATTGACGTTCTGCCCCAAAAGGAGGATCTCTTTATACCCCGCGTCGATCAGCCCGCGAACCTCGGCAACGATCTCGTCCGCCCCGCGCGAGCGCTCTCGCCCGCGCACCATCGGAACGACACAGTAGGAGCAGAAATTGTTACAGCCGTACATGATCGGGACGCTCGCCGTAACGCCCCCCGCCCGACGGACGGGAAGCCCCTCGGCGATCACGCCGTCGCGTTCCTCGATCCGTAAGACCCGCTTTTTCTTCTCATAGACCGCGTACAGGAGCGCGGGGAACTCATGGAGCGCGTGCGTCCCGAAAATGAGATCGACAAAGGGAAATTTTTCCCTCATTCGCGCGGCGATATGCGCCTGTTGTACCATACAGCCGCAGACCGCGATCACGAGATCGGGCTTTTTTTCCTTTAAATGCTTTAACGCGCCGACGTTCCCGAAGACGCGGTTCTCCGCGTTCTCGCGCACCGCGCAGGTATTATAGAGGATCAGGTCGGCGCGCTCGGGCGAATCGGTAAAGCCGAATCCCATCTCCGCGAGCATACCGTCGAGCCTCTCCCCGTCGGCGCTGTTCATCTGACAGCCGTAGCTATGAGTATAGGCGAGCGGCGGGTGGTCAAAGACATGGACGACCGCCCTCACGCGCCGCATAAAAAGCCGCTGTTCCTTTAATTCTTCCTCGCTTACCGTTTCGATCAAATCCGCGCTTCCTTTCTCCGATAGGCTGACCCTTCGGCTCATAAAATATACCGATCTCCATACTCCTTAACAGTATATCATACTTCGGGAAATTTTTCAAGTGCCGATCTTTCAAAAAAAATTTCTCCCCGAGCTTTATCGGGGAGAAATCATGATATGTCCGTCTCATCACGGATAATTGGTAAAGCTGATGTCGAGACCGCCGTCGGGATATTTTTGGTTCAGATACTCGCTCGCGGCTTTCCTTTGCGCCACGGAGACGCATAGGCGGTAATATTCGTCGGTGGTGACGATCTCCTCGTCGCCGCTGTACGCCGTCGCGGACGCGGTACGTAAAGAGGTCAAATAGCCGTTTTCGTTCAGCTCGTTTTGGATCGAGACGAGCGCCGCGCGATCCAACCCGTCCGCGACCTCGCTGTCCAGATCGAAAAAGAAGGAATAGGCGAGAAACGCCAAAACGAGCGCCGCGATCGCGGCAACGGCGATCCCGAGCTTAAGCGATACGCCTTTTTTTACTTTGAGGGTGATCACATCATTTTTCATCATAAGCCCCTTTCCCGCCGTTTCAAAACGAAACCGACGCTATATAACGGATTTTATAAATCCAGTATACACCAAAGGCTCGGCTTTGTCAACCCTTCTCCTTGTCCTCGGGGAAAGCGCCGTCTCCTTTTTGGGCGATCCCCCAAAATTTATTATAAAATTTTGTATATCTTTCCCATACGCGATCCGATAGATAAAGCTCCCCCGACCTCGTGAGATCGGGGGAGCTATGGCGTTTAACCGTTTCTCTGTGACTTTTTCTTTTCGATGTCCGCGAGCGCTTCCTTCCGGGAAAGACCGATCTTCCCCTGACCGTCGATCTTGATGATCTTGACGATGATCTGATCGCCGACGTTGCAGACGTCCTCGACCTTATCCACGCGGCGGTTCTCAAGCTCGGAGATGTGAACCATACCCTCTTTCCCCGGGGCGAACTCGACGAACGCGCCGAATTCCTTCACGCGGACGACCTTCCCCTTATAGATCGCGCCGATCTCGGGGTCGGTAATGATCGACTTGATCGTCTCGACACAGGCGTTCGACTTCTCAAGATCCGAGCCGCAGATAAAGACGTTCCCGTCCTCGTCGATGTCGATCTTCACCTCAAAGTCGACGCAAAGCTTTTGGATCACCTTACCGCCCGTACCGATGACCTCACGGATCTTCTCTACCGGTACCTTCATATTGATCATCTTGGGCGCGTACTCGTTGACGGTCGGTCTCGGGGCGGGGATCGCCTTTAACATAACCTCGTCGAGGATCTTAACGCGCGCCTTATGCGTCTTCTCAAAAGCGTCCTTAATGATCTCGGGGGTCAGCCCGTCGATCTTTAAATCCATCTGGATCGCGGTGATGCCCTTATGCGTACCGCCGACCTTAAAGTCCATATCGCCGAAGAAATCCTCCAACCCCTGGATATCCACCATCGTCATCCAGCGATCGTCCTCGGTGATCAGTCCACAGGAGATCCCCGCGACGGGCGACTTGATCGGTACGCCCGCGTCCATCAAGGAGAGGGTCGAGCCGCAGATCGAAGCCTGGGACGTAGAGCCGTTCGAGGAAAGCACCTCGGAGACTAAGCGGATCGCGTAAGGAAATTCCTCGATCGAGGGGAGAACCGGCTCGAGCGCTCTCTGAGCGAGCGCGCCGTGACCGATCTCGCGGCGACCGGGTCCGCGGCTCGCCTTGGTCTCGCCGACGGAATAGGCGGGGAAGTTATAGTGGTGCATATACCGCTTGGTGTCCTCGTCGTCTAAGCCGTCGAGCCGCTGAGAGTCGCTCACGGGACCCAGCGTCGTGACGGTCAGCACCTGCGTTTGTCCTCTTGTGAAAAGCCCCGAGCCGTGAACGCGCGGGAGAAGCCCGACCTCGGCGGCGAGCGGACGCATATCGTCCATACCGCGACCGTCGACGCGCTTTTGTTCGTCGAGGAGCCAGCGGCGCACGATAAATTTTTGGAGCTTATAGATACATTCGTCGATCATCGCGCCCTGTTCGGGGTACTGTTCGTCATATTTCTCGTGGATCTCGTCCTTGATCGGCTGTAAGCGCTCCTCGCGGATATTTTTATCGTCGGTATCGAGCGCGAATTTTACCTTATCGGTATATTCGGCGCGGATCGCCTCAAAGAGATCGTGGTCGACCTCCATCGACGGGAAGGAGAATTTCGGCTTCCCGATCTCGGCGACGATATTCTTGATAAAGGGAATGATCGAGCGGTTGATCTCCTCGTGACCCGCCATGATTGCCTTTAACATCGTGTCGTCGTCCACCTCGTTCGCGCCCGCCTCGATCATAACGACCTTTTTTTCGCTCGAGGCGACGGTGAGCTGGAGGTCGGACTTGGCGCGTTGTTCGGCGTTCGGCATCAGGACGATCTCACCGTCCACCAGACCGACGGAGATCCCGCCGATCGGTCCGTTCCACGGGATGTCGGAGATCGAGACCGCGATCGACGCGCCGATCATCGATAAGATCTCGGGCTGGGTATCGGGGTCGACGGCGAGGACGGTCATCACGATCGCGACGTCGTTACGCATATCTTTAGGGAAGAGCGGACGCATCGGACGGTCGACGACGCGCGAGGTGAGGATCGCCTTTTCGCTCGGTCTCCCCTCTCTTTTAAGATAACCGCCGGGGATCTTACCTACGGCGTAAAGCTTTTCTTCATAATCGACCGCGAGCGGGAAAAAGTCGATCCCGTCTCTCGGCTTGGGGCTGGCGGTCGCGTTGACCATCACGACGCTGTCGCCGTAGTGTACCCAACAAGAGCCGTTCGCGAGACCGCATACCTTCCCCGTTTCGACCATAAGCTCTCTACCCGCGAAGGTCGTTTTAAAGGTCCTGTAATTTTCGAACATTTTTCACTTTTCCTTTCCAATAAAATCTTTCTTCGGGAGGCACGGGCTTAGCAATAAATTCAGTCCAAAAGGCGCTTTCGGACTCAATTTATCGCTAAGAGGCTTTGTGCGCTCCCATAGCGCACAATCGGTAAAAAGGGCAGACGCTTTCGCGTTCCGCCCTTCCCGTCCGATCGTTTACTTACGGATCCCGAGCTTCGCGATGATCGCGCGGTAGCGTTCGATGTCCTTCTTTTGAAGGTACGCGAGGAGATTCCGACGACGACCTACCATCTTAAAGAGACCCCGTCTCGAATGGTGATCCTTTTTATGGGTCTTTAAATGTTCGGTGAGGTCGTTGATCCGCTTGGTGAGGATCGCGATCTGGACCTCGGGAGAACCCGTATCGTTCTCGGTCGTGCGGTTCGCCTCAATGATCGCCTGTTTTTCTTCTTTGAGCATCATGGTTTGATACACTCCTTTAATAATATATTTTGCGTTTACATAGCGAGGGGCAGGCAGTGCGTCTCCTTTGACCCGGAGCATACGCCGCGACGCCAAGTAAGCGTAACCCGTAAAAGGCGTTATTATTATACCACAAAGGCGCGGCTTTGTAAATACTTTTTTTGGATTTTAAAAAAATTTTTTCCGTATTTCGACGTATTTTTAAAAATCGGTTGCAAAACGCGGTAAAATGTGATATAATGATAAATATGATTTTTTTGGGAAGGCGGCGGTGTCCGCTCTTTCCCAAAAAGGATGAAATAAATCGGCTTCCCCGATCACGAAAGGACGGTTTTTTATGACAGCGGACCCCAGCGGGCGAAAACGGACGCTATCACCGCGAAGCGCGGCTGTCGTAAGCCGCGTTTCCCAGAAAGGAAACTCATTATGCTTACATTTTATAAAACCGTCGGAAACGGTCTCGAGGAGCTAGCGGAGCTCGAGGCGGGCTGTTGGATCTCGGCGGTCGCGCCGACCGAGGCGGAGATCTCGATGCTCGAGGACGACCTCGGGATCGACCGCGACTTTTTACGCTCCGCCCTCGACGAGGAGGAGAGCTCGCGTATCGAGAGCGACGAGGGTCAGACCCTCATCGTACTCGACTATCCTGTCGCGGAAAAAAGCGACGGCGACGAACAGACCTTCTCCTACTATACCCTCCCGATGGGGATCATCCTGACCGACAGCTATGTCATCACCGTCAGCCTCAAGGAGAACACGATCATCGACGATTTCGCGAAGGGGGTCGTCAAAAGCGTCAAGACCCAGTTTAAGACCCGCTTTATCTTTTGTATCCTCCTTAGGATCGCGGCGAAATACCTCCTGTTTTTAAAACAGATCGATAAGATCTTTAACTATGTACAAAAACAGCTCCACCGCTCGATGAAGAATAAATCGCTGATCCAGCTCCTCGATCTCGAGAAGTCGCTCGTTTACTTCTCGACCTCTCTCAAGTCGACGGAGAGCGTCCTCGAGAAGCTCCTACGCGGGCGGATCATTAAGCTTTATGAGGACGACCAAGAGCTTCTCGAGGACGTCCTCGTCGAGGTAAAACAGGCGATCGAGATGAGTAATATCTACTCAAATATCCTCTCCAACACGATGGACGCCTACGCGAACGTTATCTCGAACAACCTAAATCAAGTCATGAAGGTCTTAACGGTCATCACGATCGTACTCGAGCTCCCGAACATCGTATTCAGCTTTTATGGGATGAATACGGGCGACCTCCCGCTCCCGTATACGGGCTTCGCCGGGGCGCTCGGGATCGTCCTCGCGGTCGCGGCGGGCGTCGTGATCACAAAGAGTAAGTTTTATAAATAACGTGACCAAATAAAAAGCCGTTCCTTCTCGGGAGCGGCTTTTTTATGCTTCACCCTCTGTATGAGTACAGCCTGCATTGCAACATACCGTTATAGAGCTTGCGGTTTTTCGCCGCCTTTTCGCCGAAGAGCGCCTCAAACTCCCCGTCCGAGGTGATGACGTAAAGCTCGCTCTCCCCGAGGGGGAGGAGGCGTTCCCCCATCGTCCGATAGATCGCGTGCGCCTCCTCGACCTCGCCCATACGCTCGGCGTAAGGGGGATTTGTGATGAGCTTGATTTTTGGGGAAGGCGCGGTAAATTCGCGGATCGAGCGCCTTTTTACGGCGATGAGCCCTTCGACCCCCGCCTTTCGCGCGTTCTCCTCCGTGAGGGCGACCGCCTCGGGGTCGAGGTCATAGCCAAAGGCGCGGAAGGAGCAATCCTCCCTCACCGCCGCGCGCGCCTCCTCAAATGCCGCCGCCCAGACCCCCGGGTCGCTCTTACTCCAAGTCTCGGCGACGAAACGGCGGTTTAGCCCCGGCGCGATCCGCGCCGCCTTCATCGCCGCCTCGATCAGGATCGTCCCGCTCCCGCAGAAGGGGTCGACGACGGTATCATACTCCCGTACCCGCGCGAGGTCGACGATCCCCGCCGCGAGCGTCTCTTTGATCGGGGCGGCGTTTGAGCGGGCGCGGTAGCCGCGCTTATGAAGCCCGACCCCCGAGGTATCGAGCGTGACCGTGATTTGATCCTTCATCAAAAGAAATCGGATCGGGAGGGTCGCGCCCGTCTCGGGAAGGGTCGTGAGCCGATATTTTTCCTGCATTCTGAGGACGAACGCCTTCTTGAGCGTCCGCTGGATCGCGGGGATACTCGTCAGCGCCGAGTTCAGGGAATTTCCCTTCACGATATGAAGCTTTTCGTCCTTCGCGGCGTACTCCTCGATCGGGATCGCCCGCGCTCCCTCAAAAAGCTCGTCAAAGCTCCCCGCGCGGAAAGAGCCGAGGACGATCCCGATCCGCTCCGCGACGGAGGAGGTAATATTCGCCCGCGCGACGACCGCCTCGTCGCCGCTGAAATCCACGCGCCCGTCCCTTACCTCGATCCCTTCGCCGCCCGCCCGTTTCAGCTCAAAGGCGAGCGTTTTTTCCAGTCCGAAGTGACAGGGCGCGGTAAGCCGATCGATCATTTTCCCGTCCCTTCCCGCGATGTTGTCAATACTTAAAAGAAGGCTAATAAAGGAATAAGCTGCTTACCCTGTTCCAAAGCGTAGCAGCTTATACACAAAAAGTCGGGAGCGGTTACCCTTGCGACCACTCTTGACTATTTTATAATACCATAAGCCGCGATTTTTGTCAAGCCAAAATGATTTGATCTCGCCGTTTTTTGCGCCTTCACTAAGAACATGTCTTCACAAGATATTGCACGCGTCTTTTCGGCAAATTTTGCCGACGACTTCGTCAGAAACCCTTGAAATACATCAAGTATTCCTGCGGATTTTCTCCTCGACCTCGACAAAATTTGTCCAAAAATCCACGTACAAATCTTATGAAGACAAGTTCTAAAAATAAACGGCTTTAAAGTCGAGTTTTACTCGTATCTCTCCGCTTAGCGGAAGATCGGAAGCTCGGCCTCGTCATGCTCCGCCCAGTACGTCCCGTCGTGCTTGGAGTCACAGCTCGCGGGGATATTCGACGCGCGGTAATAGCCGATCGTCGTCTGAGGGCATTGCGACGTGGCGAGTAAGCCCGTCTCGTTACAATAGCTCAGCGTAAGGGTCGAGCTGTCGGGCGTAAAGCTTTGCTCGGTCTCGGTGTCGACCATCTCGACCATAATGTCGTGCCACGCCATCGCGAGCGTCCGATAGCCGTCGGTCTTTTTGATCTCGTGGTTATCGTCATAGGCGAGCCGATAACAGGCGACATAGCGCGGCGTAAGCCCCGCAAAAAGGAGGTTTGACCAGTCGTTCGCCGTACCCGTCTTACCGACGACCTCAACGCTCCCGAGCTTGGCGTTTTTCCCCGTCCCATATTCGTCCTGGATGACCTTTAGCATCATACGATTGGTGATCCACGCGCTGTCCTCGGCGATCGCGCGTTTCCCCGTCGTGTCCTGTTCGAGGACGGTCTTACCGTTACTGTCAACGACCTTTGAGTAAAAATAGGGCTTATAATACATCCCGCCGTTCCCCATGATCTGATACGCGGCGGTGAGCTCGACGAGCGTCGCCCCGTCCGTAAGTCCGCCCGTGGCGAGCGGCGAATACGCGACGTCATTCACACTGTCGAGGTGAGAAAAGCCAAGCTGGTGGACGAGCTGGTTAAACGAATTCGTCAGCCCGACCTTTTGCATGGTACGCGCGGCGATCGTATTCATCGACTGTTGGATCGCGTACCACGTCGGGTAATAATTCCCCGTACCAAAGCCCGCCTGTTCGTAGTTATGCGGCCAGCGGACGGTATCCGTCTCCTCGTCATAGCCCGCCGAAGCGTCATGACTCCCCTCGCCCGCGTAAGCGGCGGGGATCCGCCCGGAGGAATCCTTTTGCATGGTCGAATAGGTGATCAGATCCATATCGATCGCGAGCGAATAATTCCCGATCGGCTTAATGGTCGAGCCGATCGCGCTCACCGCTTGAGTCGCGCGGTTAAAGCAGTTATCGCCCGGCTTTTCGCCGAAGCCCCCCGCGACCGCGAGGACGTTCCCACGATAGTCCATGATGACGAAAGCGCCCTGTAAAAGGTTCTTACTGTCGGCGGGGAGGGTCGCGTCATAAGCGGTCAGGAAGGTATAGGGGTCGCGCGCCTTCGCCTCGAGCTTATCCTGCATCTCCATATCCATATTTAAATAGGCGGTATAGCCCCCGCTACTGAATTTCTCACGCGCGGCGGAGTAGGAAATATCAAACAAATCGGCGAAGTCGTTAATGATCTGATTGAGCGCCGCGTCGACGTACCAGTTCTGAGAGACGGTATAGTCGCCGTTCCATTGATACGCGCTCGACGAAGCCTCGCCGAGGATCTCATCCCACGAAACGTTTTCGTAATAGAGATCCTCCTCGCTCTCGTCCTCATAGATCCCGTAATACTCGTTATAGCGCTCGTCGACATAGCCGTAATAATCGCCCTTTACGGGTCGGCGAAAGCGAACCTGTTCCTCATACGCCTCCTCATATTCGCGGGTCGAGATATAGCCGTTTTTATACATCTGATCGAGGGCGTAGGTCTGACGGATCCGCGACTGTCTTAAATTGGCGTAGGGGTTATAATTCGAGGGCGAGCGGACGAGCCCCGCTAAGATCGCCGCCTCGGCGATCGTGAGATCCTTTACGTCCTTCCCAAAATATTGATACGCCGCCGAGCCGATCCCACAGGACGTACCGCCGAAGCTGATCCGATTTAAATAGCTCTCGAGGATGTCGTATTTCGTATACTTATTCTCGAGCGAGAGAGCGCGAAAGATCTCGCGGAGCTTACGCCCGATCGTCGTCTCTTTATCCTGTGTAATATCGCGGACGAGCTGTTGGGTGATCGTCGAGCCGCCCTCCGTCCCGCTGTCAAAGACCGCCTTGACCGTGACGCTCAAGGTACGCTTCCAGTCTACGCCGTCATGCTCAAAAAAGCGCTCATCCTCGACCGAGATAAACGCGTCGAGTACGTGCTGGGGGATATCCTCGATGTCCGTCCAGACGCGATCCTCCTTGTCGCTGCTGACCTGCTTAACGAGGACGTCCTCGCCGTCGGCATTCGTCGCGTAGAGGAAGCTCGAGTAGGAGAGCTCGACGTCTCTCAGGTCGACGTCAAAGCTGCTCTCCGCGAACTGCATCACATAGACGGCGAGCGCCGTCACCACGATACAAAGCGTAATGATCAGGATCAAGATCATACAAAGGATCGCCGTCCCCGCCGCCGAAAGTACCGCGCCGATCCGCTGGAGCGGGGTCGGCTTATGGAGGAGCGAACCCTTATCGGCGGACTTCGCCCGCTTTTGGGTCGGCTCGTTATAATCCTCGTCCTTGATCCTTACGCGGCGGATCTTTTTTTCGTTCTTTTCCTTACTCATATCAAAATCCCTCTTATCAAGCCCAAAACTGCCAAAACTCCGCTTGTCGGAGTGATATACGAATATATTATACCATATTTTTTTTTAAATGTTAATACCTTCGCCGAAATTTTCACAAAGATTTTTTTGAAGGGTTAAAATCGCCGCTTACGGAGACCTTCCGTAAGCGGCGGTTTTGTTTTTTTGTTTGGGGAAGGAGCGGGGGCGGCAGGTCGCCGCTCCTTCTCCGGGGAAACGGTCAATTCGCGGCTTTGGCTTTTTTGACCGTGACCTTGATCGAGCGCTTTTTCCCGGAAACAAGCTCTTTTATGACGATCGAGGTCTTTCCGACGGATTTGGGAGAGATCGTAAAGCAATAGACGCTCTTGTAATTATCGTCCTTAATGCTTTTAAGCTCTTTTTGGAGCGCCGAAAGCTCCGACCGAAGCTTCTCTATCTCCGCGTTAAGCGCCGTTTTCGCGTCCTCGTCCGCTTCCTTCAGCTCGTTCTCCTTGTTTAGGATCGTTTCTTCCTTCGCGTCGATCGCGCGCTCTATTTCGCTCGATTTCAATTCGTAATAACTCGATTTCATTGGCGCTAAAGCGCCGTATTCCCAGTTATACCAAATTTTATCATAATGTTCTACCTCATCAAGCTCAACAACAGCGCCGTCGTAAGAGCCTTCGATCATATACTGAAAGCAATCGGGGCTTATCTTAGGGTCAGCCAAACAGACGGTGACCGGGTCGTCCCCCACCGTAAACGTTAGACCCTTATCGCTTTTCGCTAAGGTCGGGAAAACATAGCCGCCGTCGAACGCACCCCAAGAAAGCTTGGAAACGTCGGTCGTATAGGTGATCCCGGAGGGCGCGATCCCTACACTTACCTCCGCCATTACGGGGTCGATCCCGTATGTTTCTCCGAGACCGCCGTCCCCGCTCCAAACGAGCTTTTTATCGATGACCTCATAGACCTAGACGCTAACGCTTCCCGCCCTTTTCTTCGCGGTAACGGTGACCTTCCCGCTGTTGTCGATCCGCGCGGTCGCTATGTCCTTTACGCTCCGCGTGACGGACTGACTGACCTTCCCGTCCGAAAAGAGCTTCGCGAAATCGTCGCAACCTTGAACCTCCTCGGGTAAGACCGCGACATACAGCTTAGAACCGAGCATTTTCCCGACGAACTGAAAGATCGCCGATTTATAATAGCCCCGATAGCTCCCGTCCGAGAGCTTTGTATCTTTCCCGTTTACACAGGTCTCGCCCCTCGACAGCTGAACCAACTCGGAACAGAAAGCCGTTGTTCCCCCTGTCCCGGTCTGTTCCTCCGCGTAAGCGGGGATCGTCCCGCTCAAAAGCATGACCGCCGCAAGCAGACCCGACATCAATTTTTTAATGACCGTTCTCATTTTCGTTCCTCCTTGAACTTGATTTTTCCGACTGTGAGCCGGATTTTTCTTTTTTTCCCATTATATCACAATATTTTTCTTATGTCAAGTAATATTTTCAACTTATAGCAGGTTTATTTTTCGGGACAATGTGATACCATAAGAGGGGGGTGGTCGTATGTACGTGGATTATAAGGAGCTCGGCGCAAGGATCGCCGCGCGGCGGCGCGAGCTCGGGCTGAAGCAATATCAGGTCAGCGAGCGGGCGGGGCTTTCCGATAAATATATCTCCTGTATCGAGACGGCGCGGTCGATCCCGAGTATCGACGTATTGATGCGGATCTGTGACGCGCTCGAAACCACGCCCGACCTGCTCCTCCTCGGGGCGGTCGGCGAAAAGGACGACGATACCCTCGAGCGGCAGACGCTTCGGAAGCTCGGAAGGCTCGACCCGCCCGCGCGGCGGCTCGCGCTCGAGAACCTCGAGCGGTTCATTCAGTATGAGGCGGATCGGAAGTAGGGCTTGACAAAGCTTTACGGTTATGTTAGTATGAAAGAAACACAGGTGGGAAAGGCGCAGAAGCGCCGCTCCGGCGCACGCCTTCTCAAAAAAATAAAAACAAAAAAGGAGAGATCGAATATGTGTACGGCGGCAACGTATCGGACAAAGGACTTTTATTTCGGGAGGACGCTCGATTACGAGTTTTCCTACGGCGACAGCGTCGTGGTCATGCCGCGGCGCTATCCGCTCGAATTTCGGAGCATGGGGCGGCTCGACAGCCATTTCGCGCTCGTCGGTATGGCGCACGTCGCGGACGGCTATCCGCTTTTTTACGACGCGATCAACGAAAAGGGGCTCGGTATGGCGGGCTTAAACTTCGTCGGGAACGCCGTCTACGCCGAAAAAACGCCCGGGCGGGACAACGTGTGTCAATTCGAGTTTATCGCGTGGATCTTGTCTCAATGCGGCTCGCTCGGCGAGGCGCGGGCGCTCCTCGAGCGGATCAACCTCGACCGCGAGCCTTTCAGCGACCGCCTCCCGACCTCTCAGCTCCATTGGATCATCGCGGACAAGAGCGGCGCGATCACGGTCGAGTCGGTTCGCGAGGGGTTTAAAATTTATGAGAACCCCGTCGGCGTATTGACGAACAATCCGCCGTTCGATATGCAGATGCAAAATCTAAACAATTATATGAGCCTATCGCCCAAAGACCCCGTTGATACCTTTGGGGAAGGCGTTTCGCTCACCCGCTACAGTCGAGGAATGGGGGCGCTCGGGCTTCCCGGCGACCTCTCGTCTCAATCGCGCTTCGTCCGCGTCGCTTTTGTGAAGGCGAATTCCCGTTCGGGCGATTCCGAGGAGGAGAGCGTGAGCCAGTTCTTTCATATCCTCGGCTCGGTCGATCAACAGCGCGGCTGCTGTGAGCTGGACGGCGGGAAATATGAGGTCACGCTCTATACGTCCTGTTGTAACGCCGATAAGGGGATCTATTATTACACGACCTATGATAATCATCAGATCACCGCCGTGGATATGCACCGCGAAAACCTCGACGGCGAGGCGCTGATCCGCTATACGCCGATCAGCGGGGAACAAATTTGTTATCAGAATTGAAAGACGGAGAGAAAAATATATTTATGCGGGGACGCTGTCCCGCGATCTTTATATTAAAACACAAAAAGCGGCGGTCACAAAAACCGCCGCTTTTTCTTTCTTCGCCGAGGCGAAGTCCTGCCTTAAATAAACTTAAGCTCAAACCCCCGCGCCCTTATTGATAAAGACGGGGTAATCGACCGTCCCGCCGAGGCTTCGATAATCGCCGACCTTTACATTTTTATCCGCGAGGACGTAATTTAACTCACACTTATCACCGACCTCGGTATCCTGCATTAAAATACAGTTCTTTACGACCGAACCCTTCCCGACCTTTACGCCGCGAAACAGCACCGAGTTTTCGACCGTTCCCTCGACGATACAGCCGTCCGCGATCAGGGTATTTTTAACGGACGCGTCGATGCCGTATTTCGCGGGCGCGCTGTCGCGGATCTTTGTATAGATCGGGTCGTCGGAGTTAAACAGCTCCGCGCGGACGTCCTTCTCCATGATCTCCATATTCGCGCGGTAATAGGACTGGATACTGTCGATCTGGGCGCAATAGCCCTCGAAGAGGTAGCCGCTCACCTTAAACTCGTGGAGACGATGCTGTAAAACGTCGACCTCAAAGCTATAAAGATTACGGCTCTCGGACTCGTTGATGACCTTCAGGAGAAATTCCTTGGACATCACGAAAATATTCATACTCGTGTCAAATTCGCCGTCGAACTCAGGGCGGATCAAAACGTCATAGACCTCGCCCTTATCGTTAAGCTTTAGGACGGTACGGGTCTTTAACTCGTCCGCCGTATAAGTATCCCGCTTATAGACGACGGTCAGATCCGCGCCCTGTTCCTCGTGAAAGTCGACGACCTTTTTATAGTCGATATTCGCGACGCAGTCACAGTCGGTCATCAGAACGTAATCCGCGAGCGAGGTCTGGATAAACCGCTTCGCGCCGGAGAGCGCCTCGAGCCGCCCGCGATACTGACCGCCGTTCCCGAAGTTACTGTACGGCGAGAGGAAGTGTAACCCGCCCGTCTTACGGGAGAGATCCCATTCGTCGCCCGAGGCGATATGGTCGAGGAGGGACTGATAATTCGCCTTCGTGACAACGCCGACGTTGGAGATCCCCGAGTTGACCATATTCGAGAGCGGGAAGTCGATCAGACGGTAGCGCGCCCCGAAGGGAACCGAAGCCATCGCGCGGTTCTTTGTAAGATCGTTTACGGTCATGTCGTGCATATTCGCGAAGATCAGACCGAGTACGTTAGACATATTAGCCATTTTTATTCTGTTCCTTTCTTTTGATTAAAGATCTGCGGAGATCATCGCCTTGGGCGCGATCTTTTGATGATCGGAGACGGTCACGCCGGGTCCTATGACCGCGACGCCCCATTCGTCCCTGTTCTCGACGTTTTCGGGTCTTTCGCCGAGGTGGACGTCCTCGCCGATCACACAGTCCTCGCCGACGATCGAAAATTCGATCACGGAGCCCTTTTTGATCACGGTATTCGGCATCACGATACTGTAACGGACGGTCGCGCCCTCCTCGATCGTAACGCCCGCGAAAAGAACGGAGAAGTCAACGTCGCCGTTGATCTCACAGCCCTCGGCGACCATCGAATTCTCGATCTTACTGTCCGCGCCGACGTAGTGGGGGGGCATAACGGGGTTTCTCGAATAGATCTTCCACTTCGGGTCGTAAAGATCAAGCGGGACATTGGGGTCGAGACAGTCCATATTCGCCTCCCAAAGGGAGTCGATCGTCCCGACATCCTTCCAGTACGCATCGAAATGATAGGCGACGAGCTTACTTCCCTCGCCGAGCATGGCGGGGATAATGTTCTTCCCGAAATCCTTGGTCGCGCCCTCGTCCTGTTCGTTGGCGATGAGATGACGCTTTAAGGTCGACCATGTGAAGATATAAACGCCCATCGAGGCGAGGTTAGACTTCGGCTCCTTCGGCTTCTCGGCGAATTCGGTGATCGTCCCCTCCTCGTCCGCCGTCATGATCCCGAAGCGGGGCGCTTCCTCCCACGGTACCTCGAGAACGGCGATCGTCGCGTCGGCGTTCTTTTTCTTATGATAGTCGAGCATTTTTGAGTAATCCATCTTATAGATATGGTCGCCGGAGAGGACAGCCACATATTCGGGGTTATAGCGGTCGATAAAGCTGATATTCTGATAGATCGCGTTCGCCGTCCCGGTGTACCACGACTTCCCCGACGCGGTCTCATAGGGCGGGAGGACATGTACGCCGCCGTGAACGCGGTCGAGTCCCCAAGGGTGACCGTTCCCGATATACTCGTTTAAGACGAGCGGCTGATACTGGGTCAGGACACCGACGGTATCGATCCCCGAGTTGACGCAGTTAGAGAGCGGGAAATCGATGATCCGATACTTACCGCCGTAAGGAACCGCCGGCTTCGCCATATTCTGGGTCAAGGCGTAAAGACGGCTTCCCTGCCCCCCCGCGAGGAGCATAGCCACGCATTCCTTTTTTACATGGTTCATAATCTTTGACCTCCGTATTGATTAAATTTAGGGCTACACCGTCCGAACCCATGGGCGGCGCAGGCTCTTATTTTTTCCCGTTTTTCTTGACGGGCGGTCTTCCCGGCTTTTTCTTCGGCTGATCCGCCGCTTCCGTCTTTTTTGCCCTGCCGCGCGTTTTCTTCGGTTCTTCCGCTGTCGTCGGGGCTTCCGCGACCTTCTTCGCTCTGCCGCGCGTTTTCTTCGGTTCTTCCGCGACCGTCGGGGCTTCGGCGACCTTCTTCGCTCTGCCGCGCGTCTTCTTCGGCTCTTCCGCTGTCGTCGGGGCTTCGACCGCTTTTTTCGCTCTGCCGCGTGTCTTTTTCGTCTCTTCCGCTACCGCCTCGACCTCGACCGTCTTTTTCGCGGCTCTTGTCCGTTTCGGCGCGGCTTTTTTCGCGGCTTTTTCGGCGGCTTCGCGGGCGGCTCTTTCCGCCGCCTCCTTCGCCGCTCTCTCGGCGGCTTCCTTCTCCGCCTTCTTCTTCGCGGCGCGTTCCGCGCGCTCTCTCGCTTTACGTTCCTTCTCCTCCTTGGCGCGCTGCTCCGCGTCGTAGTCCTTGATATTTTTCGCGCGGAAGAACATCACCGACATCGGCTCGATATGGACCGAGATCGCGAAGCGTTCGCCGTGGAGATCCTCGCGGACGGACGAAAGATCGGGGTTATGATAACCGCTCCCGCCGAAGGCTTTTTCCTCGGAGGTAAAGATCTCCTCGTAGTCCGCGTAATAGGGAACGCCGAAGCGGTACTCCTCGTGACGGTTCGGCTGGAAGTTGCAGACCGCGATGATCTCGTCGCCCTTTTTATTAAAGCGGCGGAAGGCGATCACGCTGTTTTTGTTGTCGTCGCTGACGATCCACTTAAAGCCCGACCAGTCGTTATCGACCTCCCAAAGCTCGCTCGTCTCAAGATAAAAGCGGTTGAGCGCCTTTTGATACTCCCAAAGCTGATGATGCTCGGGGAAGTCCTTAACGTCCCAGTCGAGACCCGTTTTATAATTCCACTCCTTAAATTGGGCAAATTCTTGACCCATAAAGAGGAGCTTTTTACCGGGGTGCGCCGTCATATAGCCGAGGAAGGTACGATAAGAGGCGAAGCGAAGCTCGCGCGGACCGCTCATCTTATCGAGCATGGAACACTTCCCGTGGACGACCTCGTCGTGAGAGATCGGGAGGATATAATTCTCGGAGAAGGCGTAATAAAAGGAGAAGGTGAGCTGATTATGATGGTCGGGACGCCACTCGGGATTCATCGACATATACGAGAGCATATCGTTCATCCAGCCCATATTCCATTTATAGTTAAAGCCGAGACCGCCGATGTCCGCCGGCTTGGTCACCATCGGCCACGCCGTCGACTCCTCCGCGATCATCAGTATATTCGGGAATTGTCCGAATAATGCCGCGTTGAGCTTTTGTAAAAACGCGACGGCTTCGAGATTCTCGATCCCGCCGTAAACGTTCGGGCGATATTCCCGGCGGTCATAGTCGAGATAGAGCATCGAGGCGACCGCGTCCACGCGAAGCCCGTCGACATGATAGATGTCGAACCAGTACGCCGCATTGGAGATCAAGAAGCTCTGTACCTCGGGCTTACCCCAGTCAAAGACGCGCGTCCCCCAGTTACGGTGTTCGTTTTTGAGCGGGTCGCTGTATTCATAACAGCATTCGCCGTCAAACTCATAAAGCCCCGCCGCGTCCTTTGGGAAATGGGCGGGAACCCAGTCGAGGATCACGCCGATCCCGTTCTGGTGACAATAGTCGACGAACTCCATAAAATCGTGGGGCGTACCAAAGCGGGAGGTCGGCGCGTAATAGCCGATCCCCTGATAGCCCCATGAGCCGTCGTAGGGATACTCCGCGACGGGCATCATCTCGATATGGGTATAGCCCATACTCTTAACATAAGGTACGAGCTCTCGAGCGCACTCCATATAGTTAAACAGCTCGTCCTCGGACTTTTTATGCTGCCACGAGTTTAAGTGAACCTCATAGATATTAATCGGGGCGCTGTATACGTCCTTCGTCAGGCGCTCCTTTTGCCACTTCCCGTCCTTCCAGTCATAGCCCGAGAGGTCATAGATCTTCGTCGCGGTATTGGGGCGGGTCTCCATATGAAAGCCGTAAGGATCGGCTTTTAAGCGGATCTGACCCTTTTGGCTCTCGATACTGTATTTATAGGTATCATAGACCTTTAGGTCGGGGATAAAAAGCTCCCATATCCCGCCGTCGCTGATCTTTTTCATCGGGCTTCGCGCGCGATCCCAGTGGTTAAAGTCGCCGACGACGCTCACGCTCTTAGCCCTCGGCGCCCATACGCGAAAGACGACGCCGCGATTCCCGCCCCGATCGGTAAAGTGGGAACCGAAAAAGTCGTAACCCTTTATGATGTTCCCTTCGTGAAAAAGATGAAGCGGAACCTCATACTCCTTGGGTACTTGAATGCTCATACCGTTTCTCCTTTCATCGCCGGACGGAAGACCGAGGCGGCGGTGGTAATATTGTACAAATATTCCTTTTGTTGGAAATCATTATACCACATTATTCATAATAAAGCAAGGGGTTTTTGAAAAAAACACTATTTTTTACGTATTTCAACACCATATTTTGTGCATTTCAACAATACTTATTCAAAAATTTTTTCGGAATGGGACGAAAGACTTGACATTCGGGCGAAAATATGGTATCTTTAAGATGATCCGAGCCGAAGGAGCTTCCCAACGGCGAGGACAGAAGATCATAAGGTTCAATCGAACTGACGCCGAACCCCGCTCCTTCCCAAAAAAGGGAACGAACGGTCGACCGAGCAAGGCGGAAGGGCAACGAAAACACACTCGATTTCTATGCCCTCGACGGATCATATCCAAAGAGGGCTTTAATTTTGAGCGGAAAGGAACATCACCGATATGGAGAAGGAAACGCGCGTCGCGGTCATCGCGATGGTGATCGAGAACGAGGAAGCCGCCGAGGCGATCAACGGGCTTCTCCATAGCTACGCCGCCTTTGTGATCGGGCGAATGGGCGTTCCCTACCGCGAAAAGGGGATCAATGTCATTACCGTCGTCCTCGACGCGCCCGCCGACGCGGTCTCCGCCCTCTCGGGGAAGCTCGGGCGGCTTCGCGGCGTCACCTCGAAGGTACTTTACGCGAAAAACACAAAAGCCGCCGACTAAGAAGACGATCGGCGGGAAAAAGAAAGGACTTGATCTATCTTGAAGAAAAAAAGAACGCTCGCGGCGCTGATGTCCGCCGCTATGTGCCTGCTTTTCGCGGGCTGTAACGGAGGGGCGGCGGAAACGACGACCCCCGCCGAAACGACCGCCCCCGCCCCCGCCGAAACGACGGAGACGACCGAGGCGACGCAGACCGACGAAAGCGAAGCTCCTTCCCAAAACGAGGAAACGGACGCTCCGCAGTCGGAGGACACGCTCGACGCGCCCGAGCGCGTAAAGGTCGCCGCGCTAAAAGGACCGACGGCGATGGGTCTCACCTATTTTATGGATCACGCGGAGGAGACGGGCGTCAACTATGACTTTACGATCGCGGCGGCGGTCGACGAGATCTCGCCTATGCTCATCCAGGGGACGACCGATCTCGCCTGTGTCCCCGCCAATCTCGCCTCCGTCCTCTACAATAAGACCGAGGGCGCGGTCGAGGTACTCGCCGTGAATACGCTCGGCGTCCTCTATATCGCCGAGAACGGCGACGAGGTCGCCTCGATCGCCGACCTAAAGGGTAAGACAATCTATAGCAGCGGGAAGGGCGCGACCCCCGAATTCTCCCTCAACTATCTATTAAGCGAAAACGGGATCGATCCGACGGCGGACGTCACGATCGAATGGAAGAGCGAGCATAGCGAATGCCTCGCCGATCTCGTCGCGAACCCCGGGAGCGTCGCCATGCTCCCCCAGCCGTTTATTACCACCGCGCTCACCAAAAACGAGGATATCCGCGTCGCGGTCGACCTCAACGAGGAATGGGACAAGCTCGATAACGGGAGCGCTCTCCTCACGGGCGTGATCGTCGGGCGGAAGGAATTTATCGAGAGCTATCCCGACGTGATCGACGGCTTTCTCGACGGCTACGCCGAGTCGGTCGATTATGTGAACACGAACGTCCCCGAGGCGGCTCAGCTTATCGAGAAATATGACATCGTCCCCGCCGCCGTCGCGGAGAAGGCGCTACCCGCCTGTAACATCGTTTGTATCACGGGCGCGGAGATGAAGGAAAAGCTCTCGGGCTATCTCGGGGTACTTTTTGACCAGCTCCCCTCCTCGGTCGGCGGAGCGCTCCCGAGCGACGACTTTTATTATGTGAAATAACAAATAATATCTTTCGGAGACGGGGTATTTGCTCCGTCTCCCATTTTCTTATTTTTATTTTTTGGGAAGGATGCGAGGACGTGAAAAAAAAGCTGATCACGGCGGGGGCGGTCGCTTTTTGGCTGATCGTATGGGAGGTCGCGGCGCGGCTCGTCGATAAGAGCGTCTTACTCGCCTCGCCGATCGAGGTCGCGGCGCGGCTCGTCGAGCTGATCCCGGAGGAAGCCTTTTTAAAAAGCGTATTTTTTACGGCGGGGCGCGTCCTCCTCGGCTTTTTCCTCGGGACGGCGGTCGGGATCGCCTTCGCCGCCCTCGCGGGGAAATTCGCGGCGGTCGAGCGCCTCCTCGCCCCGCTCCTCGCTTGTATCAAGTCGATCCCGGTCGCGTCGTTTACGATCCTCGCGCTGATCTGGATCTCGTCAAAAAATCTCTCGGTATTGATCGCCTTTTTGATCGCCGTCCCGGTCGTTTATTCCAACCTTTTGGAGGGGATCGGGGCGCTCGACCCCGAGCTAAGGGAAATGGCGGCGATCTTTAAGATCCCACCGCTTCGCCGCCTCGTCGGGATCTATTTATCTCAGCTCCTCCCCTACTTTCGCTCCGCCGCGCGGCTCGCGATCGGGCTATGCTGGAAATCGGGGGTCGCGGCGGAGGTCATCGGCGTACCGAGGGGTTCGATCGGGGAACGGCTCTACAGCTCGAAGATCTATCTCGAAACGGCGGATCTTTTCGCGTGGACGATCGTGGTGATCTTAGTGAGCTTATTTTGTGAAAAGCTGTTTTTACTTCTGATCGACCTGTTATCAAAGCGGATCGAAAAAATGTAGGGAGGTCAAAGCGATGACCCTTTCGGCGAATAAGATCGGAAAATCCTTCGGCGAAAAGCCTGTCCTCGCCGACTTTAGCCATACCTTCGCCGACGGCTCGTTTACGTCGGTCATGGGCGCGTCGGGCTCTGGGAAAACGACGCTTTTAATGATCTTAATGGGGCTGATCGCCCCCGACGAGGGGCGGGTCGAGCCCGCGCCCTCGGGATTTAAAAAGAGCGCGGTCTTTCAGGAGAACCGCCTTTGTGAAAATCTCACCGTCTTGGCGAACCTCCGCCTCCTCCCCGAGCGCCCGTCGAACGAGACCGTCCGCGCGGCGCTCGCGCGGCTCGGGCTATCGGACGCCGAATACGCGGCGGTAAAGACGCTCAGCGGCGGAATGAAGCGGCGCGTGGCGCTTTTACGCGCCCTCCTCGCCGAGTATGAGGTCTTATTCCTCGACGAGCCGTTTAAGGGTCTCGACGAGGAAACGAAGCGCCGCGCGATGGACTATACGAGGGAAACGACCGTCGGGAAGACCGTGATCCTCGTCACGCACGACCCGGGAGAGGCGGAATTTTTCGGCGGCGGGATCATACGGCTATGATCAAAAAGACCCGAGGACTTCTCAAAAGTGAGAAGTCCTCGGGTCTTTTTATTTCTTTCGATCGTCTATTCTTCGCTTTCGTCCGAGGGAATGTACCCCGCCTCGAACCATTCATCGAGGACGTCGTAAAATTCCTCGCTGATGAGGATCGTCTTCCCGCCGTCATAGTCGCGGGTACGCTCTAAGCCGACCGTTCGGTGCGCCGCGTTCGGCGCGCCGGCGATGATCGCGTAGACATAGCTTCGATCCGTGTTCCCGAGAATGTACGTTGCCGAGTGAGAAAGCGCCTCAATGAACTGTTCCCCCGTGATGAGGGCTTCGCTTGATCTCCCATAGACCCCGTAGCGGCTGAAGGAAATGACGTCCTGACCCTTCTCAACGACGGGGAAACGGGCGAGGGTAAAGTATTCATAGCGGTCGAGGATATTCGCGACCGTCTCCTCCTCGGTCGGGGGCGTGGCGGAGCGGTATAAAAACGAGAGCGTATTTGTATAATCCGCGTAGATCGAGTAGTAGAGGGTGAAAAAACCCCCGTAGAACGCTCGCTCCGTCCGATCTCTCTGTTCGTCGGGTTCCTCGACCTCGCCGACCTCGAGCTTCCCGATCGGGAGATCGGTTCGCCGCCCGAAGGCGGGATCGTTTTTAAGATCCTCCATAAGTGCCGCGCGAAGCTCGCCGTAGTCGATATTCTCAAAGGTGATACAGCCCGACCCCGCGTTGGTCATATTGGAATAGGAGAGGGCGGGGTTCGTGAGCCGAACCGCGACCGGCTCGATCTCCTCGAGCGGCGCGTAATTCTGCGTCCAAGTCACGTCGCTGTACCAGTGATCATAGCCGAGTGTGATGTCGGACTGAACAAGGTCGGAATAGCGGTATTCCTCGCTCTCGACGACCGCAGTACGAAATCCCTCGGGAATATCGGTCGGGTATTCGCGGGTAATGATCTGACCGTTTTTGAGGTAATACTGAAACTCGATACACCGTCCGTTTACGTAATCCTCGGTCTTATCGGCGTTATAATATTTCTCGCCCTCTTCCCGATCGCGGGTCAGCTCGCGGTGAACCGAGCGGAAGTATTCCGCGAGCTCCCCGTCGCCTTTGGCGGCGACGCTCATATAGCTTTGGGCGCTGTCGTTCGACGGCGACCAGTCGACCGTCAGTACGGTCACATAGACCGTCTCGTCGGCGGTCGGGACATAGGCGCTCTCGCCGAAGCCCCCGCTCTCATAAAGCGCGAACGAGACGAGCGTCCCCGCCGCGAGGACACCGACATATTTGACGAGGAGCTTAGGGAGGCTTTTGACCTTCTTATGATCGATCGCCTCCATTAAGAGAAGAAGGAGGAACAGCCCGACCGCGAGGACGGGGAGCGCCGTAGGGATCAGGTCGAAAAAACCCTTCCCCAAATTATTTTTTAAGAAATTCTCCGCCGCCCAGAAGAAGCACACGACCAGCGAGAAAGCGACAAAGACGGACGTAGCCGTATACGCCGACTTATAGACGAAGGAGCGCCCGATCCGCTCGGCGCGGCGGCGCGAATAGGTCAAAAGCCCGAGCGGGATCATGATCGCGATAAAGAGGAGCGACATCACCACCGTGATCACCGCCTCGTCGCCAAACGCCATCGTCGCGTAAATATTCCCGAACGGGGATAAAAACGAGAGGATCACAACGCCCGCCCAGTAAAGGCGCATCGTCGAATAGGTCATATAGCTCGAAAAAAGATAGCCGCCGCACCCGTAAATATTCATCAGCCCGAGGTGCATCCCGAACCAGATCACGAGCGGGATCAGGATATTCAGCGCGATCGGGTAAAGGATCGCCTCGGTGAGCCGCCCGCAAAGCGTCATCAAAAAGATATGAAACACGCTGAACGACACGATATAGAGAAGCCCGTGGAGCGCGAGCGAAACATAGGTCGGCTGGACGATCGCGGTAAACGGGAACGAGATCACCGCGAACGGTACGGCGAGACAGAGCGTCACCGCGCCCAGCTCGGAGAAATAGCGCTGAGCCGCCGTCAGCGGGAGCGAGAGGATCGCGTCCGCCTCGGTCTTTTTATAGAGATGCTTCATCGCGACGAGCGGCGTCACGAACGTCACCACGATCAGCCCGATCACCGAGATGATCGAGAGCGAGCGAAAGATCGTGTCCGCCGCGCGATCCATCTCGTGGTAGGATAGACAGAACGGCGGGAGAAAGAAGACCGAAAAAAGCACCGAGAATATAAAACAGCCCTTGAGCTTCCCAAAAACAAAGCGAAAGTATCGCCCGGTATAATTACAGCTTGTTTGCGTCATAGCCGTATTCCTCCATTTCATAGATAAAGATCTCATCGAGCGAGAGCGGGACGAGATCGAGCATTTTAGGATTGCGCTTCTCGAGCGCGGCGCGGATCTCGTCCTCCGTCCCCCGGACGATCAGGTGGACGACGCTCGCCGCCGTCTCAAAATGTAAAATATCGAGCTCGGGGAAATCCTCTTTTGTACAGGGCGCGCCAAACGCGGTCTGGACCTTACGGACGTCGCCCGTCACGCTGTCGAGCTCGCGACAAAAGACGATCTTACCCCGATGAAGGAGGGCGGCGGTGTCGCAAAATTCCTGAACCTCGCTCAAATTGTGGGAGGAGAGGATCAGCGTCGCGCCCCGATCGATCATCGCGTCGATCATCATATTTTTGACCACGATCCTCATCGTCGGATCGAGCCCGTCAAACGCCTCGTCGAGAAAGACGTATTTCGTCCCACTCGCCAAGGCACAAATCACGACCGCCTGACGCTTCATCCCCTTGGAAAAAGTCGAGAGCCTTTGATCGAGCGGGAGGTCAAGGACGGAATGGAGCTTATCAAACCGCTCGTCCGAGAAGGATCGATAAAAGCGCTTATAATAATTTTTGAGCGCGGCTAACGTATAGTCGGAGAATTGGATCGTCTCGTCGCTCACGAAGCAAAGACGCTCTTTGACCTCGACGTTATCATAGACCGCGCTCCCGTCGATCTTAACGCTCCCGCCGTGGGGGCGATAGATCCCCGAGAGGACGCGTAAGAGCGTCGACTTCCCCGCCCCGTTTGAGCCGAGGAGACCAAACGCCCGCCCGTCCGGGATCGTGAGGCTTACCCCGTCGAGCGCGGGCGACCCATTAAATCTCATCGTGAGATCGTTTAGTTCTATCATAGAAACAACTTCCTTTCGTTTTTTATTTGAAGGCGGCTAAGCGCTCGACCATAGCGACGATCTCCTCCTTCGCGATCCCGGCGCTCAGTGCTTCGTCGATCCGCGCGCTCAGGTCGGAAAAGATCTTTTCGCGAATGATCGCGGCGGTCGTCTCCGACTTGGCGACATAGCTCCCCTTGGCGGGGATCGAATAGATCAGCCCACGCCCCTCGAGGGCGGCGTAAGCCTTTTGGACGGTATTGGGATTGATCCCGAGCGACTTGGCGACCTCGCGAACGGCGGGGAGCTTTTCGCCCTCGGAGAGCGTCCCGTTCGCGATCAGCTCGGTGATCCGCGTACAGAGCTGTTCATAGATCGGCGCTCCGCCCTCCATTTTCATAACAAACAAGATGATCCCTCCCTTCTTGTCATAGCTGTGTTGATATATTTAATACAGGCGCGGTAGACCGCGACCTCCCGCTCCTGTTCCGGGAGCGCGGAACGAGGTCGGCTTGTCGCAACTGTATTAAATCGTTTAGTACAGTTGTAGTATAACATATTTTGGGAACGTTGTCAAGGGGTGGGAGGAAATTTTTTGGGGGAGTGGGATGACGAGCGACCATGCGCGATATTACCTTAAATGTGCGCTTCTTTTTTGGGGAAGGCGCGGAGATACGATGGTTTTCATTCCACACCTTCTATGTTAAAAAATTGCAATCGTTTTACCGTGACCGTGTTTATGATCAGTCCCGCCGCGATCGCCGCCGCGAAATAGGCGTAAGAACACCAGATCGGGAAGATCTCGCTGCTCAAAATCTCCTCATAATGTAACCAAACGATCGTATTCGCCATCGGAAACGCCCACATGGAGGGTGATCTGAGCGAACAGGTCATCACGCCCGCCGCAACGACGAACACCGCCGCAAACAGCCCGAACGACGAAATGTGGTTCAGCTTGAAAAAATAAATAATGAGCGAGAGTGTAAACAGGTACATTGCCATCAGCGCGAGCATTTGCAGAATCGCGGAAATAAACTGATTTTGTCAATATAGTTTGACACAATTTTCTCAAAGAGTTCGAGATTTTTGTGGAATCGCGCAATATTCACAGAGCGAAGCTAAGTGGCTATTGTGCAGTGCCGGACACACTACCGTCAAGTCACGCGGTGGATCTTAATGCTGCGTAGTAGCGGCGACGCTTTTCGGCGGGCGGTATCCCGCCAATCGCCGAGCAAATTCGCCGATCGTTCCAGTAACTCATGAAGCAGCGCCGGACAAGGTTTTTCAGCTCATCGACCGTAAAATTTTCAGATTTGCGTCCGCGCAAATAGAACAGCTCTTCCTTTATCCGCGCCCACATGCTTTCGCAACGGGCGTTATCATGGCATTTCCCACCGGCGCTGTTCATGCTTTGGCCTATTCCGAAACCCGCGATCGAACGGCGATATTTTTCGCTTATGTACTGACTTCCGCGATCCGAGTGGAGAATCGCACCGCGTATTTTCCCAAAGCTTTGGCACGCACTTTCTACGGTTTGGACGCATAGCTCGGCTCGCATATGATCCGCCGGCGAGATCCCTTCCACAAATAAATCGTAACAGTCAAAAATCGTCGAAACGTACAATTTTCCGTTCTTCGCGGGCGCCTCTGTGAAGTCCGTGACGCATTTTTCGCAGAGCCTTTCTGCCGTGAAATCACGCTTTAACAGATCGTCCGATTTTTGCGATTCTCGGTCGGATTTTGTTATTCCGTGAGCCTTATATTGTTTTACTGTTCCTGTTTTTGATCAAATCCTTTCCGATTTTATTATTGCTTGTTTGTGGCGGTTGTGTCAAGTTTTATTGTACGACATCACATAGAAAAAACCTCCTTTGGGTTGTCATAGAGCTTGGAAATTTGCTATTGACTTTGCTCGAAAATATGGTATAATTAAAATATCAACAAAGGGATAAATCGGTATTAAGAGAGGTGGCTTATAGGAATGAACAAACTCATTTTGATTGCAGGCGCATCGGCAACAGGAAAATCAAGATATGCCAAACATCTCGTTAATTCTTTGAAACTTCCTGTCATAAGCAAGGATTCAATAAAAGAAGTTATGCATGACGGATTACATTTCAATGCTGATACAGTTGAGCAAACACAATATTATGGTGCATGTGCATATAAGCTATTATTTCATTTTGCGGAATGCCTGATGAAAAGTGGAGTGGACTTTTGTTTGGAGAGCAACTTTACAAATCAGGGAAAAGATATAATACTTTCACTCTCAGAGAAATATAATTATGAATCTATGACTATATTTTTGAATGCCCCGTTGGAACTTCTGCATCAAAGATTTATTAATAGGGAAAAGACGGAAGAACGTCATATAGGGCTAAGTCATGGCGTTTACAATGATCTTGAAACATATAGGAAAGTTGCCATACATCAGACAGAATTTGATTTGGGCGATAAACGGCTCGAAATTGATGTATCTGATTGGAATAAAGTGGATTATGGAAATATTGATTCAAAAATAAAAGAGTTTATAAAGCAATAGAGCATTTGTGCTGAAACATGATATCATGAGCCAAGCAAATTCTATTTTATCGCGCAACTAATATAACACAAGTATCCCTTGCAAAGCCTAAAGCCTTGCAAGGGATTTTGTATTACCGCCGTTTGTGTTTCGGCGGAGCGGGTTTGTCGCGGTCATCGGGCTTGAATACACGTTCGGCAAGCCGACCGTAAATAAAATATCCGCCAAAAAGAATTGCAAGAGCGCAAAGAAGGGTTATCATTAATTCGTGATCCTGCTCAAAAACTCGCTCGTAGTCTCGGTGAATTCCACCGTTACCTCCGCGCCGCTTTCCACGATAAATTCCGTAAGCCCGTATTCCGTGCCGTTGTCCGCCCAATCGTAGGTGTAGCCGAGCCTTGTCCACGGAAACTCGCCGTAATAATACGACCAAAGAATATTCTCGTCGAACCACGCCTTAAATTCCTCGTCGACATTCTCACCGAGAGCGGTCGTCATATTTCCCACCGTCGGGTCGTTTTGATAGGCGGGGCGTTTTACGTTCTCGGGACTTACCCAAAAGCCCGTTACGGTGGAATGTTCGGAATCGGGCGCAAACGCGATAAGCTGTTTCAGCCGCATTTCGGGGTCGTCGGCTTTGCTCAGCTCGTCGCCGTAAGACGCGATCTCTTTATCGGTGAATGTCCATACGGGTCCCCACGTAACGGTGACGTTCTCTCCCTCGGGATAACTGTCGGGGTAGTTATGCCACGTTAGCAGTAGCACCTTTCCGTCCCGCCACGTTGTCATTTCATCTCTTTCGACGAGCGATACCAGCGGCAGTATCTCGTCCTCGTCGGCGAACGCCGCGTCTCTTACCGCCGATTCATAGAGAGCGTTTACATCCCGCGTCTCATTTCGACAGCCCGATAACGCCGTCAAGATCACACAAATCCCCAAAAAAGTTTTTATGATTTTTTTCATGCTTTACCTCCGTATCGTCAGGACAAGAGTATTCTTGTTCTTGTCATATTTGTGAATGATCGTGCTTATAGCGCCTTTGATCGTGATCGCGGTCAAGTCGTTTGGATCCGCAAGAGAATCGATGCGGATGATTTGCTTCATTTCTTTTTACGCCCGGTCGCGAACACGACAGTGATCAGCAGCAATACCAGAGACGGACACGCTCCCGCGACGCCCGTCGCGGGGTTATCGTCGCGAATGCTTACCGCGTTCGCCGCGCTCTCGTTCGTTGTGGTGACGCTTTCGTCGCTTTTGTCCTCGGTCGTCGTGCCGCTTTCGGAGCGGTCTGTTTCCGACGTGTCGCCGTCGACCGCCGAGGCTTTATCCTTTTCATCGCTTTGATCGGTCTCGTCCTTGGTGGAAGGAGCATCGCTTTCGGGCGTTTCGGGGCGGTCGGCTCCGCTTGCTTCAGGGCGATCGGGTTCAGTCGGCTCGTCCGTTTCCGAAAGGTCGGGTTCGCTCGGTTCGGCTTGATCCGGTCGATCCGTTACGCTTGAAGGTCTGCTTGGGACGTTCGGCGTGATCGGCGCGGAGGGTCTGGCGAGCGCGGGAATGTCCTCCGTTTTAAGGAGATACCCACAGATCGTACAGCGATATTCCTTCGCGCCGCCCGCCTCGTAAGTCGGGTAGAGCGTTATCGTCCCGTTATCGGAGGTATGCGGCGCAAATTCGTGAATTTCTCCACAGCCGCAGCCCGCGATCCAATGCCCGCTCTCGTCCTTCTCCCACTCGCAGTCAACGGTGATCCCCTTATGACTTAACGGCGGCTGTTTTACGGTAGAAAGGAGGTATCCGCAAATTTCACAAGAATAAACCGTCTCGCCCCAATCCGTATATGTCCGCTCGGTTATGACGACGCCCCCGTCGGAAACGTGTTCGCCGAAATCGTGGATCTCTCCGCATTCGCAGTTATGCCAATGCGCGGAAAGGTCGTTTTGCCATTCGGCTTCGACCTTGTGACCGAGCGGCGCGACCGATCCTTCTCCCATAAGGCGGGCGCAGACCGTACAGCGGTACTCAATCCGCCCCTCGGTCGTATAGGTCGGCTCGACCGTGATTGTCCCGTGATCGGGCGTATGCTTCGCGGTCTCCATACGCTCGCCGCAGGAGCAAAGCTTAAAGTGATCGATCGTGTCGCTTTCCCAGCCGCCCTCGGCGGAATGGGGGATCACCGCCAAGGTCTCTCTTTTTGTAACGTATCCGCACACGGTACAAGTATAAGTTTTTGTGCCGGTCGAATTATGAGTAGGCTCGTGAGTGACGACACCGCTGTCGGGAGTGTGAACCGCCTTTTCGATTTTTTCTTCACAGATAGCACATATTTTCCAATGCGTCACCTCGTCCTTTTCAAACGTCTCGCCGGGCTTATGTCCATCTGCGGAAACGGTTTCGTCATAGGTTTTGCCGCACTTGTAGCAAAAGTGGCGAACAACGCTGTCGGTCACACAATTCCCGTTTTTGATTATGGTATCGTCTGTCTCGGAGAAGTCGTGTTCCTCATGATAATGAGCCACAAGCTTAATATAAATATCCTGTTTAATATTGGGTATGGTTATGGTAACGGGCTCGTCAAAGCTATCCTTCTCCATAGTATAATCGACCCCATGCTCTCCCGTCTCGACATCGTACCAATAAACATGAGCCATTTTGAATCCTAACGACCACCGGGGAGTTCCGACGTAGTAATTTTCGTTTTCAAGCTCCAGGGATACCGTATAGTCTGAACCCGCTTTAATACGCGCTTCTTCGGGATAGCTTTTAAAGCCCTCGCACTCGTCCGTGAGCCATTTCACAATAACAACGCTCGTATCGCGGACTGCTTTAAACGCCGCGTAGTATGTCACATTCTCCGATACCGGCACATCGCTCATGTCGTATCCGAAATCGCGGTTCGGCTCATCCTTCGCCCAATTATCAAAACGGAAGGTGTACAGGTCGTCGTCGGACGTTTTGGTCGGAATCTCCCCCTTATATGCGCCGACCTTTTCGCCGTATTTCCTTTCGGCGGTATAAAGCGTTTGAGACCCGTCCTGACTTTTATAAGTGATCGTGTATGTGTTACGCTTAAAGTAAAGCTTCAGCTCGAGGGAGCTGTCCGCCGCGATCACGCCGGAAAGAACGTTTTGGGCGTTCTCGCTGTCGTAGGTAAAGCCGTCCTTCCCATAAAGATCGGGCGTTATCAAAGCCGTCTCGTTTGTTTGTCCCGCGAAGAGATATTCCGTCTTGTCATAGCCGCCACTTAAATTTTCGTAATAACAGGTCGCCTTATAACGGGTATCCGTGTTGGCGATATACTTCGCCTTAAAGCGCTTATCGCCGAGGGTCGACGGCGGGAGGTAGTAATATTCGCTCCCCGAGCCTAAAAGCTTTTCGTCGGGGTCGTCCGCGTCTACCCAACCCGTAAAGGTATAGCCCGTCTTATACGCCAAAGCGAGCGAGGGACAATCGCCTCGCGAATAGGTATGGTTTACGCGGTCGGGATAGTAAAACGCGCCGCCGTCCAAGTCATAAGTGATATTGTAAACGATTTTCTTCCAATGCGCGGTAACGGTCACGTCTTGCTGCACGTTGGAGGAAAATGTGAAATTCTTTGTCGGATCGGTAACGTCAAGCCCCGTCCAGCCGAGGAATTCATAGCCGGGTAGGGTCGGGTCGGCGAGCGTTACGTCCCCGGGGTTCGCCGCCGCGTATTCATAGGTGGTCGGATTTTGACTGTTGTCAAAATCCCAATAGTTGTCGCAGTTCAAGCCCTCGTATTTTAAGATATAGCGAACGACCTTACTTTCAAACTCGGTGGCGGTAAAGACCTGACCGTCCCCCTTACCGTTTAGCTTTGATTCGATAAAAGAGCGAAATATCTCGTTATCGTCGGGGACAACGACCGTCCCGTTATTGACAAAGCCGTCCGAGTTAAAGCTCGCGATGTCCTCTAAATAAAGCGTACCGTTGTTGATAAAGCTTTCGTTCTCTTGAGCGCCGAAGTTATAGACGCCCGTTATTTGGACGATCCCGTCATTTATGAAGGACGAGCTCGTGCCGACGAAGAAATCGGAGCTGCTCTTACTTCCCGAGAAGATCAGCGTTCCGTTATTTTGAAAGGCGAAATTATACATACTAAACATCTCTTTGATGTTCACCATACCGTTATTGGTGAATGTCGGCGAATCGCCGATCCCGTAAAATTCCAGTCCGTCGTTATAGTTTCGCTCGGCGCTCTCGGGGTTCGTGGTGGTATAATAGAGCCAAGTCGACGCAAAAGCCGTTACGCCCCATACCCGCGCCGCGATCAGCGCCGCCGAAAGCGCCAAAATAAACGAGATCGCCCTTTTAAAAATTACCATATAGATCGCACTCCTGCCATAAAAATAATAAATTATTTATCAATTATATCGTGTGAAGTCGCTCAAATCAAGGCGTTTGGCACGAACGTCAAATTTTTGGCAGGAACGTCAATTTAAAACGCCGTTTTTTTAAAAAAACGATTTGAAAACGACAATAAAATATGCTATAATAGAATAAGAGGTAGGAAAGCGGGGTGAGGATATGCGGATAGCCGTGGTAGACGACGAAAAAAGCTATATCGACAGCATTTCCGAAATATGCCGTAAATTCGGCGCGGATAACGTGCTGGAGCTTACGGTTTCCGGATTTTCGGACGGGGAGAGCTTTTTGCGCTCGCTCGACGGCGGCGATCATTCCGTCGTGTTTATGGACGTTTATATGGGCGGAATGAGCGGGACGGACGCGGCGCGTAGGCTTCGCGAGCGCGATCAAAGCTGCATCCTGATCTTCCTCACCTCGAGCGGCGAGCATATGCCCGAGGCGTTCTCATGCCACGCCTTTGAATATATCCAAAAGCCGTTTACCGAGCGGCGCGTCGCCGACGTCCTCGCGGACGCGCTGAAAATATTGCCTTCTCAAAATAAATATATCGACGTTTACAGCGATCGGCGGACGGTAAGATTACCGCTCGACGAGATCGTCTGCGCGATCACCGACGCGCATTACCTGAATATCGAGACGACGGACGGGCGGACGCTTCGCTGTCGTATGACCGCTTCGCAATTCGCGGAACAAACAAACGATCCGCGCTTTATTTCGGTGAACAAGGGGATCACCGTAAACGCGGATCATATCGTGGATTTTGACAACAATTGTTGTATCGCCGACAACGGCGCGCGGATACCGATCAAGGTACGCGACCGCGTTAAAATAGAGCAGTCGCTGAGAGATTATCATTTCGATAAAATACGAAGCTGTCAGCCCGGCTCGGGCGATGGTCGCCTACCGGGTCGCCGGCACGGCGGGAAATAGGAGGCGTTATGTTCACAAACGAATGGATCGGGCTTTTTATACAGTCCCTTGTGTTGATACCATCGGCGATCTCCTGTTATCTCCCCGCGAAAAACCAAATGAAATCCACGACGCAAAAAACGCTGGCGCTTATCTGCGCGGTGATCCTTCCTCTCGCGTTCGCGGCGGCGAGCGTATCGACGATATTTCGGATCAATATCAATCTTGTGATACTGCCCGCGATGATCGCGATGTTTTTTCTGTACAGGCTTACCGTAAAATTCGACCTGTCGAGGTCGCTCGCGGTCTATGTCGGCGTTTGCGCGATCCAGACCTTCCCGTCGCATTTCGCCACGATTTTCGATATGTATGTGAGTAATGAGGCCGAGACCCTCACCGTCGGCGCGTCCCTGGTTAATTTGGGATTATCCTGCGCCCTGACGGCGGCGTTCGTCTATCCCGCGCGTAATCTTTTTTCGAAGGCGGTGGACGAACCGGGGCTGTCAAAGATATGGTTTATGACCGTTCCTATTTCGTTTGTCTTCCTTATTTTTAATATTTTCGCGATGCCGGCTTCCTATGATGTCGTGCGCGAAAGTCGCCTGATATTTCTTTATCCCGCGTTTGAGGTTTTTGGGCTGATCGTTTTGATCTCGATCTACGTTCTTTTTTATCGCGGCGCGATCATTCTGATCGAACGCGCTCGTTTGGAAAAGCGCTCGATCCTTATGGAGATGCAGGCGCGGCAGTTCCGCGAATTACAGGAATATGTAAAACAGACGGGGCGGCTTCGGCACGATTTCAGACAGTCGGTGCGGCTGCTCGCGGGGCTCGCCGAGAAGGGGGATACCGAGAGTATCCGCGCTTATTTATCGGAATATGAACAGCGCTTCTCCGAAAGCTCGGCGGTGAATTACAGTGCCAACGCCGCCCTGAACGCGCTGTTCGCCTATTATCACAGCATCGCGGAGAGCGAGGAGATAAAGGTGGACTGGCATATCGAGCTTCCCGAACCGCTCACGGTATCCGAGTTGGATATGGCGGCGCTTTTCGGGAACTTAATGGAAAACGCGATCGACGCATGTTCCGCGATCTCGAAAGAGCGGCGGTACTTCAACCTCACCACCGAAATTCGGGCGAACGAGCTGTATATTGTCTCCACCAACAGCTTTGACGGGAAAACGCTCAAAAGCGGGAGCGAATACCGCTCGACCAAGCGCGGCGGCACGGGAACGGGGCTGATGTCCATTGCCGCCGTCGCGGAAAAACACGGCGGAACGATGCGGGCTTATAACAGCGAGGGGGAGTTTTTTGTGGACGTGGTGATGAAAATATAATACTGCCTTAACACAACTAAATAAATTGTATCCTTTCGATGGGGTGGTTCACAATGCGGAAGGCATTTTTCGTGTTGTTTGGGAACAGTTCTGTAATCGGCTGTGTCATATTCGTTGCTGTCCTGCAATCGGCACCTCCATTGTGAAAGCGATGTCGGCGATCGACACGAAGCTCAATTCCTTAACCGAGGGCAAGGCGATCGTATCGCTCGATAACGACGACGGACTTATGGCGAACAGCACCTATGCCGCAGGGACAAGGGCAGAATCGTTCATTCGGAGTAGCGGAACGCCGCCTTGGACGGCGAGAAGTAAAACGCTCGCTATCGGATCGATCAGACGCTGTCGAGCTTTCGATATGAAAAGATTGACAAATAAAGCGGAACTATGGTACAATAGGAGTAACGATTTTGTCGGTTCTTGTTTCTGTGCCCGATAAGCCGAAGCGACAAAACGAAATTGCACAAAAGCGCATTCGATCACCAACAGAAAAGGAACAGACAATATGGAGACTTTTTACGACGCATACAAGCAAAAGGTGGACACGCTCGCCGAAAAATACGGCGTAAAAACGTCCGCCACCTATATGAGAGCCGACGGCTCGGAGGATCGGGTCACATTTCGGGAGGTCGGAGATTTCGCGAAGAATGTGTCCGACGCTCTCCCCAAAATCGGTCTGAGGCGGGGAGATCGGGCGGCGATCCTCTCCGCTCAGTCGCCGTGGACGGTCTGTACGGGGATCGCGCTGATGTACTCGGGGATCACCGTTGTACCGATCGACGTCTCCCTCCCGTCGGAGGAAGTAGAAAAACTGCTCGATTTTTCGGATATTCGCGCGTTGTTCGCCTCCGAAAAGGAATACGCCCGGCTAAACCGCGCGTTCACGCAAAAGCTCCCCTGTTTTTCTCTCGATAAAGGGCTTACCTTGACCGCCTTCCCGAACGAAGGCGCGGCTTCTTTCACGCGGGAAGCTACCCCCGACCCCGAATTTGACGTGGCGGCGATCATTTATTCCTCGGGGACGACGGGCGGAATGAAGGGCGTAAAGATCCCTTACGGGTCGGTTTTAAAGGCAAGAACGGTCGTTGAGCGCCTTGCGGGACTTCACGATCAGATGAAGTACCTGTTGGTGCTCCCCTTCAATCATATCGCAGGATTTACGAGCGCGCTCACGTTTTATCTGACAGGCAGTGAGATCGGCTTTATCGAGAACGTGGACTCCACCAAATTACAATCCGGGCTTCAAAAATTCGAGCCGCATTGCTTTGTAATGGTACCGAAGGTGTACGAGGTAATGGAGCAAAAAATACGCGCGGCGATCCGCGCGAAGGGCGCAGTCGTTTACGCCGTCCTCACCTTTCTTTTTAAAGTCTCGGGATTTTTCAGAAGGCGATTCGGTATCAATTTCGGAAGGAAATTGTTTCACGGGATCATCAAGGAAGTGTTCGGCTCAAACATCTTCGGGCTTGGGACGGGCGCTTCTCCCTGTAAGCCCGAAACGGCGGAGTTTTTTCTGGATCTCGGTCTGGTATGGGATAACTTCTACGCCGCGACCGAGACGAATGTACCGATCGCGGCGTCGGGTATTTTTGACCGATACCCCGCCGACATCGTAGGGAAGGTCGATCGACACCCCGAGATCGAAATTCGGATCAAAGACCCCGACGAAAGCGGGACGGGGGAGATCATCGTCCGCTCCGAGCTGATGATGAAGGGATATTTCCGACAAGACGATCTTACCGAGGCGGCTTTTGAGAACGGCTTTTTCAAAACGGGCGATTACGGGTATATCGACAAAAAGGGCGGACTTCACGTCACGGGAAGAATAAAGGAAAGCATCGTTTTATCCAACGGGAAGAAGGTCTCTCCCGCCGACGTGGACGACTATTACATATCCAAGATCCCCGATCACGATATCGCGTCCAGAGGAATGCTCTGCGAGGGCGAGCTTTACGATGAGATCCATTTATTTATCGCCGATCAAAATTACACCGACGCGGAGAAGGAAAAGACGGTCTCTCTTTTTGAGGAGGAATCCCGCCGTTCGCCCGCCATATATAAGCTTTCCGGCATTCATTTCATACCGCAGATCCCTCGTACCTCTGTCGGGAAGGTAAAGCGGTTTTGTCTTGAAATTTCCGATACCGACACGATCTCGCCTTCCGAAAAGAGATCCGAGCCGAACAAAATCGGATCAAGCGCGGCGGACGCCGTATATGATCTGGTCAAAAGCTTGCGGGAGACGGACGATGATTTCCCGTTAAACGATAAGCTTCGGCTGAAGGAGGACATCGGCATGGATTCGCTGAGTATCTTCGAGCTTTGCGCTTCTTTGGATGAGCGATTCGGCGGGTCGGTCGAGTCCGAGCTCCACGAGAATATCACGATCGGAGAAATGATCTCGATCGTCGAAAAAAGAAATCAAACTACCGTTGAGACCGACGCTTCTCATTATCCGATCCGTCAAACGGAAAAAGATCGTCGGAACTTCCGCCGCTTCATAAAATTCTCCGACCGAATGTGGAAATTTGAGGTTGTCGGACGTGAAAATATCGACCCGAGCCAAAATTATATCTTCTGTCCCAATCATGAAAGCCACTTCGACGGTATGTGGATCATCGGTCATCTCGACGATACGATACAACAGCGCATATGCAGTATCGCGGCGGATTATTTATTTGAGAAGAAGATCTATCGGCAGGGCGTGATCTTTATGGGCGGGATCCCCGTCCATAGGAGCGGAAATTCCGCTCCCGCGATGAAGCGGGCGCTCGAATGTATTTCACAGGAAGGATACAGCCTGATCGTTCACCCCGAGGGGACTCGGTCGCGGAACGGAAGGCTCGGGGAATTGAAGCTGGGCGCGGCGACGCTTTCCATTGATTCGGGCGTTAAAATTATCCCCGTATGTATCGACGGCGCACGCGAGGTCTTCCCGCCGAACCGATCGATCCCGCGCGTCTTCGATTGGAAGCGCTTCCGAAAATATTCGATCCGTATCACCTTCGGAGCACCGATCTCACCCGAAGGTCAAACGGCGGAGGAGATCACCGAGAAAATAAAACAGCATATTCTTACGGCAAAGACGGAGGGAAAGAAATGATCATAGGCGTAGATTGCGACGGCGTACTGACCGATATGACCGCTTATATCTGTCGGTACGGGGAGAAGTGGTTTAAAAGAAAGCCCGTTGATCCGTGCGGCGAAAGCGTCTCCGAAATATTCGGGGTCAGCGAAAAGGAGGAGTTTCGTTTCGGTCTGCGCTACTTCTTCACGTACTGTCGAAAATGGCCGCCGAGAGAAAACGCCGCCGAGGTCGTCGAAAAGCTCGGGCAATGCGGACATATCCCGTACCAGATCACGGCGAGAAAATTTGTAACCTCACATGATCCGCTCGGCGCGTACAGCAGATACCTCTATCGGCAATGGCTGAGAAAAAACGGATTTCACTTTCGCGGCATCTTCTTCTGCTCGGAAAAGAACGCGCTTGAAGATAAGCTGGCCGGCTGCCGCAAGCTATCGGTCGATGTGATGATCGACGACCGATCCGATATTGCGCTTCACCTCGCGAAAAACGGCATTCGCGTCCTCCTGTTTAACACGCCGTATAATCAAGGGACAGAGGGTGAAAATATCATTCGTGTGTATGACTGGAACGATGTTTTTGAGAAAATAGCGGCTCTGTCCGGCGAGGGGTAAGCTGTGAGGGCAGAGTTCGGGAAGCAGAAAAGATGTGCCGGAGCGAGGCATACCATATATATAGATCAGCCTGTCGCAAAACCCCGGATTCACTCACGAATCCGGGGTTTTTCGACAGGCTGACGCGGGAAGCTTACGCCTCCCGCGTTTTTAACTTTATATCGGTATCCTCATTCGCCCGACAGCGCACGATCGATCGCCGCCGCCGCCGTTTTTCCCGCGCCCATAGCGAGAATGACCGTCGCCGCGCCGGTGACCGCGTCGCCGCCCGCGTAAACGCGGTCGCGCGAGGTCTTACCCGTTTCCTCCTCGACGATGATCCCGCCGCGTCGGTTGACCGAGAGACCCTCGGTCGTCGACTTGATGAGCGGGTTCGGGCTCGTCCCGATCGACATGATCACACAGTCGACGTCGAGCGTAAACTCCGACCCCGGGATCTCGACGGGGCTTCGCCGACCCGACTCGTCCGGCTCGCCGAGTTCCATACGGATACATTCGATCCCCGAGACCGTCCCGTTCATCGGGTCGCGGCGATCCTCGTTCTCGCGCCCGAGGATCTTTGTCGGGTTACAAAGGAGCTTAAACTCGATCCCCTCCTCCTCGGCGTGTTCGACCTCCTCCTTACGGGCGGGAAGCTCCTCCATACTCCGGCGATAGACGATATAGACGTTCTCCGCCCCGAGCCTTAGCGCCGTCCGCGCCGCGTCCATCGCGACGTTCCCGCCGCCGACGACGGCGACGTTTTTCGCCTTTAAGATCGGCGTGGCGCTGTCATCGCGATACGCCTTCATAAGATTGCTCCGCGTTAAAAACTCGTTCGCGGAATAAACGCCCTTGAGCGACTCGCCGGGGATCCCCATAAATCGGGGAAGTCCCGCGCCGCTCCCGATAAAGACCGCCTCATACCCTTCCTCAAAAAGCTCGTCGACGGTGATCGTCCGCCCGACGACGGCGTTCGTCATGATCTTAACGCCGAGCGCCTTTAAGCCGTCGACCTCCTTTTTTACGATCGCCTTTGGGAGACGAAACTCGGGGATCCCGTAGACGAGAACGCCGCCCGCCGTATGGAGCGCCTCAAAAACCGCGACCTCATACCCCTTCTTGGCGAGATCGCCCGCACAGGTCAGCCCCGAGGGACCCGACCCGACGACCGCGACCTTGTGTCCGTTCGGCGCGGGCTTTACGAGGTTCTCCGCCGCGTGGGCATTATGCCAATCGGCGACGAAGCGCTCGAGCCGCCCGATCCCGACCGGCTCGCCCTTGATCCCGCGAACGCATTTCGATTCACACTGTGACTCCTGAGGACATACCCGACCGCAGACGGCGGGGAGGCTCGAGGACTCGGCGATGATCCGATACGCCGCCTCAAAATCGCCCTCCTTGATCTTCTCGATAAAGGCGGGGATATGTATTTTTACGGGACAGCCCGCGACGCAGGGCATATTCTTACAATTCAAACAGCGCGTCGCCTCGTCGATCGCCGTTTCCTCGGCGTAGCCGAGCGTCACCTCGTCGAAGTTACGCGCGCGTACCTTCGGCTCTTGGGCGGGCATCGGGTTCTTTTTTAACGCCATATTCGGTTTATTCGCCATTGTTACTCTACCCCCTTGAATAAATTGCAGGTCTTTTCATACGCGTGACGCTCAAAGTCGGCGTACATATTCCCGCGCGACATCGCCTCGTCAAAATCGACCGCGAAGCCGTCAAAATCGGGTCCGTCGACACAGGCGAACTTCATCTCGCCCCCGACGGTGAGGCGACAGCCGCCGCACATCCCCGTCCCGTCGATCATGATCGGGTTCATCGAGACGGTCGTCTTAACGCCGAAGGGCTTCGTCGTCGCGACGACGAACTTCATCATAATAAGCGGACCGATTGTGATGACCTCGTCATATTTTTCGCCGCCCTCGAGCGCCGCTTTTAACGGCTCGGTCACGACGCCCTTATTCCCGTAAGAGCCATCGTCCGTCATAACGGTGAGCTTCGCCGACGCGGCGTTAAACTCCTCCTCGAGGATCACGAGATCCTTATTCCTAAAGCCGATGATCGAGTGAACCTCACAGCCCGCCTCGTGGAGATAACGGGCGATTGGGAGCGCGATCGCGCAGCCGACCCCGCCGCCGACGATACAGACCTTTTTGAGCCCGTCGAGCTCCGAGGGCTTACCGAGCGGACCGACGAAATCCTCGATCGCCTCGCCCTCCTTCTTATGATTTAACGCCTCGGTCGTCGCGCCCACGATCTGAAAGATGATCCGTACCGTCCCCGCGTCCCGATCCGTCCCGGCGACGGTGAGCGGGATACGCTCGCCGTCCTCGTCGACGCGGAGGATAATAAACTGACCCGGCTTCGCCTTTTTGGCGACCGTCGGCGCGTCAATATCCATCAGCGTGACCGTCGGGTTGAGGACTTCCTTTTTTACGATCTTATACATATACTCATTCCTTTTTTGTGTTATTTTTTGGGGAAGGAGCGGATACCCGCCGTCTTTTTTTGAGCGACAAGTCCGCCGCTCTCCGCTTGGGCGGCGAAGCCGCACGCCTTCCCCAAAATATTAAAAATAAAAAGCTTTTACGGGCGGAGACCCATACCGCCCTCAAGCGTGATCGTCTCGCCGGTCATATACTTAAAATCGGGGTTCGCGAGCTGGACGCAGACGCGCCCGATCTCGAGCTCGGAATTCCCGTAATGCCCCATCGGCGGCATATGGACGTTCGCCTTAAACGCGTCGGGGTAGTTGTCTTGGAACTGCTCGAGCTGAGCCGTCCACGCGAGCGGGCAGACGATGTTGACGTTGATCCCGTCCTTCCCCCATTCGGTCGCGGCGACGCGGGTCAGTCCGCGTATCCCCTCCTTCGCGGCGGCGTAGGAGCATTGACCGAAGTTCCCAAAAAGTCCCGCGCCCGAGGCGAAGTTGATGACCGACCCCTTTGTTTCCTTTAAATAGGGGTAACACGCCTTCATATAATAGAAGGTCGCGTACAGCCCCGAGTACAGCGCGAGCTCGAATTGCTCCGTCGTATGCTCAGCGAGCGGTACGCCCGACGCCGACGCCTGAGCGTTGTTGATGAGGACGTCGATCCGCCCGAAGGCTTCGATCGTCTTATCGATCACGTTTTTGACGGTCGCCTCGTTGTCGCTCCCCGCGCTTACGTCCGCTTGGACGGTCAGCACCTTGATCCCGTAGAGCCGCTCGAGCTCCTCCTTCGCGTCGTCGAGCTTTTTAACGTTACGCCCCGTGATGACGAGGTTCGCGCCCTCCTTGGCGTAAGCCGTCGCGATCCCGTAGCCGATCGAGCCGCAGCTCCCGTCCTTTAGGACGGCGCGACCCGCGCCGGTAATGATCGCCGTTTTTCCCGTAAGATGTCCCATAAAAACCATTCCTTTCCGTTTTTGTTTTATTTTAACGAGACCGTCGGTCCCGTTATGTCCGACATATTTTATCCCGGATCGGAAGCTCTCCGCCGGTACAAGATTATTTTATCACAACCCGCCGAAAATGTCAATCGTATAGTTATCGGTAAATGAGGAAAAAGCGGGTTCGGTCGGAATTTTTCGCCGTTTCACGACCCTTGACGAAAAAGGCGAAATGTGCTATATTTATTATGGTGACCGGCGGGAAATTTATCCCCGTTTGAACCGTAACAGGCGCGGAAAGGGCGTGATCCCGATCAAAACCGAAAAGCTGACCCGTCTCGCGCTCTTAGCCGCCGTAGCGCTGATCCTCTTCGTCGTCGAGCTGGCGATCCCGCTCCCCCTCCCGATCGCGGGGCTAAAGCTCGGGCTGGCGAATATCGTGACCCTGATCGCGGTCTATCGCTTCTCCGTCGGCGAAGCCGCCGCGATCCTCGCGGCGCGGGTGATCCTCGGCTCTCTGATCGCGGGAAACCCGACCGCCCTTTTTTACAGCTTCGCGGGCGCGGCGTTTTGTATGGTCGCGATGCTCCTTTTAAAGCGGGCGATCCCCGAGCGGGCGATCTGGCTCAACAGTATCGTCGGCGCGGCGTTTCACCACCTCGGTCAGCTTTGCGCCGCCGCGCTCCTCCTCGGGTCGCCGTCGGTATTCGCCTATTACCCGATCCTGCTCCTCTTGGGCGGGGTCACGGGGAGCTTTACGGGCGTTTGCGCCATGCTGTTGTTAAAGCGTTTCCCGCCGCGTAAAAAAGCGGGCGAAAGCGGCACGCCTTCACAAAAAGAAAAAGACGAAAACGAAAGGTTTTGATACAATGCGATTTTTGATCCAGCGCGTAAAGGAAGCGAGCTGTACCGTCGACGGGAGCGTCACCGGGGCGATCGGGACGGGCTATCTCGTCCTCATCGGGATCGCCGACCGCGACGACGAGGCGGTCGCGGCGAAAATGGTGAAAAAGCTCGTCGGACTCAGGATCTTTGAGGACGAGGACGGTAAGACGAACCGCTCGCTCGGCGACGTGGGCGGGGGGTTGCTCCTGATCTCCCAGTTCACGCTCTACGCGGACTGTAAAAGGGGAAATCGCCCGTCCTTTACGGGCGCGGGAAAGCCCGACCACGCCAAGCGGCTTTATGAGCGGATCGTCGCCGCTTGCCGCGCGGAAGTCCCCGTCGTCGAAACGGGTATCTTCGGCGCGGATATGAAGGTCGCGCTTTTGAACGACGGTCCGTTTACCGTCCTCCTCGACTCGGAGGAGATTTTTTAGGGGGTACGAAGAGAGAATGAAAGAGAACGAAGAGAAAAAAGATTTTGGGGACTTAGAGAGACTTTGAGAGACTTTGAGAGCGGGGGCGTTGCCCCCACACCCCCACAAGCCTTTGAAAAGGCTTGACCTAAACTTTAATATGGCTTTAGACAAGCTATAGGTAAATCGTTTTCTCTGCGCCGTTCAACAATTATGTAAAATGAATGTTTTACCGAGAAATCGCCGGAATATTAAGGAAAACCAAACGCAAAAATCCCTTTCGTCTCATACGAAAGGGATCTCGTTTATTCGGTTCAAGCTTAATTCGCGCGCTGTACCTTACCGGAACGAAGGCATCTGGTGCAAACGTTTACCCGACAGGGAGTCCCGTTTACGATCGCGCGTACCTTTTGAACGTTCGGCTTAAAGGTCCTGTTCGTGCGTCTGTGAGAGTGAGAAACGGCAATCCCGAACGCAACACCCTTACCGCAGATTTCGCATTTTGCCATGGGTCGGCACCTCCTTAACTATCGCTGATCCTCTGAGAGCCGCCGCTTTTCCCCGATATGACGGTAACGGTTTGATCCGGCGCGTCTCGATACCATATTATTTTATCAAATTCCGCCGCGCTTGTCAATAGCTTTTTTAAAAATTTTTCGGGATTTTTGCGGATCGGCTTAGGTATTCCAGTATTGCTCCTTCTCGTGGCGCTGGGGGCGACCCATAAGAGCGCGGGCGGCGTCCGCCGGAGGAAGCCCGCCGTAGCAAATTTGATAGAGCTGTTCGATGATCGGGACGCGGACGCCGAGGCGCTCGGCGATCCCATAGGCGATCTTTGTACAACCATAGCCCTCGACCGTCCCGACGCGGCGGATCGCCTCCTCGGCGGGTACGCCCTCGCCGATCAGGATACCCGCGCGGTGATTACGGGAATGGTTGGAGGTACAGGTCACGATGAGGTCGCCGACCCCCGCCAGCCCCGTGAAGGTCTCCCACCGCGCGCCCATCGCCGTCCCGAGCCTTGTGATCTCGGCGAGACCGCGCGTCATGAGCGCCGCCGTCGTGTTGTCGCCGAGCTTCATCCCCTCGATGATCCCACAGCAGAGCGCGATCGGGTTTTTGAGCGCCGCCGCCGTTTCACAGCCCGCGATGTCGTCGTTGATATAGATACGAAAGCTCTCGGTCTGGAGCTTTTCCTGCGCGTATTCGGCGCACCCCTCGTTTTCGCTCGCGAAAACGACGCTCGTCGGGATACCGCGCCCGACCTCCTCGGCGTGACAGGGTCCCGCCATCACGACAATCGGGCTTTCGCTCAGCTCCTCGCGAAGCACCTCGGAGAGCCGCTTATTCGTCCCCTCCTCAAAGCCCTTCCCGACGTTTAAGACGATCGTCTCGGGCTCGATCGCGGACTTCACCTTTTGGGCGACCTCGCGGACGAAACGCGACGGGATCGCGAAGACCACGACGTCCGCGCCCTTAACACAGGAAATATCGGTCGTAAAGCGGATCCGCTCGGGGACGGCGACCCCGGGTAAGAGCCGCTTATGCTCGCCGTTTTTACGGATCTCCTCGATCTCCTCCGCATATTTTGTCCAAGCCGTAACCTCGTGACCGCATTGATCCCAAAGGACGGACAGCGCCGTCCCGAACCCACAGCCGAGTATGGTGATCTTCAACTTCCTCTCCCCTTTCGCTTGATTTTTTTGCTTGACCTTTTATGGAAGGTGTGCGCCCCGGCGGGCGCTCAAAAAGCGACGACCTTCTCCGTCTGCCGCTAGGCGAACCCTTCCGTAAAGTCCGAAAGTGATGACCCGACAGATCACGCGAGCCTTCCTCTCGGCGCTTTTCTCGCCTACAAGCCGCGCCTGCCCAAAACAGGACAGGCGCGAGATTTTCTTTTATCAAGATGTTTACTGCTCCCAGCCGCAAAGCTCCTCGTAAAGCCCGATGTAAAGCTTCGCCGACTGCTTCCAGCTAAAGTCGCGCTTCATACCGCGCTCGACGAGCTTTTTCCAAGCCGCCTGATCCGCGAAGACCTCCTTCGCGCGGTTGATCGCGCCGAGCATATCGAGCGCGTTATAGGACTGGAAGGTAAAGCCGATCCCTTCGCCGCTCTCCTCGCCGTAATCGGGGATCGAGTCCTTTAAGCCGCCCGTCGCGCGGACGATCGGGACGGTCCCATAGCGGAGCGCAATCATTTGCGCCAAGCCGCAAGGCTCGCTCTTACTCGGCATCAGGAACATATCCGCGCCCGCGTAGATCATCTTAGCGTAGGACGGGATATAGCCGCACTTAAAGCTCACCGCCTCGGGGTACTTATTCTGCATGAAATAGAAGAAATCCTCATACTGCTTCTCGCCCGAGCCGAGAACGACGACCTTGATCCCCGAGCAGACGATCTCGTCCAGCACGCACTTGATCAGATCAAATCCCTTATGTTCAACGAGACGCGAGATGATCCCCATAACGGGAACGTCGCATTGCGGCAGCCCCGCCTCTTTTAATAGCGCCTCGCGGCATTTTTGCTTCCCCGCCATCTTCCCGGGCTTAAAGGTCGCCGCGATCTCTTTATCGGTCGCCGCGTTATACATATCGGTATCGAGCCCGTTTAAAAAGCCGCAGGTCTTATACTGCTTGGAATTAAGGGTACGGTCGAGCCCGTGAGAGAACCACGGATTGAGAATTTCCTTGGCGTAGGTCGGCGAAACGGTCGTCACCTTATCCGCCATCTCGATCGCGCCCTTCATGAGGTTCGCGTCGCCGTCATACTCGATGATCGAGCTTAAATGACGCGGGATCGAGAAGATCTCCTCGGTCAGCTCTAAGCCGTATTGACCCTGATAGCCGATATTATGGATCGTAAAGACGTTCCTGATCCCCCACATATTATGGTGATACTTATAATAGATATTATAGTATACGGGGACGAGCGCGGTCTGCCAGTCGTTGGAATTGATGATGTCGGGCTTGATCTCGAGATGCTCGAGCATCTCGAGGATCGCGCGTGAAAAGAACGCGTAGCGTTCCGCGTCGTCATAATAGCCGTAAAGCCCGTAATCGCGCTTAAAATAATACTCGTTATCGATAAAATAGTATACAACGCCGTTTAACGTCGTCGTAAAGACCCCGCAATACTGGGAACGCCAGCCGACCGGAACATAAAAATTCGTCACATACTCAAACGTTTCGCGTACCTCGGGCTTGATCGTATTCACGTAATACGGCATAACGACCATACATTCGTGACCCGCCTCGACGAGCGCCTTCGGGAGCGAGCCCGCTACGTCCGCCAGTCCGCCGGACGCCGCGAACGGCTGAGCCTCGCTGGCTGCATACAAAATTTTCATAATAACCATTCCTTTCCGACCGCGAGATGAGCGGCTTACTTTTTTCGGAAGGTCGACGCGCCCATCGGGACGGCAAACTCGACCTACTTTTATTTTACCATATTTTCACGGAAATGCAATACTTTTTATAATATTTCCCTGCCAAAATCGAAAAAATTGTTAAAATTATACAAAAAAAGAGGAAATATGTTGGAGGCGACAACGAAGGCGGGAAAGCCGAATAAAACAAAAATCGACTTTTACTCAAAAAGGGTTGACAAACCACACCTTCCTATTATATAATGAGAAGGAAAGGTGTCGTCGGGTTTCGCGCGGAAAGAACGGCGCACAAAATTTAAAGGGGGATTTTATCCATGCTCGAAAACAAAAACGTCGTTACCGTGATCTTACTCAGTATCGTGACCTGTGGGATCTATTCGCTCGTCTGGTACTGGAAGACGATGAACGCGCTCCACAACGAGGGACATAAGAGCCTCGTCGACCCGATCATCCAGTTTATTCTCCTCTTCTTCTACGTTGGGAACATCATCTTCGCCCTCTGCGCGGACTCAAACCTCAACGCCATTCGCGCTCAGAGAGGACTACCCGAAAAGGACAATAAGGTTCTTTACATCATTCTCGGGCTGATCCTCCCAATCGCCCTCGTCGCGATCGTTCAAAACGACATCAACGAGCTGGCTCAGCCGTCGATGTAACAATCCGCTCCGTAAATCGGGACTGCTCCGCGCGGGCAGTCCGATTTTATACACCGGGAAGAAAGGGGTCGTATCAAAATGCTCTTTCGGAAAAAGCTTTTTAAGTCGGAGGCGCAAAAAGCGGCGGAGGCGCTCCCCAAAAAGAAAAAAGTCCAGTATACGCCGCAAAAGCTCGAGGAGCTGATCCCGCTCTTAAACGAAAGCCCCGAGGCGCTCCTCGCGCTCGAGCCGGTCAACTATTACGCCTCAAAAAACGAATTTTTGCAATGCACGTTTTATTACAGCGACGACTATTCGTCGGTCTATTTTATCGTCGAGTTTTATCGCTTTGACAGCGTCGCCGCCTCCACGCCGTTTTATCGGGCGGACTATGAGCTTATGCGGCGCGCGCTCCGAAAATTCGGACAGCAGATATAATTTTCTTTAAGGGTATTGACAAAACGGAGAAAATGGGGTATAATAACATTAGCAAAACGAAAGCGAGCAAATTTCGTGCATGCTATCTCACCGAGGAAAAAAGAACACCCGCAGTTTCCTTTCGAAAATCAACTGCGGGTGTTTTTTTATACTTATTTCCGACGGTTGATCTCTCGGCGTTTAGAAAATTCCCAAATGAGTATTGACAATCCGGGGAAAATAAGCTATAATGTAAATAGGAAAGAGTTAGAAAACTCAACGCTTCTACAAGGGGGTCAAAAAAGACCCCGCTCCAAATTCGCGAGGGTCTTTGCCGACTTAGCGCCGCCGGAATTTGTCGCTTATGTAATCGGAGATCACACCCGCGAGCAGGGACAGCAAAAATGATGTAGAGGTCGTCCATGCTCTCACGCAAGGACACGACAACCGCCGCGACTCCAACGCGGCGGTCTTTTTTTACAAAAAACATTGACAAATCGGGAAAGTAAAGCTATAATAAAAGCGGAGAGTGATATAATGACGATCTCGTCAATCGAATTTCCGATCGAGCAAAAACATACGGGAAAGGGCAACCCCAACGCGATCATTATGTTTGACGTATCGCTGAATAATCGCCAAAACAGGCTTTTGGAGAAGCTTCCCGAGTACGACAGCCGCGTGATCGTTCCGAGGAGATCGGTAAATATGGCGGATCTATCCGCGCTCACCGCAAAAACGGGCGATGAATTCGCGATGTTTACCAAAGGAAAGAAGCGGCTCATCATTCGCGGAAATGTCTTTAAAGTGAATATCGATACCGACGAGGCGGAGCGCCTTTCAAAGGAAGGATATAAATGGAGCGGGCATACCCACCCCGGCGTAACAATGCTTTGTTTACTCCCCTCGGACGGCGACAAGCGAATATTAAAGCATTTTTCGCAAGAAGTAAGCGCTATATATAATTCAAAAGGTAAATCATCAACCTTCGGAAAGGAGTAACCCCATGTGTAAATTATTCGACGACTGGTCAGATGAGATCCAAAAATATTGTAAAAGTAAGCATTTCAGCTTTGAAAAAGCGCAACGGCTTTCTCAATGCTGGGGTCGAGATTTCCTCGCCCTCCAACACCACGACCCCGAAAAAGGCAAAATGGGCTTACTCGACGAAACGCCCATGCCGCTCGTCTTATTGATCACCGAGACGCCGAACGGGCTCGTTTTTGAGGAGACCGAGTACACCCGCCAATACCTCACCTAACCCCCAAAAATATCCCCCTCTCTCGCGAGAGGGGGATATTTTATACCCGTTACGTTATGTACGTCTTGTCTTACCGCGCGGAGAGCCGCCCTCGGTAAAACGGGTCGTATCGATGACCGATACGCGTCATTAAGAAACAGACATCGTGAGCTTGGGAGAAGTGCCTACGATCAAACCTGCCCACTTACCATTAACACTATCGTCTCCGGCTACACCCGCGTTGCTACCGTCCCACTTGTTGGTGGTCGTGGTGATCGCGGTAAGATCGGTCAACTTTTTAGCCGCTGCCGTTTTATAATCGGCATAAAGATCGCCGAGCTGTGAGGCACTTCCATCGCCTACCGTAGAAGAATCCGCCGTGTAAGCAAGCGCTACGCAGTGACCCGCCGAAACAAACGCCTCGATATAGCCGGTTTGGATATCCGGGAAGAGCTTCGCGAGGCTGATCGTGATCAGATCGATCCCATTGCCCTTCGCGTCGGACTTGCTGTTGGTAGACTTGTACTTAGCCGCCGTTTTGACCTCCGTCCACTTTACATCGGAGCCGGAACCGCTGAAGCTATCGCCCATCTTAGCGCCCGCCTCAATAAGATAGCCGGTCCATTCGCCCTTATCGATCGAGAAGATAAAGGTCGCCGCCGCGCTCGCTCTCTTCATACCGTACTTATTGGTGTCCGCCTCGGTGAAGAAGTTATCGACCTCCTTCGCGAGGGACGACGCGGTCGAGTCCGCCGAAGTAACGCGCGAGTTCGTTACATAGCCTAACATCGTAGGGATAAGGATCGCCGCGAGTACGCCGATGATCGCGATTACAACGATCAGTTCGACGAGGGTAAAGCCTTTTTTGGCTTTAAGCTTTTGGAAAAAACGAATCATTGTTTTTTTCCTCCTTGTAATAAAAATTTTTTTGTCCCGCGAGCTTAACGCTCCGCTTTTAGGGACGATTTATAAAACCCTTGGCGGGCTTTATTACGAGAATAATAATAAGAGGTCAAAGGCGATCGCGGCGACGACGCTGATAAACGCGATCACGACGATCAGCTCGACGATCGTAAAGCCGTTTTTGATTTTACGAAACCGTATCTTTATTCGCTTTAATATCGTTAAGACCCCCTCTTACAACATAATGTCGTTTATGTTGTAAGAGGGGGTCGGTTAGGTCGCTTTTATTTTTGGGGAAGGCGGTACAGATCCGCCCAAGATCAGCGCCGAGACGGGCTATTCTTTGGTCTAAAGCCTTATTTTTGACCGCGAACGTTCAAAGCCAATAAAACAAGCCGCGAAAAACGCGGAAAACGCTTCTTTCGCGGTTAAGGGGCGGACGAGGGGGCGCACACCTTCCCAAAAGGGAAAAATTTAAAAAAATCCACAACTTTTTTTAAGAAGAAGGAATTTTTTTGTAATTTTTTTGAAAAAAGGTGTTGACAAAATCGGGAAGCTGTGATATAATACACCATAGAAAGAGTCGGCGAAGTCGATCAAATACAACATAAACGACATTATGTTGTATCAAGGATCAGACCGAGCCGATTGATCTGTTTTTCGTGGACCTTCCCGCTCTCGAGCGTATAGATCCGCGTCGTATTCACGGTCGAATGACCGAGGAGATCGGCGAGGCGGAGGAGGTCTTTTTCGTTTGTGTAAAACGTCCGCGCGAAAAGGTGGCGAAGGTTATGGGGGAAGACCTTCCCCTCCGCTACCCCCGCCGCCTTACAAAGGCGCTTCATGTCCCGCCAAAGGTTCGAGCGGTCGAGCGGGTTGCCCCGGCTCGTGACGAATACGCTCCCCGCCGCGATCCCGCGCCTTTTGAGATATTCGCCGAGTAGGCGGCGGAGCTTTAGCGGGATAAAGATCAAGCGGCTTTTACCCTTACAGCTCACGACCGCCCGCCCGCTTTTCACCGCCTCGACCGTGATAAACCTCAGCTCCGAGACGCGTATCCCGGTCGAACAGATCGTCTGGAGGACGAGCGCGAGGCGGTCGCCGCTTTTACGCGCGGCGGCGACGAGGCGCTTATATTCCCCGACGCTAAGCTCTCTCTCCTCGGGAAGGAAGACGCGGCGCTGGATCTTAAGCTGTCTCAGCTTTAGCTCGCCGAGCCCGATAAAATCGAGGAAGCCGTTGACCGCCGCGAGGATCGAATTAACGCTCGCGGGCGAATAGCGCTCGGCGATCGCCTCTTTAAAGCGGAGTAAGAGCGCCTTATCGAGCGGTCGGTCGCCCGCGTAGTCCGCGAGCTTTTTTATATCACGTGTATATTTTTGGACGGTGCGGCTCGCGCATTCCCGCTCGGCGAGCGCCGCCGCGTACCGCATCGTTAAGCTGTAAAGTGACATTTTTATGACCATTCCTTTCCTTATAACAAAAGTCGGCTATGGATTTTCCATAGCCGATTTTTATGTTGTTTTTTGGGAAGTCGTGCGCCGTTACGCGCCGCCTATAAGCTCCTAAGCTCCATCGAGTTGGCGAGGAAGGCTTTGAGCTTGGGGCTTTTTGGGTCGTCGAATATCTCCTCGGGCGAGCCGATCTCCTCGATGATCCCGTCCGCCATAAACATGACGACGTCCGAGACGTTTTTCGCGAAGGTCATCTCATGCGTCACGACGATCATCGTACTGTCCGACGACTTTAAGCCCTTAATGACCTTTAATACCTCGCCCGTGAGCTCGGGGTCGAGGGCGCTCGTCGGTTCGTCAAAGCAGAGGATATCCGGGCTCAACATAAGCGCCCGCGCGATCGCGACGCGCTGTTGTTGACCGCCGGACAGCTCACAGGGATACGCCCCCGCGCGGTCGGCGAGACCGACCCGCTCTAAAAGCGCGAATGCCTTTTCCTCCAAGTTCTTTTTGAGCGTGGGGAGCGCGTCCTTCTCCGCCCGCTTTTTCTCCAAAAGCTCGGCGGCGAGGGTCAAGTTCCTTAACACGGTATATTGAGGAAAGAGATTAAACGACTGAAACACCAGCCCAAAGTGGAGGCGGTTTCGCCGAAGGGCTTTTTCGTCGTGCCGTCGGCGGCTCTCGTCGTCCGAGATCGTCTCGCCGCCGACGACGATCGTCCCGCGATCGGGCGTTTCGAGGAAGTTAAGACAGCGTAAAAGCGTGGTCTTACCGCTCCCCGACGAGCCGATGATCGAGAGGACAGCGCCCTTATCGAGCCGAAAGTCGATCCCCCTCAACACCTCGTTTTTCCCGAAAAATTTATGTAGGTCACAGACCTCTAAGATCGCCATTGCCGCTCCCCCTTATCCCTTGTAGTAATCGAGCTTTTTCTCGACCCAGCCAAACAAGAGCGTCAATATCCCACAGAAGAGGAGGTAAAACACCCCGACGTAAAAGATCGGCCAGATGATCGATTTCAGCCCGACGATGTCCTGCGCCGCTTTTACCAGTTCGGTCACGGCGATAACGCGGGCGAGCGAGGTGTCTTTTACGAGCGTGATGATCTCGTTCCCGATCGGGGGAATGATCCGCTTGATGACCTGAAACAACACCACGCGAAAGAATACCTGCGTTTTCGTCATACCGAGGACTTGCCCCGCCTCATACTGACCCTTTGGGATACTCTCGATCCCGCCGCGATAAATTTCGGAGAAATAACAGGCGTAGTTGATGACGAAGGCGATAATGACGGCGGGCGTGCGGTCGAGCGGCTTCATATGAAGCAACAGCCCCGGACCGTAAAAAACGAGGATGATCTGGAGCATGAGCGGCGTTCCGCGTATGATCCAAACAAAGGTCTTCGCCACCCAGCGGAGCGGCTTAAACTTTGACATCGTACAAAACGCCACGCATAGTCCCAGCGGGATCGCGAAAAGAAGCGTGATCCCAAAGATCAGGAGCGTGTTTGAAAAGCCGTCGAGCAGCTGTGCGGTAACTTCGCTAAAACTCATAGTGTCCTCTTATTTCTTTTTATATTCCAGTACCTTCGATCCCGTGTCCCAGTACATCGTCGAGCCGTCGAGCTCGACGGTATAGGTCGTCTCCGTCCCAAAGTCCTCGTGGGTCAAGACGATCTCGCTCCCGTCATAGGTGAAAGTCCCCGCGCTGTCCATCGCGACCGCGATCCCGGCGGTCGTCTCGGTGTGCTGCTCAAACGTCCCGTCCGCGTTCAGCGTATAGGTGATCGTCATATCCGTCTCTGTCCTTACCCACGTCCCCGCGAGCGCGCCGGGGTCGTTCGTTTCCCCGGCGGAACAAGCGGCGAGACTAACACAAAGCGCGAGGGGGAGAAGTCCTTCCTTAAAAAAATCACGCATAAGATCGCTCCTTAATAGGCGAGTACATCGAGAAGCCCGTATTTCTCGGCGAGCGCTTGGAGCGTCCCCTCGTCGGCGAGCGCCTTGATCGTTTCGTTAAACTTGGCGACCGTCGCGGTGTCCTCTAAGCGAAGCCCGATCGCGTACTGCTCGGGCGCGAGCTGAACGCCCTCGACGACCATCAGGTCGGCGTAGTCGCTGTCCTCGCGGATCGACCCCGTCGCCATAACATAGTCGATGACACAGACGTCCGCCGTCCCCGCCTTGACCTCGAGGAGCGCGTCCTTTTGCGCCGCACAGCCGATAAACTCGCCCGTGGAGAGCGCCGCGCTTTCCGCGATCGCGGTCTCGCCCGCCGAGCCGCTCTCCGCCGCCGCCTTTACGCCCGCGAGGTCGGATTCCGCGACGTACTTGTCGGCGTTCTCCTTCCGAATAACGAGAACCTGACGGTTATCGACATAGGGGTCGGTGAAAGCCATATTCTCCTTACGATCCTCCGTGACGGTCAGCCCGTTCCAAATACAGTCGATCGCCTTGGATTTAAGCTCGGTCTCCTTTTGGTTCCAGTCGATCTCCTGAAACTTCGGCGTTACGCCGAGCTTGGCGCAAAGCGCCTCGGCGAACTCGGTCTCAAAGCCGGTCAGCTCGCCGTTTTCGTCGTAGTAATTCATCGGCTCAAAGAGCGTGATCCCGATCACGAGCTCGCCCTTATCCGCGATATATTCCCAGTCGGTCTTGTCCGAGGCGGCGCAACCCGCCGAGGCGATCAGCCCGAGCGCGGCGAACGCCGCCGCGATCTTCTTAAACATTTTCATAGTCTTGTTTCCTTTCTTTTTTCCCTTTATTTTTTGGGAATTTTGTTCCTGCGGCGGGCGGGTAAGCGCCTCGCCGCGAGTACGGTCAAGTACGGTAGTATTATACTATAAAAAAGCGGGTTCGTCAAGTATGAGAAAGGCGGTTTGCCGTTTTGCCGAAAAAAGGGGCGGGTCGGGACGAATTTTTGGGAATAACATTGACGGCGCGATCAAAGTATGGTACAATACTATTATAAAGAAAGGAGGGATTAGTTTGAAAAATCGAAGATTTATCAAACCCGTTGTTTGTGCCTCGGCAAATAGGCAAGGAAGCCGTAAGAAGCAAGCCCATACGCCGCAAGGACGCGGCGGTCAAAGCTTGCTTCGGCTCTCGGCACAAACTGCCTCCGAAGGAAAGGAATGATCATAGAAATGGAGATCTATCGGGCGAGCGCCTTTAGTAAAAACGGCGCGGGCGGGAACAAGGCGGGCGTGGTCTTAGACGGCGCGGCGCTTACCCGCGGGGAAAAACAAGCGATCGCGAAGGAGGTCGGCTATTCCGAGACGGTGTTTTTTTCGGAGTCGGGCGCGGCGGACTTTCGCCTCGAATATTTTACGCCGGAGGGGGAGGTCCCCCTTTGCGGTCACGCGACGGTCGCGGCGTTCGTCGTACTCGGGGCGTTAAAGCGCCTTCAAAAAAGCGAATACACGATCGAGACGGGCGCGGGGGTTTTACGGGTGAGCGCCTCGGCGGACGGGGCGGTCATGATGGAACAAAACAGCCCGACCTTCGCGGAGACCTTTACCCCGTCGGAGCTGGCGGAATGCTTCGACGCGGGGGCGTTCGCCGACGGGCTACCGATCCGGGTCGTTTCGACGGGGCTTCGCGATATTCTCCTCCCGATCCGCTCCGAGGCGGCGCTCGCGGGCTTAGCGCCCGATCTCGCGGCGTTGAGGCGGCTCAGCGCGGAGAAGGAGGTCGTCGGCGTTCACGCCTTCGCCCTCGCGGAGCGGGACGGGGTCGACGCGGTCTGTCGGAATTTCGCACCCCTCTACGGGATCGACGAGGAGTCGGCGACGGGGACGTCAAACGGGGCGCTCGCGTGTTACCTTCACCGCTACGCGGCGAAAAAGAGCGCCTTCCTTTTTGAACAGGGTGCGGCGCTCGGCGCGCCCTCGGAGATCGCGGTCAGGCTCGCGGCGCGGGACGACGAGATCGCGGAGGTCTTCGTCGGCGGGAGAGGGTATGTTTTGGGGGAGTAGGCAGAACGGCGGGACGATCCGCTTGTCGGCGGGATACGGTAAGGCGATAAAACGCCGATCACGCATACGAGAAAGAAGGAAAGAAATATTATGAACGATTTTTCCGAGGCGCTTCGTAATTCTTTAAAATACGGGTCCTATGATGACGGCGAGATCAACGATTTGATCTCCGCTTTTGAAAAACAGCTTCATGTTGTTTTAAAAGATGACGAACCGGCGTGGGTACAGCTATGCGATCGGAACGACGGTCGGTTGGTCGTGTTGATGCATAGGGTATACAAAATAGCCTTTGTGAGATCAAACCAATCGCCGAAGCTTCATCAAATTTATATCCAAAACGTTGAAAGCTTTGACGATGAAAATTGGTATATTGATGATTTTGAACGCTTTGTCGAGCAATTCCCGTATTTGCATTGGGATGAGCCTTGGGAGGAACCCAAATGCTATGAGGAGCGGAAAACGTTTAGCTTGTTGGATATGCGTTTTGATACGGAGTGAGAATTGAGGAAGCCGGCACTGACAGAATTTTGTTTTCCCTTTTATGATGAAGTGAAAAGTATGGAATATTTTAGCCGCGTTTAAACTGTGTTTGGGGAGATGTTTTATGTCGGAAGATTATCTAACATATGCAGAAAGATACAAATGTTTGGAAATTTCGTTGGCAAAATTAAAGACGCTGATTCCGCCTGATTTTTTTAATTCATGTATGAAAACGTGTACGGTTTATAAAGAAGATGTGGAAAAGCTTCTTATCAGCTATCGAAAAAAAATCATAACGAAGGACGAAGTGATTGATTGGGTTAATACAATTCGTTTTTCGGAATTATTCGATATAGACGATTTATACTGCGACAGCATTGCCGGCGTTATGGACGAATTAGAGGAAGCCGATGAAAGAGATAATGTATTGACACAATACAACATTGATAGGTATTTGAATGCATTAGAGAAAAACGTTGAACCGGAATAATTTTTAATTTGCGAATATCCGTTAAGATTCGCGAACTCAGCATAAACTCAAATCTTTATAATCCAATCCGATGTTTTCCCATCCCTTGTCACTTATGGTACAAGGGAAATTTTTTATCCCGGGAAGGACGGAAAACGCGCAAAAGGAAAGCGCGCCCGCCGCCGGACGCGCCTTCCCAAAAAAATCAAAACAGACCTCCTCGGGAACTTCCGAAGAGGTCTGTTATCTTTACGCGCTGATCTCCCTCGCCTGTTCGCCGAGTACCCTTTTGACCGTCTGTTCGAGGATCGCCATATCCAGCGGCTTGGCGACGTGGGCGTTCATACCCGCGTCGATCGCGTCGCGGACGTCCTCGGCGAAGGCGTTCGCCGTCATCGCGATGATCGGGATCGTTTTTGCGTAGGGGTGCTTGAGCTCCCGGATCGCCCGCGTCGCGTCGTAGCCGTTCATCACGGGCATCTGTACGTCCATTAAGATCATTCGGTACTGCCCGGGCGCGGAGCGCTCAAATTCCTCGACGGCGAGCTTCCCGTTCTCGCGGATCTCACAGGTCGCGCCCACCATCTCGAGAAGCTCGCTTAAGATCTCGGCGTTGATCTCGTTGTCCTCGGCGACGAGGATATTCATACCGTTTAAGACGCTCTCCTCGTCGTCCGCGCTCTCGCCGCCCTCGTTTTTACCGTTGTAATTCATCGCCATCTCGACCTTTTTACGGAAGGCGGTGAGGAAAAACGGCTTCGTGAGGAAGGCGTCGACCTCGGTCACCGTCTCGCTCTCCTCGAGCTCGAGCTGGTCATAAGCGGTCAAGATGACGATCATGATCGGGGTCGTCAGCTCACGGCGGATACGGCGGGCAGTCTGAGCCCCGTCCATATCCGGCATCTGCCAGTCGAGGATGACCACGTCATAGGGCGCGTTATCGCGCTCGGACTTTTTAAGCATATCGAGCGCCGCCCGCCCGCTCGGGGCATAATCGACCTCGACGCCGGTCTCCTCCATCGACATCTGGATATTCCGATAGACGACCTCCTCGTCGTCGACCGCCAAGATCCGCGCGATCCCGCGATCGCGCCAAAAGCCCCGGTCGATCTCCCGATCGCTGATCGGTAGGCTCAGCTCGATGGTGAATTTTGAGCCTTTACCCTTTTCGCTCTCGACGCTGATCGTCCCGCCCATAAGGTCGATGAGGTTCTTGGTGATCGCCATACCGAGACCCGTCCCCTGGATCTTATTCGTGACGCTATCCTCCTCGCGGGTAAACGCGTGGAAGATCGTTTTTTGATATTCGGGGGTCATCCCATAGCCGTTATCCTCGACGATAAAGCGAAAATCGGCGAGCTGTCTTTTTGTTTGGGGAAGCTCGCGGATCGTCAGCGTTATGCGCCCGCCGTCGGGGGTATATTTCACCGCGTTGGAGAGAAGGTTTAAAAGGATCTGATTTAAGCGGAGCTTATCCATCGTGACGTTCTCGTGGCGAACCTCCTCGCTAATCACCTCAAAGGTATGTCCCTTCGCCTTCATCTGAGGGCGAATGATCCCGTCGATCCCGTCGATGAGGTCGACGATGTTCTCGTCCGAGACGTTGAGCGTCGTTTTCCCCGCCTCGATCTTACTGATGTCGAGGACGTCGTTGATCAGACCGAGGAGGTGTTGACCCGAGGAGGTGATCTTACGGGTATATTCGCGTACCTTCTCGGGCTTCTCCGCCTCGCGCATGAGGAGCGCGGAGAAGCCGATGATCGCGTTCATCGGCGTCCGTATATCGTGGCTCATATTCGATAAAAACGTACTCTTGGCGCGGTTCGCCTCCTCCGCGATCCTAAACGCCTGCTCCGCCGACTCCTTCGCGTTCGCGAGAAGCCCGTTAGACTCCTCGAGCCGCGCGTTGAGCTCCTCCTGTCGTCTAAGGTTCTCCTGCTCCTTTTTGAGCATGGTCTCGTTACTCCGCTGGCGTGTCACGGCGACGGCGGATACCGCGATCAATAAAAGGAGGATCAGCGCCAAGAGGAGGAGGGTACGGATAATGGTATTGACCATATCGACCGTCCCCGAGGCGACGTATTGAGAGGGGATCAAAAACAGTAGGAGCGTATCATACTCCGCGAGCGACGCCACACAGTAGCAGTATTCCTCACCCTCGCTGATAAAGCTCGAGCTGATCGTATCCGTCTCGGCGAGCGCGCTCTTGATGTCGGTATATTTTTGACCCTCCATCTCCTCGAGTACCTTAATGACGTTATACGAGTGAATAGTCTTTTCCCCCTCGACGTCGTCGTACATACGCGTCCCGTTGCTTTTTAAGATATAGGTCTCGTTACGGTTGTCATAAGCGCCGCTGTCATAATATTCCGAGAGGACGCTTACGTCCTTTAAGAGGATTAGGTGAGTAAAGCTCGCCTCGTCGTTTTGGGCGTCGATCGGGCGGTCGAGCTTTTGGACGAACGTCCAAAAGCTACCGTCATAGATCGGGCTGTCGGCGATGAAGGTATAGCGGCTGTCGCCGCCCGAGATCGCGTCGAGCTCCGACCATACGCCGTGCGCCCCCCTCGCGTCGTAACAATTCCCCCGGCTGTCGAGGAGCATGAGCATAGAGCTGAAGCGATCCGTCGCTAAGAGCCGCTCGATCTCGGCGATCCTGACCGACGCGTCCTCGACCGAGGCGATCTCGCGGCGGTCGAGGTCGTTGACGGCGGCGGTGATGTAATTCCAGTGGGTATCGAGCGCGTTGCCGAGATTTGCCCTTACCTGTGACGTGAGCTCCTTGAGCTGTGTGGTCCGCTCCTCAAAGATCCGGGAATCGAGATAATTTTTAAAAAAGATCCCGCCCGACAAAAAGCTTAAAAGTAAGCAGACGATCAAGACCGTCGGGAGAATAAGGGGTCTTAATTTATTTTTCGCTTTCATATGATTTTCCGTTTTCGCCTCCGACCGTCTTTAACCGTTAAGCGTGATATAATCCGTCGGCTCGGCGAGCTGTTTCCCCGAGGCGAGGCGGCTCGCGACGATCTCTTTATAGTCCCGCCCCGTGTCAGCGTAATCCGTTACGCCCGCCGCCGCGAGCGCGTCGCCGAGCATAAGCGTAAAATTACCGATCACCGTAACGGTATAGACCCGATCGGGGTCGAGCGCTCCCCCGTCCGAGGTGATCTCGACCGGCTCATAGCCGTCCCCGTTTTTGGCGACTATCGTTTTAAAGCCGCTCGTGACGTAAAGCGTCGATTCGTTTACGACCGAGCCGCGCCTTCCCTTAACGGATAAAACATAGCTTATATATCTTTTTACTTGATCGCCCGTCATCCGACAGGTCAGGGTGGATACCCCCTCGCCCATCGTTAAAAAGCCGAGCTCGTCCGCGCTGTAATCGCCCGAGGCGATATTCCCCGCGACATAGGCGGCGGGCGCGATCAAAAGCTCCGTCCCCGTCTCCTCGCGGACGGTATTCATGACCGCCGACGCCGCCTCGCTCCCGCCTTTTTTTTGGAAGGCGTACAAGTACTCACGCTCGATATGCGCGGCGGGCGGGGGCATCTCCTCCTCGGTCTCGATCGCCGCGTTAAACGCGTCAAAGGCGGCTCGCGCGTCGGGGTATTCCCCGCCGATCATCCCCCCGACGACCGCCCGCGAGACCGAGAACATATCCGCCGAAGCGAGGCGGATATAGAGCCGATTATCGTCGGCGTAAGCCCTTACGCCCTCGAGCGACGGCGAGAGGTCGATCTGAGCGTCGCTGTAAGAGACCATATTCTGGCTCGCGGCGATCTTACGAAGTCCTTCGCCGCTTAACATCGTCTCCATGATCTCGAGAATGAGCTTTTTTCGCGCGAGATCCTCCTCGGCGGACTTGGCGGCGGCGACCTGAAAGGCGGGATAGGTCAGATAGCGGTTATCGCCCTCCGTCTCGCCGAAAAAGGGGAGCATGACCATTTCCGCGCCCTCGGAGCGACAGCGCTCAAGCTCGTCGCCCGTCCCGCGCATCATGGCAAACTCGCCGCTCGAGAAGGCGGCGAAGACCTCGTCCTGAGAATACGCGAGATCCGATGTCGAGATCCCCGCGCGGTCGATAAACTCCGCCATACGCTCGAATACGGGAAGCCATACCTCCCCGTCGAGCGCACTCGTCTGACCCGATTCATACCGCTGTCGCCATTCGCGCCCCTCTTGGGAAGAGAGCGCCGAGGCGGATAACCCTTGCAGCATCTCCATACAGGTATAATCGGCGGAGAAGTTTGAGCCGAAGGGTCGTATCCCCTTTTCGCGAAGGAGATCGCACGCCGTGATAAATCCCTCATAATCCTCGGGGATCGGTACGCCGTTCTCCTCAAAGAGCGTTTTGTTGAGAATGATACTGTCTACCTCGGCGCAGGTCGGAAGCCAGTTGATCGTCCCGTCCCGATAGGTATAGCTCCTGAGATAAGAGGGGTGAAAGGTACTCGCGAGCTCGCTGTCGCTCAGGTCGATGAGAGAATCCTTCCAGTCCGCCACGTCGCGGAGCGAAAAGCGCCGAAGCGTCAGAATATCGGGCAGGTCGCCATGCTCCAGCTTAAATCGATAAAAATCGGCGGAATTGGTCGCGACGTAAAACGTAAAGTCAACGTCGGGGAAGCGCTCGCACAAAAATTGACCGTACTGCTCCGTGAGCTGATCGCTCCAAAGAGCGATCGTGACCTCCTGTCTCGTCTCCTCGACCGCGTGACAGCCCGACAGCGACCCGAGCGCCGCCGCCGTCATCGCCGCCGCTAAGCCGAGACTAATGATTTTTTTCATCGGTGATCCCTCCCCGATCGATCATTCCCACGGGTTTCCGTCCGGGGAGACCGTCCCTTGATCCGTGAGCCAATTCCTTACGATTTCTTTAAGAGAGCCGACCTCGTTGACCGCGCCGTAGGTCGTTTTTACCTCCTCGGTATAGCCGTTGTTTACGAAGGCGACCTTGTAGGTCGTCCCGTCCTCGAGCTCTGTGCCGCCCTTTGTCTCAAGGACATAGGGTAGGTTATCACCGTCCTCGAACCGATCAAAGCCCGCGTTCGCGACCGCCTTCGCCTCGGCGCCCGTCATCGTCATGACGGTATATTCGCCGTCTCCGCCGGGGACGATACTATAAGCGGTCTCCGCGTTTACTCCGCCCGCATAAAGCCTTCCCGTAACGCCCGCTCTCAGCTTTTTCCCGTCTCGATAATCCGTCCCATAGGCGACGATCGCCGCGTCCGCGTCGACCGCCGAGCCGAGCGCGCGCGCCACGAGCCGCGCCGTTTCCTCCAACGTAAAGTCCGCCGTACTTTCACAGAAGTACATCGACTCCCGACTTTTGAGATAAGTACTCTGAAGCTCGTCCATATGCGCGAGACCCTTTTCGCCGTCCATATCGTTTTCGCCTCTGAACCATTCCTTAAAGCCCTGACCCACGTCGGAGAGGATATTTTCCCAGCCCGCGTATGTCATCCGAAAAGCCCGCCCATCGCGCATCGCCTGTTGAGCGTCGTAGATGATGGAATCCTCGGGAAGGTCGGTCGAGGTGAGAACGTCCATGACACAGGGCTTATCGTCGCCGATAAAAGCCCTCTGACCCGCGTCCGAGAACATCAGCGACAACACCCTCACAGCCTTTTCCAGCTTTTCCTCGTTCCCCGGCTCGGCGAGCTTTTTACTGATCCCTATATAGCTCGTGGGGCTGTACATATAGATATTCTTACTCCCGTCCTCGCCGATATAGGGCATCATACCCCACTCGTCGCCGTTCTCCATCGGGCTGTCCAAAAGGGCGCTCATTGTAAAGAAAACGGCTTTACGCTCCGACATATAGTCGACCATGATCGCTGAGTTGGACAGGTCGTTGGGTACTGTTTGAAACATCCCTATATCAATATATTTCTTAGTATACTCTATGGTTTTTTTCCAGTTATCGTTATCCTTCGCCGTCGCGTCCCCCGAGAGAAAGTCGCGCTCCCACGCCATACCCTCCGGCGTGGTGAGCCAGTCGGTCTTGGCGAGGTTAAATACCGCCGCGAAGCTCGCGCCCGTCAGCTGTGTCCCGAGTATCCCGGGCATATATCCCGCCTCCTCGATCTCGCCGCAAAGCTCCTCGAGCTCGTCGAAATTCGTGGGGACCTCCCAGCCGTTCTCCTCCATGAGGGTCTTATTATAGAGTATCCCGTACATACCGTTATTGACGGGGAGCATATAGATCCCGCCGTCTATGGACATCTGGTCGAGGATCGACGTGGAGATGTCCCCCATAAAGTCATAGCTCGACAGGTCTATGAGCCGCTCCTTGGCGAGATCCTTATCCAACAGCTGAGAGGTGCTGAAAAGATCCGTGATGTCGTCCGCCCGCATCTGCGCCCAGCTATAGCCCAGATAATTCGAGCCGTCATAACCCACATACTCGATCTCGATATCGGGATAGGTCTCGCCGAGGAGCGCCCAAAAATCGTCATAACCGCCCCAAGTGACCCAAGAGAGAGCGCCGCTCTCCGCGCTGTGATCCGCCTCGGCGGGGGTCTCCTCCGCGTTACATCCCGTTAAGAGAAGGGACGCGCCGAGCGCGACCGCCGACAGGCGTTCCCTAAATTTTTTACGCATAAAATTGCTCCTTTCTGTCTTATTTATTTTTACGTACAAAAAAATCCAAGCTCCCGGGTCGGCTTCTCAGACCGGGGAGCTTGGAGCTCGTCCTCCTCGGGGCGCGTCGCTCCGCGAGGATAAGTTCGTATAAAATTATGCCTTGACTCCGATGATCCGTTCGCCCGTGGATTTTCCCGCGTTTTTAGCGCTTTGCGCCTTTATAACCGCGATTTCGCGTATATTATAGCACACTTTTTTGTAAAATTCAAGATTTTTTTAAAAATTTTTTGGGAAGGATCAAAAGCGGGGGGATAGCGAGGATACGCGGGGCGCGATCTATCCGTCAAAAGGCGCTCGGCGAGCCTTAGAGCGGTCATTTCAGCCGCATCGCCGCCGCCTCGAACCTCCCGTAGAGCTTTAACAGTACCGCCAAAAGCTTATCCGCGAGCTTATGGACGAGCGGCTGTAAGAGCTTATTATAGAGGATCGCGAGGAGGAGGGAGGCTATGAACATCAGTACCGCGTAAAGCAGAACCCAAACAAGTAAGTGATCATAGGTGAAGTGGGCATAGATATAATCATAGTAGATCGGTCTAATATGCTCCCGAAAAAGATGATTCCCATGAATAATATAGATCAGTAAGCTTAACGACGAAAAAGCGTTGATCGTTTTATTTTGAAGCGATGAGATCCGGAATAAATTGAATGCCGCAAAGACCATGATCAGAAACAACGGATTTATAAACGTATTCAAATGCCCTTCCTTATTGTGAAAGAACGCGATCCGGCGTCCCAAAAGATTTATCAGTAGCACGAGCCCGATCCAGCCGATAAAACCCGCCGCGAATAACAGTCGGTTCGCTTTTTTGGACGAAAAAAGATCAATCATATACTTTTTACAATACGCGACGATAAAATAGACCCCCACGAAACCGATCAGACTGTTACTGAAAAACGTCAGCTTTATAAAGCTTATCACAAAATAAAGAACAAAGAAAACGATACTATACGCGAAATGGGTCTTACGGTCGATCCGATCGATCAGAAGGTTTAATAGCGGGTGGATCGCGTATAAAAGCAGGTAGCAGGTAATATACCAATGCACGCCCAAGGTAGTCGGAAAGAGCGATCGAATAATATCCGAGGCGGTCAGCGCACCTCCTCCGATCGCGTAACAGATCAGCCAAACAGCGGATACGGTAAATGTGTCGGCGACAAAACGCGCGATCTTATTGAAATTCACCTTTTTACTGTCCGCCAAGAACCACGCGGACGGGATCAAAAACATTAAATTCCCGATCTGTCCCATTTGCCGAAAAAAGATCAGGCATAATCGTTGTAAGTCGTATGTCGATTCGGGAAGTCCCTCATAACCGACCGAGGCGTTTCCGAAGCTTTGCGCCGCGTGGCTCAAAACGATCATCAGGATCGCGATCACCTTCATCAGCTCGATCCCCGATTGCCGCTCGGTCTTGACTTGTACGTTTGACATTATTTTATTTCCTTTCCGAATCGTCTTATAATATATGAGTTGGAGCAAAGCTCCAACAAGGCGGCGCAAGCCGCCGCGCCGCGCCAAGCGGCGATCATATATTTCAAGGTTCGCTCAGCCGTCCGAATCTTTGATTCGGCT
>JAMPCH010000030.1 GCA_023666265.1 Roseburia sp.
CGAGTGGCAGTCAGATTTTTCGTCAGATTGTACAGATTTTATGCAGGAAGGCTGATCTGTCGGTCAGCCCCTCTGTCACTACGTGACACCTCCCCCGCCCGGGGGAGACCACCTTTCAAAGAAAATCTGTGCAATATGGCGGAAAAGATGGCTGTCAATCGGACGGCAAAGCCGCAGGCGGTAATTGTGCAGTGTTGCCTTTATTTGGGAAGGCGCGGGGTCTCCCGCGTTTCCTAAAACTGCCAATATAAGAAGGGGTTATTCGTATTTTCCACCAAGAGGATCGAACAGATCAAAAGGATCGCGATGTTACAAACGATCGTCGACACGCCGACGGCGTTTTCGCCGAGGCGCGTCTTTTGGAGCTTCAAACGTAGGGTCGGTATGACCGGGAGACTAAAGACGACCGCCGCCAAGATCAAGAAGAGGTTGTTGACGAACGAGGTTTGTACCGACAGGTCGCTGAAGGCGTTCCCGTTCGCGCCGACCAAGTTCCCAAAAAAAGTCCCGAGGCGGGATAGGTCGGTAAAATAAAAGATCCCGAATCCGATCACGATGACGAGCTTATTATAAATATGGAGGACGGCGGCGGGGATCTTTTTCAGCCGCTTACTCCCGAGGAGGCGTTCGCCGAGGATAAACAGCCCGTAGTACAGCCCCCAGATGATATAGTTCCAGCTCGCGCCGTGCCAAAAGCCGGTACAAAACCAAACGAGGAAGAGGCTCGCGTATTGCCGCCGCTTCCCAAAGATCGGGAGATAAAGGAGATAGTCGCGAAAGAACGAGCCGAGGGAGATATGCCAGCGCTGCCAAAACTCGGTGATGTTTTTACAGATAAAGGGATAGTTAAAGTTTTCGTCAAAGTGAAAGCCGAAGATCCGCCCGAGACCGATCGCCATATCCGAATAGCCCGAGAAATCGTAGTAGACATAAAGCGAATAGAGGATCACGCCGTACCAAGTCCCGAGTATCGAGACCTTATCGAGCGCGCCGCCGAGGAATTGTTCGACGATCGCGTAAAGTCCGTTCGCGAGGACGACCTTTTTCCCGAGACCAAAGATAAAGCGCGTGATCCCGTCGCTGATGTCGGAATAAGAGGAGACGCGCGACCCGATCTCCGCCTCGACCGTACTGTATCGGACGATCGGTCCCGCGACGAGCTGGGGAAAGAGCGAGATATACATCAGGAGGTGAAAGTAATTGCGTTGAACCTTAACCTTCCCCCAGTAACAGTCGAGGATATAGGAGAGGATCTGGAAGGTATAAAAGCTGATCCCGATCGGAAGCTCGATCCCCGTGAGCGGGAGGCTCGTCCCAAAGAGGGCGTTAAAATTCCCGATAAAAAAGTCGGTATATTTAAAGATAAAGAGCATCCCGAGGCTCAGGACGAGCGAGAGCGCCACGCCGAGCCACGCGAACCTTTTCCCCCGCCGCCGCTCGATCAACAGCCCGCAGAGGTAATTCCCCGTCACGCTCACCAACAGGAGGAGGAGCCAGACGACCTTACTCCACGCGTAAAACACGAGCGAAAAAACGACCAAGACCGCGTTCCGATAGGCGATATTCTTACTCACGAAGTAGAGAGGGATACAAAGCGCGATAAAAATATAGATAAAAAATAAGTCCGAAAATACCATAGAAAAAACGTTCCCCTTACCGGCTTGTCCGCGTAAGCCGTAACGCCGATCGGATCAAGCCCCCGACCGATCTGTTTCGGATAAAACACTTGTCCTTATTATTATACTATACTCCGCTCGGTTTTGCAACCTTTTTTCGGGGAAAATTTTTGGGGGAGGAAAGAACTTTCACATGGGAAATTTTACGGTTCGTCGCGCCGCTTCGTAAAAATGCGTCAGTAAATAAAACGACCCGACGTGGTACGCATAGTTTAGAGGCGTGTCGGGTTCTGTTACTATATATTATACGCGATTTTTTGTTTTGTCAAGAGATTTTCTCGTTTTTTATATTATATGATTGTTGTGCTACAATAGATATTGGACAGTCACGAAAAAACAGTTGAGAGATAGGCAGAAATCTGATACAATAAAGTTGATACACCCATTCACAGAAAGGAGCCTATCCCTCATGAACAGTATAACACAAGACGTGAAGTTTCGTCGATCCCTCATGAAATACGCCGAAAAATACGGCGTAAGCTGCGTGAGCCGAAAGTACAACAAGAGCCGCTCGTACATATATTTTTGGAAAAGCCGGTGGGACGGGAGCATGGAATCTCTCGCCGAAAAGTCAAAGCGACCTCATCATCACCCGAACGAGCATACCGAGGAGGAGATTGCCATGATCCGAAGGTATCGAATTTTCTCCGAGTAAAAAAGGAAAGAAAACGCTGTTTGAAAACACGTTGGAGCGGCTCGGGATTCGGCACAAGCTGATCCGTCCGTATACGCTGCGGCATAACGGGAAGGTCGAGCGAAGTCACCGCGAGGATCAGCAGAAATTCTACTCCTGCCACCGCTTTTATTCCCGCGACGATTTAAACGCTCAGCTGGCTGAGCGTTTAAGTCGAACAAACAACCGACCTATGCGTCCTCTTCGCCGGCTTTCGCCTATCGAGTTTTTGAAGGTTGCTGTCCAAGATCATTGACAAACTTACATTTTTAAATTTTTACCAAAAAGCCGCTTTGTACTCCTGCCTTTAAAATAATTTTTTATGGCAGGCGCACAAAGCGGCGGTCTCTCATAAGGCTACTCGCTTTTCTTCTTTCGTCCGCGCTTCGCCTTCGCGCGGAGCTGTCCGAGCGTTTTTTGGAGGTATCGCCCGGTATACGACGCCTCACAGGTACAGATCTCCTCCGGCGTCCCCGCCGCGACGACCGTCCCGCCGGCGTTCCCGCCCTCGGGACCTAAGTCGACGATATAGTCCGCCGTCTTGATCACGTCGAGGTTATGCTCGATGACGATGATCGTGTTTCCGTCCGCCGAGAGCTTTTGGAGGACCTCGATCAGCTTATGCACGTCCGCGGTATGAAGCCCCGTCGTCGGCTCGTCGAGGATATAGATCGTCCGCCCCGTCGGTCGGCGCGAAAGCTCGGTCGCGAGCTTGACCCGCTGGGCTTCGCCGCCGGAGAGGGTCGTCGCGGGCTGACCGATCTTAACGTACCCGAGACCCACGTCATAGAGGGTCTGTAAGCGCCGCGCGAGCTTCGGGAGGTTCGAGAAGAAGGAAAGCCCCTCCTCGACCGTCATTTCAAGCACGTCATAGATGCTCTTTCCCTTATACTTGACCTCGAGGGTCTCGCGGTTATAGCGGTGACCCTTACATACCTCACAGGGGACGAAAATATCGGGGAGGAAGTGCATCTCGATCCTTACGATCCCGTCCCCCTGACACGCCTCACACCGCCCGCCCTTGACGTTGAAGGAAAAGCGTCCCGTCCCATAGCCGCGCATTTTCGCGTCATTCGTCGAGGCGAAAAGGTCGCGGATGTCGGTAAAAAGCCCCGTATACGTCGCGGGGTTTGAGCGCGGCGATCGCCCGATCGGGGCTTGGTCGATCGCGATGATCTTATCGAGATAGTCGAGCCCCTCGATCGCGCGAAATTTCCCCGCCTTTGTTTTCGCGCGGTTGAGCCTCGCGGCGAGTTCTTTATAGACGATCTCGTTGACGAGCGAGCTTTTACCGCTCCCCGATACGCCCGTTACACAGGTGAATAAGCCGAGCGGGAAGGATACGTCGATATTTTTAAGGTTATTCTCCGCCGCGCCGCGAACGGTGAGCCAGCGCCCGTCGGGCTTCCGCCGCTCGGTGGGGACGGGGATCGAGAGCCGCCCGCTCAAATACTGACCCGTGATCGATCTTTCACAAGCCATGATCTCCTCCGCCGACCCCGCGCAGACGACCTCACCGCCGTGAACGCCCGCGCCGGGACCGACGTCGACGAGATAGTCCGCCGCGCGCATGGTGTCCTCGTCATGCTCGACGACGATCACCGTGTTCCCCATATCGCGTAGGCGAAAGAGCGTCGCGATCAGCTTATCGTTATCCCGCTGATGAAGCCCGATACTCGGCTCGTCGAGGATATAGAGTACGCCCATTAAGGCGCTCCCGATCTGGGTCGCGAGGCGGATACGCTGGCTCTCGCCGCCCGAGAGCGTCCCCGCCGCGCGGGAGAGGGTGAGATACTCTAGCCCGACGTTTTTAAGGAAGTTGAGCCGCCCGCGGATTTCCTTTAAGATACGCTCGCCGATGAGCCTCTCGCGCTCGGTGAGCTCCATACGGTCGATAAACTCGATCGCCTCGGAGATACTCATTTTACAGAAATCGCTGATATTCAGCCCCGCGACCGTGACCGCGAGAGACTCGGGCTTTAGCCGCTCGCCGTGACAGTCGGGACAAAGCGTGTCGCTCATATAGTTATTCTCGATCTCGTCGCGCGAATAGCTGCTCGACGAGTCGCGATAGCGCCGCTCTAAATTATTGATGACCCCCTCAAAGTCCGAGTTTCGGTATCCCCCGCCGAAGGAATCGATCACGTCGATCCGTATCCGCTCGCCGCCCGTCCCATAGAGAAAGACCCCAAGCTCCTCGGGCTTTAGATCCTTCACCGGCGTATCGAGCGAGATCCCGTAATGGTTAGAGATCGCCTTATAATACATCATCGCGATCGAGTTATCGTCGAGCGAATTCCACCCGCTCGCCTTGATCGCGCCCTCGCGGATCGATAGGGTCGGGTCGGGGATCACGAGCCGCTCGTCCACCCGCCGAAGCACGCCCAAGCCGGTACAGCGCGGACAAGCGCCGAAGGGGTTATTGAACGAGAACATACGCGGGACAAGTTCCTCGACGCTGATGTTATGCTCGGGACAAGCGTAGCTTTGGGAAAAATGAAGCTCCTCGCCGTCGATCACGTCGATATAGATCAGCCCGCCGGTCAGCCCCCCCGCCGTCTCGAGGCTATCCGTGAGGCGGGAATCCATCTCCGGCTTTACGACGAGGCGGTCGACGACGACCTCGATATTATGCTTTTTGTTTTTTTCGGGCTTGATCCTTTCGGACAGGTCGTAAAGGATTCCGTCCACGCGGACGCGGACAAAACCCTGCTTTCGGATCGCGTCGAGCTCCTTTTGATATTCGCCCTTCCGCCCCCGCGCGATCGGAGCGAGAATTTGGATCTTTGACCCCTCGGGGAGCGCCTTTACCCGGTCGACAATCTGGTCGATCGTCTGTTGACGTATCTCGCGCCCGCAGATCGGACAATGGGGAATCCCGATCCGCGCGTATAAAAGGCGAAGGTAGTCGTAAATCTCCGTGACCGTCCCGACGGTCGAGCGCGGATTTTTTGAGGTCGTTTTTTGGTCGATCGAGATCGCGGGCGATAATCCCTCGATACTGTCGACGTCGGGCTTTTCCATCTGACCGAGGAACATACGCGCGTAGGAGGACAGACTCTCCATATATCGCCGCTGTCCGTCGGCATAGATCGTGTCGAAGGCGAGCGAGGACTTCCCCGACCCGGATAGCCCCGTCATGACGATGAGCTTATCGCGCGGGAGGATAAGGTCGACGTTTTTAAGGTTATGCTCCCTCGCCCCGCGAATGACGATTTTATCGTTAGCCATGGTTGATCTCTTTTCCTTTCTTGATATTCTATCTTTAAAAGGCGATCATTCTTCTTCCTTGAGCGCCTTGATCTTGTCGCGGAAGTACGCCGCCTGCTCGAAATCGAGGAGCTTCGCCGCCTCCTTCATCATAGACGTATACGAGACGATGAGCTTTTCGCGTTCCTCCTTTTTGAGCTTCTTCGCGTGCTTCCCCTCGCCGCCCGCGCTCCCGGGCGCGGCGATCTCGATCACGTCGCGTACCTCTTTGATGATCGTCCGGGGGACGATCCCGTGCTTTTCGTTATACTCGATCTGGAGGGCGCGGCGGCGGTTCGTCTCGCGGATCGCGTTCTCCATACTCCCCGTGACGCTGTCGGCGTACATAATGACCGACCCGTTCGCGTTACGCGCCGCGCGACCGACCGTCTGGATCAGCGAGGATTCGCTCCGAAGGAAGCCCTCTTTATCCGCGTCGAGGATCGCGACGAGCGACACCTCGGGGAGGTCTAACCCCTCGCGAAGGAGGTTGATCCCGACGAGTACGTCAAATTCCCCGAGCCTTAGGTCCCTAACGATCTCCATGCGCTCGATCGTGTCGATGTCGTGGTGCATATAGCGTATTTTGATCTCGAGCTTCTCGAGATACTTCGTTAGATCCTCCGCCATTTTTTTGGTGAGCGTCGTGATAAGGACGCGCTCCTTCCGCTCGATCCGCTTGTTGATCTCGGTGACGAGATCCTCGATCTGACCCTCGGTCGGGCGGACGGAGATCTCCGGATCGAGAAGCCCCGTCGGACGGATGATCTGCTCCGCCATAACGGAGACATGCTCCTTCTCAAAAGGTCCGGGCGTCGCCGAGACATAGATCGCCTGATTGATCTTGGCGTAAAATTCGTCGAAATTGAGCGGGCGGTTATCGTAAGCCGAGGGAAGGCGAAAGCCGTACTCGATGAGGTTCTTTTTCCGCGCCGCGTCCCCGCCGAACATTCCCCGTACCTGAGGGAGCGTGACGTGGCTCTCGTCGACGAGGAGGAGGAAATCCTTTGGGAAATGGTCGATGAGCGTGATCGGCGTACTCCCCGGGGGGCGACCGCTCAGAATACGGGAATAATTCTCGATCCCCTTACACATCCCGATCTCGCGGAGCATCTCCATATCGTACCTCGTCCGCTCGGCGATCCTTTGCGCCTCGATGAGACGGTGATCGGCGGTGAATTTCTCGACCTGTTCCTCCATTTCGCGCTCGATCTCCGCGAGCGCCGCCTCCATTTTTTCGTGGCTGACGATATAATGAGAGGCGGGGAAGATCGCCGCGTGGCTCAGCTCGCGCTTCATATGCCCCGAGACGACCTCAAACTCGGAGATACGGTCGATCTCGTCGCCGAAAAATTCGACCCTGACCGCCATATCCGCCGTCGCCCCGGCGGGGAAAATTTCGACCGTGTCGCCCCGCACGCGGAACTTATTTCGGATAAAGTTTAGGTCGTTTCGCTCGTACTGCATCTCGGTCAGGCGGCGTAAAAGCTCCTCACGCGAAAGCTCCGTCCCCTTTCGTAAGGAGACGGTATTCGCGCGATATTCCTCGGGGCTGCCGAGGCTATAGATACAGGATACGCTCGCGACGATGATCACGTCACGCCGCTCCGCGAGCGAAAAGGTCGCCGAGTGGCGGAGGCGGTCGATGTCGTCGTTGATGGCGCTGTCCTTCTCAATATACGCGTCGGTCGAGGGGATATACGCCTCGGGCTGATAATAATCGTAATAGCTCACGAAATACTCGACCGCGTTCTCGGGAAAAAACTCGCGAAACTCGCTACAGAGCTGGGCGGCGAGGGTCTTATTATGGGCGAGGACGAGGGTCGGGCGGTTGACCCGCTCGATGATATTCGCCATGGTAAAGGTCTTACCCGAGCCGGTCACGCCGAGTAAGCCCTGTTCGCGCTCGCCGTTTAAAACGCCCCTTGTGAGGCGTTCGATCGCCTCCGGCTGATCGCCGGTCGGCTGATATTTTGATACTAATTTAAAATGATCCATTTTTGATCGATCCCAAAATGTGATTTTTTATTTTTAGTGAAGGAGAAAAAAACCGCCGCCCTTCATAAGATCGCCCGCTTAAAGCTATCATAAGGACGCGGCGGTTGTCCGCCCAAAGCGCACCGCAAGGCAAGGACGCAAGCGCCCCAAGCGAACCGCAACGCACTCCTTCCCAAAAAAATAAACACAAAACAAAGCCTAATAATGCGGCATATCCATGACCTTTGACAGGTCGTCGATAAAACGGTCGAGCTCGGGCGTGTCAAGCGGACCCTCCTCCTCGTCGGGACAGGGCGTCCCCTCTAAAATAAACCCCGCTTTAACGTCCTCGTCCGGCCATACGACCTTTGCGTTAGGCGAGGCGCGGAGCGAATAGCTCCCCGTCCGCCCGACGATGATATGGTCGAGGAGGAGGATATCGAGCTCGAATAAAAGCCGCGCGAGGTCGGTCGTCGCCGATATGTCCGCTTGAGAAGGCATCCCCGCGCCGCGCGGGTGGTTATGGGCGAGGATCACGCGGTCACAGCCGTTACGGATCGCGAAATCGGCGAGCTTACGCGCGGAGAGCTCGACCTTACCGAATGTCCCCGCCAAGACCTTAGCCTCTTTAACGAGCCTTAGATCCTCGGTGACCGCCATCGCGCGGATCTGTTCCTCCTCCTCGCCGAGAAATACCCCCTCGTAATACTGACGCGACGCGTTGGTATGGGCGAAGCGGCGGGAGCGCTCGTCCTCAAAGCTCGCCGCGCGGAGATAACGCCCGGCGAAAAGGCGCGAGAACGCGATCAGGTTCGCGGCGTTCTCGCCGATCCCCTTGACCTCGACCAGCTCGTCGCGCCCCGCGCTCAACACGCCGCGCAGAGAGCCGAAGCGCTCGATCAGGCGGTGAGCCGCCGGGTTCGTGTCCCCGCTCGGGATCGCGAAAAATAACAACACCTCTAAGACCTGATGCTCGTTAAAGCCCTCGAGCCCCTCGGTCAGCGCGATCCGACGCATACGCTCCCGGTGACCGAGATGAAGCTTTTCCTCCTCTTCTTCCAAGGCTCTTTTCCCGCTCCCTTCTTCGTCCGAATTGATCTCCTCTTCCCTTTCGTTTTTTCTTTTTATAAACTCGCCTTATTCCTCGACAAATACCGCGCCCTTACTCGCGTCGCCCGCCATTCTCGCGTAGCGCTTGAGATAGCCGCTGAGCGGCTTCGGCGGTAAGATCCCCTTTTCGCGGCGCTTGGCGATCTCCTCGTCCGAGACGAGTAATTCCATGCTTCGGTTCGGAATATCGATATGGATCTTATCCCCGTCCTCGACGAAGGCGATCAAGCCGCCGTCCGCCGCCTCGGGCGAAACATGACCGACCGCCGCGCCGCGGCTCGCGCCGCTAAAGCGCCCGTCGGTGATGAGCGCGACGCTCCCGTCTAAGCCCTTCCCGACGATCGCCGCCGTCGGCGCGAGCATCTCGGGCATACCCGGACCGCCCTTGGGTCCCTCATAGCGGATCACGACGACGTCCCCCGCCGCGACCGCGCCCCCGAGGATCGCGTCGCACGCCGCCTGTTCCCCGTCATAGACCTTCGCCGTCCCGGTGAAATCCATCATCTCGGGCTTGACCGCCCCCTGTTTTACGACCGCGCCGTTCGGCGCGAGATTTCCCTTTAAGATCGCGATCCCGCCGTCCGCGCGGATCGGCGAGGACGCCGTATGGACGACCGTCCCGTCCGGGGCGGCGGCTTTCTTTAGACGCTCGCCCTGAGTCCCGCTCACGGTGAGCGCGTCGAGGTCGACGATCCCCTTCGTCGAAAGCTCCTTTAAGACGGCTTGGATCCCGCCGACCTCGTTTAAGTCCTCGATAAAGATACTGCTCGCGGGGTTAAGCTTAGAGAGCTGGGGGACTTTACGGCTGACCGTGTCGATGTCGTCGATCGTCACGTCGACCCCCGCCTCATGCGCGATCGCGAGGAGGTGAAGGACGGTGTTCGACGACGCGCCGATCGCCATATCGGTCGCGAGCGCGTTGAGCATATTTCGCCGCGTGATAATATCGAGCGGGCGGATATTCTCCTTCACGAGCTCGACGGCGCGTTCACCCGTCTCTTTGGCGAGCCGCCGCCGCGCGGAATTGACCGCCGGCTCTGTCCCGTTAAACGGGAGCGCGAGCCCGATCGCCTCGGTAAGACAATTCATCGAGTTCGCGGTATACATTCCCGAACAAGAGCCGCAGGTGGGACAGGCGCGGTTCTCAAAATCGAGGATCTCCTTATCGCCGATCTCGCCGTTGGAATATTGACCGATCGCCTCGTAGATCTCGGAATAACCGAGCCGCTTCCCGCCGATCACGCCCGCCTTCATCGGTCCGCCGCTCACAAAGATCGAGGGGAGGTTCATTCGCGCCGCCGCCATGATCATACCCGGGACGATCTTGTCGCAATTCGGGATAAAGACGACCCCGTCGAGCGGGTGGGCGGTCAGCATGACCTCGATACTGTCGGCGATCAGCTCGCGGGACGCGAGCGAATAGCGCATCCCTTGGTGGTTCATCGCCAGTCCGTCACAGACTCCGATCGTAAAAAACTCAAAGGGTACGCCGCCCGCGTTCCTGATCCCGTCCTTGACCGCGCGCGAGATCTCGTGGAGGTGCATATGCCCCGGGACATAGTCGCTCGCGGCACAGACGACCGCGATAAACGGCTTTTTCATCTCGCTGTCGGTGAGACCGAGCGCCTTTAAAAGCGCACGGTGGGGGGTACGGCTCACGCCTTCTTTAATTAGGTCGCTTCTCATGATTTTATCGTTCCTTTCCTTATTTATCCTTTTCCTTTTTTGGGGAAGGCTCACTCGGGGCGAGCTTTGTGCCGAATACGCTTTTTAAGAGGTTACCGCCCTCGGCGGTCTTACCGAGCATCGCCGCGCCGATGATCCCCGCGTCGTTCCCGAGCTTACAGATACAGATCTCGGTGTTTTTGGCGCTGTCGCGGGAGAATACGTCCTTCGCCACCTGTTTTTTAAGCGGCTCGATCAGACCGTCTCCCTCGTTACATACCCCGCCGCCGATACAGAGGATGTCGGGCTGAAAGATATTGATCGTGTTGGTGATCCCACAGGCTAAATGCTTGATATACCGCTCGACGACCTCGATCCCCGTCTCATCGAGGAGCTTCGCCGCGTTAAACGCCGTCCGCGCGCTAAAGCGCCCGTCCGCCTCGACGAGCTGTTTGATCTTGCTTTTCGGATGCGCCTCGGCGGCTTCCTTCGTCATACGGGTAAGCCCCGTCGCCGAACAGTACGCCTCAAAACAGCCTCGCCGCCCACAGGTACATTCATAGCCGTCGACGACGATCACGGTATGCCCGATCTCCGCGCCCGCGAAGTTCGACCCGCTGAAGATCTTACCGTTCAGAATGATCCCCGCGCCGACCCCCGTCCCGAGCGTGATCACGACGGCGCTTTTCGCGCCCTTCGCCGCGCCCGCGAGATATTCGCCGTAGGCGGCGGCGTTCGCGTCGTTGTCGAGATAGACCTTTCGCCCGAGCGCCGCCTCGAGGTCGGCGACGAGGGGAACGTCGTGCCAGCCGAGATTGTTGGAATACTCGACGACCCCCGTCTCGGAATTACAGATCCCCGGGCTTCCCACGCCGACCCAGCGGACGTCCTCCGGACCCAGCTTCGCGTCCGCGAGCGCGAGCCGCGCCGACTCGATAATATCGTCTCGGATCGCCTCATAGCTTCGCCCGATCTCGGTCTTTAGCTTCGCGCGCCCGACGATCTCATAGCTCTCGTCGACGACGCCCGTCGAGATGTTCGTCCCGCCAATGTCGATCCCGATGTAATATTTCATACACAAAACTCCTTTCTTTGAGAGAAGAAGAGAATTTTTAGAACGCTCAGACTGTTCAGAGTGTTCAGAGCGTTCAGAGCGGGGGACGCTGTCCCCCAAACCCCCTGCAACCCTTTGAAAAGGGTTGACCTAAACTTTTGTATACTTTAGAAAAGCATACAGAAAAACCTCTGCCTTTCCGATATTCGGTTATTTTTGATAAAACACGCTGTAAACGCAATGCGGCAAATCAATAGCCGTTTTAAATCCTCCGAATACCAACCAATTTATGAATACTTGATGTTTTCCGAAAATTAGTCTGGTGATTATTAAAAGTTCAGTTCATACGATTTCTCGGCTAACCGCACACAAAATCGTCGAATAGAAGAAAATGACAAATCCGAAAAAACTTGAAATAAGATTACATAAAGTTTAGGTCAAGCCTTTTCAAAGGCTTGTGGGGGGATAGGGGGCAAAGCCCCCTCTTTAATTTTTTCTCTCTTAATTCTCTCTAAAATTCTCTCTTAAATCTCTCACACCCCAGACAAAATGACTTCGCCCGAGCCGCTGAGGGTAAACGCGCCGTAGTTGGCGGGGACGAAGGCGCTCTCGCCCTTCCCGAGCGTCAGATCGCCGACGGTAAACGCGCCGTCGAGGACGAGGAGGGAGAGGAAGGAGCTTTCGTCGGCGACGAGCGCCGCCTTCTCGGTAATATCGAGCCGCTTGACCGTGAAGTACTCACACGAGGCGAGGAGGGTCTCGGTATAGCCCTCTTTTTGGATCGGCTCGCCCGCCGGCTTGGTCGGGCGGGTCGGGGGGGTGAGCTTTGTGACCTCGCACGCCTTCTCGATATGGAGCTCGCGCGGCTTCCCGTCCGCGCCGACCCGCCCATAATCGTAGATGCGGTAGGTGGTATTACTGTTTTGTTGGATCTCGGCGATGAGGATACCCTTCCCGATCGCGTGGAGCGTCCCCGCCTCGATAAAGAATACGTCGCCCTTATGGACGGGGACGTTATTCGTCACCTCGAGGAGGGTATTTTCGCGGATACGCCGCGCGAACTCGTCGCGCGTGATCTCCTTCTTAAAGCCGTAAAGAAGCTCCGCACCCGGGTCACAGTCGACGATATACCACATCTCGGTCTTACCGTATTCGCCCTCGACGCGGAGCGCGTAGTCGTTCTCGGGGTGAACCTGGACCGAGAGATTATCCTTCGCGTCGATCAGCTTGATCAGGATCGGGAAGTACTCAAATTTCGCGGCGTTCCGCCCGAGAACATCCCTCCCGTTTTGTTCGATATATTCGCTTAGGGTCTTCCCCGCGTAAGCGCCGTTCGCGATGACGCTCTGACCGTCTTTATGACAGGACAGCTCCCAGCTCTCGGCGATCTTATCCTTCTCCGACTTTTTCCCGTATTCGTCCCTTAATCTCGTACCGCCCCAGAGATAATCCTTACAGGGCGCGTTTAATTTTAAAATTTCCACTTTATCTTCTCCTTTCGTTACTCGATACCTTATTTCATTATAGCACATCGCGGGAAAAAAGTAAAGTTTTTTCGAGCATTTTTCGGCGCAGAAAAAAGAAAAGGCGAAACGACACGTTTCGCCCGAAATTACCGCAAGCTTGCCGCAACGCACGGAGGCGTGTGCTGTCCGCCCAAAGCTTCCGCACGGACGCGGAAGCTTTGGGCGGACAGCAATGCGCGAGCCTTCCCCAAAAATAAAAAACATTTTAACGAGACCTTCGACCTGACAGCCGCAAGGTCGAAAACGCAGAAAGGTAGCAATGGGTATAAGGGATTCCAAAGGGAATTATTCCCTTTGGCAGGGGGAAAGGGGACGGAGTCCCCTCCAAAAATATTTTTCTCTCTTTAACTCTCTTTGATCTCTCCCCCCGCGTCCTCCTTCGGGAACTTCCGCCGCATAAAGACATAGCAAAGCAGATGCACCAAAAACGTCACGATCCACGAGAGCGGGTAAGAGAGAAACAGCATAAACTCGGTATGATAGTCGGGGACTTGAAACACCGTCGCGATCCAAAGGATACGCAGTCCGCACGCCCCGAGGAGCGAGACGACCGTCGGCGCGACCGCGTAGCCCATTCCCCGGATCGCCCCGACGATACAGTCCATCAGCCCACAGGTGAAATAAAACCCACAAACGAGCCTCATTCGCGTCAGCCCCGGGTCGAGGATCTCGGGGCGCGGGTCATAGATCCCGAGGAGCGGCGCGCCGAAAAGGACGGCGAGATTTCCGAGGATAAGCCCCGCCGCCGCCGCGCAGGCGCAGGAGATGAAGGCGATCCGGTTGATCCGACTGTACTTCCCGCCGCCGACGTTTTGGCTCACGAAGGAGATCGCCCCTTGGGAGAATGCGTTCATCGACACCCAGACGAAGCCCTCGATACTCGCCGCCGCCGCGCTCCCCGCCATAACGACCGCGCCAAAGCCGTTGATTGACGATTGGATCACGACGTTGGAGAGCGAAAAGACGACCCCTTGAAAACCGGCGGGTATCCCGATCTTAAAAATCTTTGTCATGATCACGCGGTCGACCTTTAAAAGGCGGGGACGAAATTGAAACGCGTCCGTCTCGCGGTAAAGACAGCGGAGGATCAAAAGCGCCGAGATACATTGAGAGATGACGGTCGCGAGCGCGACCCCCGCGACGTCCATTTTAAAGACGATCACAAAAAGGAGGTTCAGTAAAAAATTCACGACCCCCGCGAAGGTCAGATAATAGAGCGGTCGCTTTGTGTCGCCCTTTGAGCGTAAGAGCGAGCTCCCGAAGTTATAGATCATCATCGCGATCATCCCGCCGAAGTAGATACGGAGATAGAGCGCCGACAGCCCGAGTACCTCCGACGGCGACTGCATCCAGATCAACATTTGCTCCGCGAGACATTCGCCGATCACGGTCAGGACGAGCCCGCTAAAAATACTGATCCTAAGGGCGGTATGGACGGTCTTAGAGACGCGCCGCTCGTCCCCCGCGCCGAGATAGTGAGAGGCGAGGACGTTCGCGCTCGTCGACAGTCCGAGGAAAAGGTTCGTGACAAGGTTTACGAGCGAGCCGGTCGAGCCGACCGCCGCGAGGGAATTATCGCTCGCGAAATTCCCGACGACGATAATATCCGCCGCGTTAAAAAGAAGCTGTAAAACGCTCGACAGCATCAGCGGAAGCGAAAATTTCAGCAGCTTCGGGAGGATCGCCCCGCTACACATATCGATCTCATATTTTTTATCCGCCATTGGTCTTCCTTCCTTTGTGTCCTTTGTCTATGCCGATCTTATTTAATTTGTCTTTCTTTTTTGGGAAAGCGCGGACAGCGGCGGTCTTGTACTTAACTCGCCGCCTTTACCGCCTTCTCAAAATCAAACAGTCGCAACAACGCGGCGCACAATTTCTTGTACGCCGCAAAGTGTTGATCTTTTCGGGGATCGAGCGCGGTCTTAGCGCTTATTCGCCCCTCGGTTTATTTCCTTTTCTTTTTTGTTGCGACCGCCAAAAGCCCCGCCGCGGCAAGCGCCCCGAGCGAGGTGAACGCCACGCCCGTATGCGGGTTATCGTCGTCGTTCGTGTGGCGGTTAGAGTCAATCCCGCTCCCGTCCGGGTCGGTCGTCGTGACCGTGACCTCGGACGCGGTCGTCGTGGTCGTGGTCTTTTTGACCGTCGTTTCCTTCGGCGCGGTCGTCGTATCGGTCGTCCGCTTTGTCGTCCGCGCGGTCGTCCGCTCGGTCTCGATCTCGTCCGGCTCGGTCGACGTGACGCGAGTGGTCGTGGTCGTCGACGTTACACGCGCGGTGGTCGTACCGTTCGGTCTCGTCCCGATCGGATAGGTCACGGGGTTCGTTCCCGAGCCGTCTGTCGTTCCTCCCGAGCCGTCTGTCGTTCCTCCCGAGCCGTCTGTCGTTCCTCCCGACCCGCCTGTCGTTCCTCCCGATCCGCTAGCGCTTCCGTTGCCGCTCTCGATCGGCGCGGTCGTCGATACGTTCGTATAGATCGGGATCACCGCGCTGTTCGTCCCGTTACCGCCCTCTTGGGCGTATTGCGCCTTCCCGTTCGCGACGGTACAACGATAGATCGCTTCGTCCTTCTTATAGCCGTTCGGCGAGGAGATCTCCTTGATGTAATAATTCCCCGTACCGAATTTTTTACCGCCGTTGGTAAAGATGACCTTCCCGTCCGCGTCCGGCGAAGCCGTTTCGATCAGATCGCCGGCGGCGCAGGTCGCGTGGCTGTAGATCCCGAAGACCGTATCCGCGCGTAATTCGTCGGTCGGGTCGATCGGCTTCCCTTCCTCGCCCTCGGCGATATAGTGCTTTTGGATCTCGATCGTTACGAGCGACGCGTTTTGTACCGTGAATGTCTCATCGCCGTCGAATGTAATATCCGCTCCGCTTGTCGGCGTGGCGGTCGTATTCGTCGAAGCCGTGACCTTCCCGTCCGTCCCGATCGTAAAGCTAAAGGTCGTTTGGGTCTTTTCATAGTCGGTCGGCGCGACCGTTTCGGTCAGCTCATACCTCCCGGCGGGGAGACCCTTGATCGTGGCGGTCTGATCCATTGTTATGAAGGCGACCGTGTCGGTCGTCTTTGAAAGCTCGCCGTCGATCTCCTCGGCGGTAACCCTCGAGAGATCCGCGCCGCCCTTACTCGTGATCGTCAGAAGCGCGCCGGGGAGCTGTTTCGCCCCGTCGGTCATATCGACCTTCGCGATCTTGATCTCGGTCATTTGGTCAAATAGGGTGATCTTCGACGTCCCGTCGAAGGTGTTCCCGTCCTGATCCGCCGTCGCCGTGACCTTCCCGTCCTCGCCGATCGTGAATTTAAATTCGCTCGTGAGCGTGTAGCCGCTCGGCGCGGTCTCCTCGGTGAGGGTATAATCCCCGGCGGGGAGACCCCTAATCACGGCGAGGTCGTTCGAGGTGGTGAAGGTGAGCGTATTCTCGCTGATGTCGAAATCATTATCCTTTGCGCCCGTTACGGTCACGCCGTTCGGGATCGCCGTTTTGTCCGTATTCGTGATCGTGAGCTTCGCGCCGTCGAGCTGAGTCGCCCCGTCGGTCATATCGAGCTTATTGATCCGAACCTCGGTGGGTGTGTTTTTAAAGGTGAGCGACGCGTAATTCAGTTTTCCGTCCGCGTCGGCGATAAGCGTCGCCGTCTGTGACGCCGTGTCGATCACGTATCCGCTCGGGGCTTTGGTTTCCTTCACGATATATTTTCCCGCCGCGAGACCCGTGATCTTCGCCTGTACGTCCGCCTTTGTGACAAACGTCAGCGTCGTTTTATCGTCGGAGAGCGTAAAGCGATCGACATTCTCCGCCTGAGCGTTATCGGCGAACGTACCGCCGCCATCGATCGTTACCTCAAATTCCGCACCGCCGAGCGCGGCGTTGGTTTTCGCGGCAAGCTTCGCGACCGCGATCGTTCCCGGGTCGACCTTTTCGTCGATCAGAGTCGCGATCCCGTTTTTATAGCGCGTATCAGCGGTATCGATCGTTCCTTGATCCGTGACGTTAAAGCTAAAGTCGGTCGTCATCAAGAAGCCGCCCGGCGCTTTTGATTCGGCGAGCGTATAGCTCCCGACGGGTAGCCCGCTAAATACCGTATCGGTCGCGCCCGTCGTAAAGGTCGCGATCTCGCTCCTTCCGCTGAGCGGCGTACCGTCGCGCTTTACGCGCGACCAGTCGATCTCGCGATCCGCCGAAAGGGTAAACTCCGCGCCCGGGAGCGCGTTTTTGCCGTCCGTTTTACGGAAGGCGATCTCCCCGGTGATGAGTTCGTTCTCGACGGTGATCGTGTTGTCCGCGTTGGTCGCGAGCTTCCCGTCCTTCCCGACTGTGAAGGCGATCAAAGCGGCGGTGAGCTTATAATCCTTCGGCGCGGTCGTCTCGGTGAGGGTATAATCCCCGGCGGGAAGCCCCGTGATCTCGGCGATCTTCTCCGTCGTTTTAAAGGTGACCGTCTTTTCCTCGACGTTGACCTTCCCGTCCGCGTTCGCTACGCCGATCGGCGCTGTCGTCAGATCGGCCGTATTGGAGGAAGCGGCGGCGATCTCGAATACCGCGCCCGCGAGGAGCTTATCGCTATCGTCCTTATCCGTCTTTTTGAGCTCAAACTTCGTCGGCTCGTCTTTTAAGGTGATCGTTGTCCCGTCAACGGTATCGTTCGCGCTCCCCGAGGTCTTTGTGACCTTCCCGTCGTCGCCGATCGTGAATTTAAATTCGCTCGTGAGCGCATAGCCGCTCGGCGCGGTCGTCTCGGTGAGGGTATAGCTCCCTGCGGGGAGACCCTTGATCACGGCGGTCTTGTCCGTTGTTGTGAAGGTAACCTTATTAAAAGCGATGTTCACTCCGCCCTTTGTGTCGGACACTTTGATGTCCCCAAGATCGACGTTCGGGTCATCGTTCTCGATCTCGATTACCGCGCCGTCGAGTTGATCTAAGCCCGTCATATCCGACTTTTTCACGGAGAGGGAGGTGGGCTGATCCCGTAAAGTAAGGGTCGGCGTCCCCCGTCCGTCGAAGGAATAATCCCCGTCGGATTTCGCCTGTACCGCGCCGTTACTCGCGACGGTGAAGATATAGGGCTTACCGTTCAATACATAGCCCGAGGGCGCTTTTGTTTCCGTTAAGGTATACGTCGCCGCCGGAAGGTCGGAAAGCGTGATACCGTCCGACTCCGTCACCGTGAGCGTGAGCTTACGCGCCGTGCGATCCGACGCGACCGCGCCGGCGGGCGATACCGTTACGTCCGTCATATCTACGTTCTGTGTCGTGAGCGTAAATTCCGCGCCCGTGAGCGACGACGCCGGTACGGCGTTATCGGTTTTACGGAGGATCAGCGTACCCGTCGTCTTTCTTTTCTGATTCTTTACCTGTACGTGAACAGAGCCGTTGATGTGAAACTCCGAGCCGTCCTCGGTCGTCATACCCGTTCCCTTTGTGGGGTCAAAGATATAGGTCGGGAAATAGCCCGACAGCGCCTCCTCCTCGAGCGTGTAATAGAAGGTCGAACCTTTTTGATCCTCGATCGAGAGATAATCGGTCGCAAAAGCCCAAGCCGCGTCTCCCGTCGCGGCGATCGGGATATAAACATGACGGCTCCCGTCGATGATCTCGTCATCTTTCGCCGCTCCGTTATAGAGAAGGTGATAATAGGTATAAGTCTCGTTCGTTTTTTTACCGAGCGACGCCGCGATCGCCGGGACATAAGTCTCGACCGTCGTAAGCTTTAAAATGATCTCGCTCGGCGGCGTATCGCCGGCGGGCCATATTTTTTCGCCCGTGATCAGGAAGGTATAGTTATAAGACGTCCATAAGCGGAATGTCTCCGAGCTGATCGAGAGAACATCGTTCGCCGTCGTCTTACCGATCAGCGAAGCCTTATTCCCAAAGCTGTTCTCAAGTTCCTCCTCGATGACCTGCTTCAGCGCCTCCGTTTGGTTGGTTTTTCCGGTGGATTTTACGAAGGCGGCGAGTTCCTCGGCGGTAAAAACGTTGTCCCTGATATAATCCGCCGCCATATTCGGGTTTAAAACGTCGTCGTTTAAAAGCCCGGTCGACGTCACCTTATACTCGATCTGATAATACGTCTCATCCGCGAGCGTAAAGGTGAGCGTGGTATGCTCGTCGTTCCCTTCCCCGATCGTCCCCTTCACAAAGGTGATCGTATTCGTCACGTCGACGAGCTGACCGGCGTCGTTCTTTTTACGGACGACGACCGATCCGTCGACGAGCCGAAGCATCGACCCTAGGGTATCCGTTAAGGTGACCGGCTGTCCGTCGTTTTGCGCCGCCTCCGCCTCGTTTACGTTTAGGTTATACGTCGCCTCGAGATGATCGCTGTACTGCCTCGGCGTCCCGACGAAGCCCTTATCGAGCGCGGGATTTTGAGGGAGCGTGATACTCGTCGTAAAGCTCGCGGTCGCGGTCTCGCCGCCCGCCGTTACCTCCGCCGTATTTTTAAGCGAGAATGTATACTGGTTTTGACCGCTCGCGGTCAACCGATCGTTCATATAGAGATTATCCAAATAACCGGCGTAAGAGATCTCGAGATAAGCGCCCGCTTTAAACGCCGCCTTCTCCGTGTCGGTAAGCGTCAGTTCCGCGTTAAATATTTCGTTCTTGACCGAGCCAAAAGTATACGTCGCCGTCGTATTTACGGTGAAACGATCATGTATGATCGTACTCCCCTGTGTTTGACCGTTCTCGTTTTTGATCACCGCTTGGAAAACGCCGGGGATCAAGTGATACCCCTCGGGGAGCGTATCCTTTAACACGATCACATTGTCATTATCGTCGAACGCGTTATTATCGACGCGGACTGTCCAGCCCTTTACGCCGGAGAATTTTTTCCAGTCCGTATCGCTATAGGTCGACGCGCCGTCGATCCCTCGCGCGTAATAATGCTCACCCTTTGAGACCGAGAGCTTTTTTTGATAGACCGCGTCGTCCTTGATCCGATCGGTCTCCGTCCCTCTCGTTAAGCCAAGCTCGGCGGTATTCACGATCTTTGTGATCTTATCGTCCGAGGTCGATTTAACGATCATATTATAAGAAACCGTGATCGTCTCAGTTCTTAGTGATTCGAGCCATGCGGTTCTTTCCGACTGGCTCCCCGCCGCATTGATCGTGAAACGAATATTCTGATTATACCAAAGCGAGAGCGATAAGGGCGCACTCATCCCGTTAGAGAGGGAATAATTGTTCCCGCTCGTATATACGGTATCGGGGTCTATACCGACCGGCGTATAGTACGAGCCGTCGATCGTGACCTTAAGCGACGAATAATCGATCTTGATACGATCCGACTGACCGCCGTAATTGCCGTTCGGCGTCTCCGCCCAGTCGCTGATCGTGAGATTGGTCAGGACGTCGTTCGGGTCGGGATCGCCGTTCGACTTTTTCGCCTGTTCGGGGATCGAGATCGTAAAGCTCCAAGGAAGGGTAAACTCCTCCGTACTGTCGTCATAGCTCCCGAGTACCTTATCGATCGCCTTATCCCCGGCGGGGACGGTCACTTCCTTTGACGCGGTGAGCGTATTATCGCCGACCTTTAGCTCGACCTTATTGATAACGCTTTGGTCAAAGGCAGTCTTTTTCGGTGCTTCCGTCGTGAAACGGATCGTATATGTCCCGTTCGCGTCCTTTGTCGCGAGCCGATCGAGATCGGCTTTTGTGAAGGTGAGCGAATTATACCCGATCTTTTGAAGCCCCGCTAATATCTTATCCTCCGTAAGGTTTTTGTCCGCGATCTCCTTAACGCTGAAGTCAAAGCTCGGATCGCTCGCCAGTACGCCCGGATTTACCGTAAACGTCCAGTCGATCGTCCCATTTTCCTCTTCACCGTCCGCGTTCACCGACCCCTTATTATATTGACCGTTTTTACCGACGCTCGGCGCGCTGTACCAGCCCCAAGCCGGATCTGACACCGGCTCCTCAAGCTCCTCACAGGACGCGGATACGGTGTTGCTGAAATCACTCCCGCTGACGGAGAGGGTCTCCGTCGGGCGGTCGACCTTTAGCCGATAAGAGAGCTCGAGCCGCCCGCTCGCGGGGATCGTCCCGACCGAGATATACGACTCGTTTTGACCGTGGGTCGGCGCGGGGAGCGAAACGGCGCTCCCGTTCATCGTCGCGCCCAAAAGCTCTAAAGAGCGATAGGCGAAATTCGCGCTGTACGCGTCCGTTAAAAGGACGTTCGTCGCGTCCACGGAATTATTGTAGTTATTAACGGTAACATAAAAATTCTGATAATAATTCCCGTTTTCGTAATAGATCTGTTCGTTTTTGGTTTCCTTATATATATTTAAATTCGGGTACGCGTTACTGTTTTTTAATACACACGACCAGTCGCCGAGCGTAATAGCGCTTTGCCTGTTCGCGTCGCCGGTAACATTGAGCTTACCGTCGAACGTGATCGTCCCGTTGTGGTTAAAGGTGCTGTTTTTATCCGTTATTTTGATCGACAGCGGACCGATGATCGCGCCGTTGGTGTCCGACCCGCTCGTCTCGATCGTATACTCCGCCGTGGCGTCGTTCGCGACCTGAAAGTTCCCGGTCAGATATTTCACGTCGGGGATACGGACATTTTGAAGATCCTCGCCAAAGCTCGCGTATGTAAATGTTTCGCTCCCGCTCCAGCCCTGTATGTCATCGTTGTTTTGAATATGCCACTTAAAGCTGATATTGATCTTGTCGCCCGTTTTGGCGTAGACGGTCTCTCCTTTTTCGACCTTCTTATCGTTGATCGTGACGGTGACGGTATCCAAATTAAAGTAATCGTCAACGTATTCATCGGCGAGCGGATCGATCCCCTCCTCCTCCTCCTCCGCCTCCGGCGAATCCTCCGAGCTCTCGCCCAAAACGGCGGCGTTATCCCCGCCATCCTCCGCCGAGATACCGCCGAAAAGGTCGGTCAAACAATATAAGGCGACAAAGACCGCCAACAGCCCCGCTAACAGCCGAAGCTGCCACTTCTTACCCGAAAATTCCATATGTAATCTGTCCCTCCCTGAAATAATCCGTCCCGCGCGTATGCCGCGCGTTTTCGCGCGGTCTATACGTTGGACGTAATCATTATAACCCTTTTCCCCGCTCTTGTCAACGGATTGACAAAAACTTCTTCCGCTTTGGAAAAAATTTTCGTGAACTTTCACAAAAAAGCCGCCCTTCCCCCGGCGCTTCGACAGGGTCGATCGCCCGAGAAAGCAGTAGCAAAATTCACAAAATAAAAGGCGCGAACATATGATAGCTTAGGGGCGATCGCCCCCGTTACCCTTTTTTGGAAAGGACGGTATTTATGCTGAGCTTTATTTTTATCGGCGGCGATATGCGCGGCGTTTACGCCGCGCGGCGGCTCGGGCGGCGCTATGACTGCCGCGTTTACGGGGTCGACGCGCCCGTCGCGCCCGCCGATCTCGATAGATCGCCCGCCCCCTCGCCCCGCGACTACGCGGTCTTACCGCTCCCGGCGAGTATGGACGGGCGGACGGTCTACGCCCCCTATCTAAAGGCGGGCGAGCCGCCGATCGGTTTTGAGTTTTTGAGCCGCGTCGTTAAGCCCGGCGGCGCGGTCTTTACGAGCCGCGTCTTTCCCCTTTTGGAGAAGGTCTGCGCCGACGGCGGCTTTCATCTCATCAACTATTTTGAGCGCGAGGAGCTGACGGTCTTAAACGCCGCCGCGACCGCCGAGGGCGCGGTCGAGATCGCCCTGCGCGAGATGCCGATCGCGCTCTTTCGCTCGCGGGTATTGATCACGGGCTTTGGGCGGGTCGGTCGGGCGCTCGCCCGCGCCTTTATCGCGCTCGGGGCGCGGGTCTCGGTCGCCGCTCGGAAATACGACGACCTCGCGTGGGCGGAGGTCGCGGGCGCGACCCCGATCCCGCTCTCAGCGACGGGGGAACTCGAGCGGGCGCTCCCCGACTTTGATCTCGTGTTAAACACCGTCCCCGCCCCGATCTTTGACGGGCGGCGGCTCGGCGCGATCGGGCGCGAGACGCTCTTTATCGAGCTCGCCTCGACCCCCTCGATCGCGGACAGCGCGCTCGCCGAGGAGGCGGGGATCAGGGTCATTTGGGCGCGGAGCCTCCCCGGTAAGACCGCGCCCGCGACGGCGGGCGAGATCATCGCCGACACCCTCGAGAATATCATCAACGGAAAGGAGCATAAACGATGAAACCAACGACACTCTCGGATAAGCGGATCGGTTTCGCGATGTGTGGGTCGTTTTGTACCTTTTCACGCTGTTTTGAGGCGCTGGAGTGCCTGATCGGACTGGGCTATGAGATCGTCCCGATCGCGTCGTTCAACGCTTTTTCGCTCGACACGCGCTTCGGCGCGGCGGCGGAGCATATGCGCCGTCTCGAAGCGCTTTGTCACCGCCCGGTCATTCACACGATCGAGGACGCCGAGCCGATCGGACCGAAAAAAATGACCGACGTGATGCTCGTCGCGAACTGTACGGGGAATACGCTCGCCAAGCTCGCCGCGAGCATCACCGACACCCCCGTCACCATGGCGGTCAAGAGCCATATCCGTAACGCCCGCCCCGTCCTCTTAAATATCGCGACGAACGACGCCCTCGCGGGGTCGGCGAAAAATATCTTCTCTCTCCTTAATTATAAAAACTACTTCTTCGTCCCGATGAAGCAGGACGATCACCTCGGGAAGCCCGCCTCGCTCATGGGTGATTTCGAGCGTATCCCCGAGGCGCTCGCGAACGCGCTCGAGTATCGCCAAACCCAACCCATTCTTTATTAAAAGCGCTATATAAAAAAGCATAAAAGACCGCGCCTTAAAGCTCCTTCGCTTTAAGAGCGCGGTCTTGTTTTTATTCGCTGCTATGTAGTTATTCGCTCAAAGCGAAGCCGACCTGTGGGGACGTTCCCACAAAATAGCCCTCGCTGTTGATCCCGGCGTTGTTGCCGTCCCATTCATACCTTGTGTCGCTCCAGCCCCCCGCGCCAAAGTCGAGCATATCGACCGCGCGGTCGACCTCGTCGGTAAAATAGAGCGCGCGACAGATCCCGCCCTCGAGATAAGCCTCGACATAGCCGATCGATACTTCGCCAAACAAATTAGCGAGCCGCGTCGCGAGGATATCCTCGGCGTTCCCGAGGTCGGGGATCGGCGAGCCGGCGCGACCCGTCCCCGTCCCCGACCAGCGGGCGGGGCCCGCCTCGACAAAAACGTCGGTGTCGTCGATCGTGAGCGTCCATTCGCCGTCGGTGATCTTGATCTGCATCTCGGTGGTGCTGGTGCGCGAGGCGAACATCCCGTACTGTTGGGTATTCGCCTCGGTGAGGAAGTTATTGATCGCCTTTTGAAGGTCGGAGGCGGTACTGTTGACCGAGGCGACGTGCGCCTGGATCGTATAGCCGAGCATCGTCGGGATCAAGATCGCCGCCAATACGCCGATGATCGCGACGACGACGATCAGCTCGACCATCGTAAAGCCGCGATTTTTCGATAACCTTCCGCGTTTCATTGTCTTAATTCTCCTCGTCAAGATTTTATATTGTTTATCTATTTTTCTTTTTATTTTTTTGGGGAAGTAGTGCGCTTTAACGCGCCCGCTGTAATTCGTTAGTCTTCTATTGTTTTCTGTATATCCTCGATGATCCTTTTCATACGCTCGTCGAGCGCGGCGCGATCCGTCTCCTTCATCGCGTCTTTTAGCGCGAGGAGGAGGAAGCGCAAAAATGCTTTAAATTGCAGATCACTTTCCATATTTTCCAAATCTCCTTATTGCCTCCCCTACAAGGCGAGGTGGCGCAAAGCGGCGGAGGAGTTCAAAAGAAAATCTCCGCAAAGATTGAGGCGCGAAATGCTTTTAAACTTGATGAAAGTCGTCACACGTAGCGATAGCTACCCCCATTGCAGAAAAATTCCTTCGGAACTTAAGAAAGAACGAACATCGTCTCTCCCGCCGCGTCAACGGGCGTACAATACGTCGTCGGGTAAGAGCAGGCATACGCCCCCGAGGCGAGGACACAGGTATCGATAAAGCTCTGACCGTCCGTCTCCGACCAGTCGCCGTCCGACCAATAGGTCGCCCTTACGCGATACGCGTCGTCGATGACGGCGTAGAGCGTCCCGCCGTATTCCGGCTGGTCGACCCGCTTATCGACCTCGCGCATAAAGCCCTCGACGAGCTTTACGAGCTTTGCGTCGGTGATCGTGTCACAGGAGGTGGGGTCGTCCGCACCGGGGATCGCCATTCCGCAATGAGCGGTGTCGAGGGGCGCGCCTGTCATCTCGGCGTAGAGAATGATCGCGGGGTCGTCCGTCCCGTCGCCGTTAAAATCGATATTCGCCGTGGCGAGACCGTCGGTCGAGAGCGAGCCCGAGTCGGAGGAGAGCTTTTGGCGGCTCATATAGCTTTGGACGGCGTAAAAGAAGTCCTTAGCGTAGCCCTTCCCCGCCGTGGGGCGGTCGCTCGACGAGAGCGCCGGGATCACCATCGCCAATAAGACCGCGATGATCGCGATCACGACGATAAGCTCGACCATGGTAAAGCCTTTTTTCGCCTTGAGTTGTCGTATTTTTTTCATAGCGCACCTCTTATTGATAATTTATTTTACTTCAAATACCTAAGTCCTTGATCGCTTCCGAATAGCTGTCGTATTTTTTTGTGTTCGGATCGCGGCCGATCTGCTTCGCTTCCTTCATCGCGTCGATCACCTCGGGTTTAAACGGCTCTTCGCCTGTTTTAATATAATATAGGAAGCGGTCGATCTCCTCGTCGCTCCAACCCTCGTCGCGTAAGCCGAGCGTGAGCCGCTCGGTCTCGATTTTATTCATCGTGGTCTACTCCCTTATTCATCGTCCAACGAGGACGGGTCGATCCCGAGCTCGGCGCAAAGCTCCTCCATGGTGCAACATTCGCCGCGCGCGATCTCTCGCTCCGCCTCCTCCATGTCCGCCCGCTCCGAGGGGGTGACCTTTGTATAATCCGGGTCCCACGCTAAAACGAGACGCTTTTTTATTTCATAAAGGATACCCCGTTTTGTCGTTCGTTCCATAGCGAAAGCTCCCCCAAAAACCCTTCGGAATAGGGAAAACCCGTTTCCCTATTCCGAAACGCTTTGATCTCAAAACGTTTCGTAATAAACCGCCTATTTCCCCCGCGTTTAGGCGCGGGGGAAATAAAGTCGGTTTGTGTTTTCTTGCTTATCGCTTACGCTCTAAGCGATAAAACATTAAGATACAGACATCGTGAGCTTCGGAGTAGTCCCTACGATATAGCCAGCCCACTTGCCGTTGGTAGCCGCATCGCCGGCTACACCCGCGTTGCTGCCGTCCCACTTGTTGGTGGTCGTGGAGATCGCGGTAAGAGCAGTCAGATCGGAAGCGTTCTTGTAATCGTCATAGAGATTACCAAGCTCGGGAGCAGAAACGCTACCTACAGTGGAAGTATCCGCCGTGTAAGCAAGCGCTACACAGTGACCCGCAGAAACGAACGCCTCGATATAGCCGGTCTGGATATCCGGGAAGAGCTTCGCAAGGCTGATGGTGATCAGGTCAGCGCCAACGCCCTTTGCGTCGGACTTAGCAGCAGTAGAAGTAAAGCCGGTCGCGTTTGCCGCCTTCGACCAGTCAATATCGGAACCACTACCGCTGAAGCTGTTGCCACGCGTACCAGACTCATCCTTGAAGTCACCCGTCCATACTCCCTTGTCGATCGAGAAGATGAAGGTCGCCGCCGCGCTCGCTCTCTTCATACCGTACTTGTTGGTATCCGCCTCGGTAAAGAAGTTGTCGATCTCCTTAGCGAGCGACGAAGCGGTCGAATCCGCCGAGGTAACGCGCGAGTTGGTAACATAGCCCAACATCGTAGGAATGAGGATCGCGGCTAATACGCCGATGATCGCGATAACAACGATCAGCTCAACGAGCGTAAAGCCTTTTTTGGCCTTGAGCTTTTGGAAAAAACGAATCATTTGTTTTTTCCTCCTTTCAAAAGTTTTTTATGTATAACGCTCTGCGGCGTTATATCCGTACCCGGACGAAGGAGTCGCGGCGGTCGATCGGACGGCGTCGGAGCGGTAGGTCTCCGAGAGTGGCTTCGCGCACGAAGCCGCGCGGTCAATCTTAGGACGCGATAGGTTTCCCTCGCTGTAATTACAGTATATCACCGCCGAAAAATTTTTGCAAGCCTTTTTCAAAAAAAATCGCCCCGTCTCGTAAAAATTTATTGAAGTTTTACAACTCCGCCCCTCTCTTTTGGCAATTTTTAACACCCCCGGGTTACGTTTTTGACCCCTTCGGCGCTCCCTTCGACGCCGTTTTTTCCCTTTTTTCGCCGAAATGTAACCGATTACAGGGTTTGGGAGGGGGAGGAGGTATCTTAATACATATGAGACCCTTGACATGGGAATAAAGAGGGGGTATAATGTATAAAAAAGCTTACGGGGCGATCGGGGTAAAAATTTTTTAAAAGGTATTGACAAAACGGGGAAATCGAGGTATAATAACATCAGCGAAGTGAATGACAATAACATTTCCACAGGTAAATTCCCGGTTTTCACCCACCTAATCGCACGGCAAAACCACAGGAACAATCCAAGCAAAAAGAGAAACACCCGCAGTACTTTAGCTGAGCCTGCGGGCGTTTCTCTTTGTCGATCACTTCCGACGTCCGATCTTATCACTTATGTAGTTCACGAGTAAACCCGCGACCACACCGGCGATGACCGATATCGCGAATGACAATAAAATTTCCATCTGTTTGCACCCCCTTTCCGTCGGAGGCTACGACTAACATAAGTTCGACGAGCCTTACGGCTGTCGGCGCGAGCGCTGATCCCCGCCGAAGCGGGAAAAACCTATGCTAAGCCGACGAAACCCGCGAACGGGTCAGCCGACCGGGTCTATTATACCACAATTTGGAGAGCTTGTCAAACCGTCTCGAAAAAACGACGTTTACATCGAAATCGCGTATCAAAACCCGCCCACCCCGCGCCTTCCCCCAAAAAAGAAAAACAAAAACCCTTGACCGGAGGATAAAAAGGAGGTATAATAAGAATAAGGATCAAATCGTAAAGGAGGGCTGTTGCTATTGATCGACATAAAAGATCTTCGCCGTTTGGCGGACGATTTGGATAATTTTAAGATCACAAAGCATATGATGAAAAGATTTAAAGAGCGCGGTATAAAATTAAGTTATGCGCGAAACGCTTTATTAAATGGCGAAATTATAGAACAGTATCCGAGCGATTATCCTTACCCGAGTTGTCTTGTTTTGGGATTCTCGGACGGAGCGAAACCCATACACGTTTGTTTGGGTCTCGGAGACGATAAGCTTTGGGTCATTACGGCTTATTATCCCGATATAAACGTATGGGAAAGCGATTTTAAAACGAGAAGAAAGGCGGACAAATAATATGACCTGTTTCTTTTGTAAAGGAAGTATGGAGCAATCGACCACCACGCACGTTGTCGAAAGCGGCGAACGCGTAATTGTCATTAAACACGTTCCCTGTCAAAAATGCAGGCAATGCGGCGAGGTCGTATATAGCGGGAGCGTCGCCGAACGGCTCGAAGAGATCACCGAGCAGGTCGAAAAAGCGCTTACCGAGATCGCCGTTGTGAGCTATTCTGTTGCGTAAAGCGTCGGATTTTTTAAAAAAGTATGGACAAATCACGGGAAAGGGTATATAATAATATCAGCAAAGCGAATGTCAGCAAGTTAAGCTTCATGTTATCTCATCAAGGCATAAAGAAACCCCGCAGGCTCTCCAAAGTTACTGCGGGGTCTCTTCTTGTCGCTTGCTCCGACGTCTGTTGATCTTATCGCGGTTGACGCTGACGGCGGCTTTATACTGTGCGCTCTTGATCTCACCCTTGATCGATTCCACGAGCGCCAGGTATTCGTTATGATTGACGAGCATTTTGTTTCCTTTCTCTAAACCATTATTGCCCCGAGCCGCGCCTCCCCCTCCCCCTCGGGAAGGTCAGCTCAAAGCTCCGCTGTAAGAGCGAACACACCGTCCGCTCCTCGGCGCTCCCGTCGAGGGCGACCGAGACCCAGTTTTCCTTATTCATATGATACGCGGGATAGACCCCGTCCTCCTCGACGAGCCGCCCGACGAGGATCGGGTCGCATTTTACGTTGACGATGTCGATCTTCCCCTCGCCCTTTAGCCCGAGCTTTTCCCTCGGGACGACGAGGATCGCGGCGAACCACTTCCGATTTCCCGCGTGGCGAAACACCGCGTAGTCCGGGTAGCGAAGCCACGGATATTCCGCGTCGGTGTGATACTCCTCCGCGATATGCTTTTCGAGCGCTTTCCGATCCATTTTACCATTCCTTTCCTCTCAAAAATCCCGCCGAACGACACATACTAATCCCGGGCAGTCCTGCCCGGAAAGGAAGCGATCCCATGTACGATGAAAAAGAGGTCGTCTGTCCCTGTCGCGGCGTAACGGACGAACAGATCCGCGCGTCCGTCCGAGACGGCGCGGATACGCTCGATCGGGTAAAGGCGGAGACCGACTGTTGTAAGGTCTGCGGGCTTTGTATCGACGACGTTCGTCAGATCATCGCCGACGCGAAGGCGCGGGAAGATCGTTAGTATAACTGCCTTCGGAGGCGATCAGCCACCCCGAAGGCAGTTTTTGTTTTGTGTTTATTTTATTTTTTGGGGAAGGCGTGCCGCTCCGCGCGCTTACTGTTGATAATACGTGTTCTGCGCCCCGGCGAGACCGCCGCCCGAGATCCATTGATTATACGCCGCCGCGAGCGAATTCATATTCTTGATGATAAAATAGGTCGCGAGGATCGTCCCGACGCCCCCGGAGATAAGATTGATCAGCATAAACAAAAGGATCGTGCTCCCCGACTCGGAGAAATTGAGGTTATAGCGCGGCGCGTTATCATGGAGGCGGTCGCCGAGCGTATAATACCAGTAGTACGCATAGATCCCACAGGTCACGATCGAAAGCAGTATGTAAGAGGCGAGACCGGGCGTCTCCTTCCCGTCGCCGTTACAGACGATATTGACGTCTTGAATAAGCTTATAGATAAAATACAGGTCATAGATCCCGCAGGTCACCAGCGTTAAAAGAAACCATTTCAGCGTACTGCGATTTTGTTCGATCATATCCAAATCCTTTCTCGTTCGGGATCGCCCCAAACACCGTTAAAATTCCCCGAAGATCGTTCGGATCGCCCGAAGGACAAACCCATTTTCGGGCGTAAACACCACGACCCCGCCGTCCCCGAACACCATTCGGAGGACCCAGACGATCAGAAACGCCCCGCAAAAGACCCAAACCGCCGCGTCGTACTTCTTCCGCGAAAGCCGCTCTCCTTCCCTTAAAAAATAAAGAAAAAAGAGGATCGGCGGGAGCGGGAAGAGCGGGTGGAACGAAAACGCCGCGTAAAGATCGAGCCGAAGGAGCGCGAGGTACGCCCGCGTCATCCCACAGCCGGGACAGGAGATCCCCGTCATAAAAAGGATCGGACAGCCGACCCCGATTAGGTGAAGCCCGAAATACCCCGCCGCGATCAGCGCCCCGGGGATCAGCATTTTTTTCAGACGCTCCAGTCTACTCACGTCCTCGCGCGGCTTCGTTCGTCATCCGGCGAACGAAGCCGAGATGTTATCCCCAGTATACCATACCCCGCCCGTTTTGTCAATCCGTCATAAGTCAAATCGTTTGTTTTTCTTTTTCGCGCCTCGGTCTAAACACCAAAAAAAGCTCATATTTATTTAGGGAAGGCGTACAAACCGTCGGGGCTGTGCGCCTTCCCCAAATCAAAACTCGGGAAGGAGACGATCCGTTATGTCCGAACATAAGCCCGACCTTCGGCGGGCGGCGACCTACGCGCTTTCCTCCGCCGTCGGGGGGATCTGTACGGCGGGGTGTCTGGCGTTCTCGGCGTGGCTGATCTGTGCGCTCGGCGTCCCGCTCTCGCTCGCCCGCCTCTTCGCCCTCTTTTCCCTCGGGGCGGGGTGTATGCTCGCGGGATTTCTTTGCGGGCGGATCAAGCGGCGGCATGGGCTGAAAAGCGGCTTCGTCTGCGCGGTCGTCCTGCTCTCGGTCTGTATGCTCGGGGCGCTCTTTTTCGGGACAATAAACGGCGTGGACTCGATCGCCAAGACCCTCACCGCCGTCCTTACGGGCTGTACGGGCGGCGTCCTCGGCGTGAACCGCGAGAGCCGATAGTCCCCGGAACGTTAAAACCCGAATACCTTACAGAGCCATTCATAGAGCGCGAAGCGAAGCTCGATCCCCTCGCCGTTCTCGATCGCGAGGCTGTCCGCCGTCCGCCTCGCGCTCTCCTTCTGTTCCTCATAAAGCGCCCGCGACGGGAGGGCGGACGGCTCGGACGCGGCGGATAGGCAGATCGACGGGTATAAAACGCACCACCAGTTTCGCCCCTCGCCCGCGCCGAGGACGATCCTGAGCGCGTCATATTCCCCGGCGGGGAGCGTATAGTCCCCATAGCGGCGGGTCGTGAAGTCGCATTTCTCCACGGTACAGACCGCCCCGTACCCACAATCGTTCTCGGCTAAGAAGGCGTTCGCCCGCTCGCTGATGAGCGGGAGACTGCGCCGCGCGAGGAGAACGGTCTTTTCCTTGGTGTCCGCGCTTCGGAAGAGATACCCGAGGTCGTCGAGTATGTAGTCGCGAAGGGCGTACTTGATCCGCTGATCCTCGGCGCTGTCCGAATTGGCGAGGATATGGAGGCGAAACGCGTTCCCGCGAAGCTCCTCACAGTCGGCGGTAAAATCAAAAAACACCGCGCAAAGGATCGCCGCCGCCGCGCCCAGTAAAAGCGCGAGATCGAGCGTTCTTTCGTGTATTCTCATAAGATCGTCCCCTTTCGGTTTCTTATTTTTCTTAAAGGAAGTATGGGAAATTTTCCCGCCTCTATACGTTGGGACGAAAAAAAGCCGCTTTCGGGATTGACGAAGCGGCTCGATTTATGGTATACTGAAAATAAATTCAGAAAAAACGAAAGGAAGAGATCAAAATGCCCGAAAAAATCGCCGCCCTCCAAAAAATGCTCGACGAGAGCGAAAGGATCTGCGTCTTTACCGGCGCGGGGATCAGCTGTCCCTCCGGGATCCCCGATTTTCGCTCCGCGAACGGACTTTACAGCGAGAGGGCGAAGGGGGACTATACCCCCGAGGAGATCATCTCTCATACCGTTTTTGAGCGCGAGCCGGAGCTGTTTTATGAATTTTACCGCACCAAAATGGTCTATCCCTCCGCCGAGCCGAACGAGGCGCACCGCTACTTCGCCGCGCTCGAAAAAACGGGGAAAAAGGTCACCGTCGTGACCCAAAATATCGACGGACTCCACCAAAAGGCGGGGAGCGGCGACGTGGTCGAGCTCCACGGGAGCGTCCTCCGCAACAACTGTCAACGGTGCGGGAAATTTTACGATGTTTCCGCGATCACCGGGACAAACGGCGTACCGCGCTGTTCCTGCGGCGGGGTCATAAAGCCCGACGTGGTCTTATATGAGGAGGCGCTCGATCAGTCCGCCGTCGCCCGCGCGATCGAGGCGATCGCCTCCGCCGACCTTATGCTCATTATCGGGACGTCGCTCGTCGTCTATCCCGCCGCCTCCTACGTCCGCTACTTCCGAGGAAAAAACCTCGTCTTATTGAATAAGACCGAAACGCCGTATGATAAGACCGTCCGGCTCGCGATCTATGACGATATTATCAATGTTGTGAGAGCGCTGGAGAATTTGCAAGAAAGATAGGGAAGCCGGTAAGATCGGGGACTTTCCCCCATAAAAAGACCCGCCGCTTTCCGCTCCTTCCCAAAAAGGGAAAGGCGAAAAGCGGCGGGTCGTTATTTTTATTCGTTTTAGCTTCTTCTCTTAAAAATATCCTCGAGCGCGGCGAAGCCGTTATCGTCCGAATTGATCGAGTTGGTGTTCGAGATATATTTCGCGAAATCGTTCCCCGAAACGGCGGAGGTCGCCCCGTTGATGATCTCCTCGGCGACGCTCGGCGTACTTTCCTCGACGGGGGATTCTTTAAAACAGGTCGCGATGACCGAGATCGCGATCGAATCCTTCATATCGGCGGGTCCGTAGTTCGCGCCGAAGATGATCTCCGCGTCCGCGCCGCAAGCCTTTGTGATCGCGTGCATCGCCTCGTCCACGTCCGTCATGAGCGCGTCCTGAGAGAGGGTTATGTATACGAGTAAGCGCCCCGCGTTTTTGATCGAGGTCTCGAGGAGCGGGCTGTTTACGACCTGTTGTACCGCGTCGTCGACCTTTTTATCCCCCGCGCCCATACCGATCGCGATATGCGCGTCGCCCGCGTTTTTAATGATCGTACTCAGATCCGAGAAGTCGACGTTTACGACCGCCGTCTTATTGATCATATCCGAGACGATCTTGACCGAGCGGTGGAGTACGTCGTCGACCATCGAAAAGGCTTGGTGAAACGTAAGCTGTTTTTCGTTGAGCTGTAAGAGGCGCTGGTTCGGGATAATGACGAGCGCGTCGACGTGCTTACGCATCTCGTCGATCCCCTTCATCGCCTGGTTCATCTTTTGTTCGCGCTCAAACTCAAAGGGCTTAGTCACGACCCCGATCGTTAAGATCCCCATCTCCTGAGCGATCTCGGCGATGACCGGCGCCGCGCCCGTCCCCGTACCGCCGCCCATACCGGCGGAGATAAAGACGAGCGACGAGCCCTTTAGATAGCGCTCGACGTCCTCGCGATCCTCGCGCGCCGCCTCCGCGCCGACCTCGGGGC
>JAMPCH010000031.1 GCA_023666265.1 Roseburia sp.
GGCGCAAGTTCCGGCGGCGGGCGACGTCGCGGCGGCGACCGACTCCTCGACAAAGGGTTCTCCGGATACCGGCGTGGCGGACGTAGCGGTCGCGGCGGGTCTCGCGATCGTAGCGGGCGGCGCGATCCTTGTGGCTAAGAAGAGAAAGTAAGCTTTTTACGAAATACCCCCGTATTCATTACGGGGGTATTTTTTTCGACCAAGTAAAAACGGGAAGGAAGGGAAGTTTGAAAAATCGAAGATTTTTCAAACCCGTTGTTTGTGCCTCGGCAGATAGGCAATACTGATATGCAATTAAAAACCGTACAAAAAACAAGCAAAAGCTAGGATTTATGCGGTTTTGTGAAGATTTTTTGTCTACGGTTTTAATTGCAGATCAGTATAAGGAAGCCGTAAGAAGCAAGCCCATACGCCGCAAGGACGCGGCGGTCAAAGCTTGCTTCGGCTCTCGGCACAAACTGCCTCCAGAGGAAAGGAATGGTCATAAAAATGGCGGTACTCGTATTTGATTTCGGCGCGTCGTCGGCGCGGGCGATGATCGCGGAAAAAACGGAGGAGCGGATCGATCTCACGGAGATCCACCGCTTCGCGAATACGCCGATCACCGTCGGCGAAACGCTTTATTGGGACATCGACGCGCTTTTCGCCGAGGTAAAGACGGCGGTCGATAAAGCCGAGCCTTACGGCTATACCGCGATCTCGATCGATACGTGGGGCGTGGATTTCGCCCTCGTCGGCGAGGACGGGCGCTTGATCGAGCGCCCCGTCCATTACCGCGACGGGCGGACGAGGGCGGTCATCGACGAGGTAAACGCGCTCCTCGGCGGCGAGGGGGCACTTTATCGCCGGACGGGGATCGTCCCGACGTGGTTCAACACGATCTATCAGCTCTACGCTCTAAAAAAAGCCCGCCCCGAGAGCCTAAAGGCGGGGGCGCGGTTTTTGATGATGCCCGACCTGATCGCCCATTATCTCACGGGGGCGTTTAAAAACGAGTATTCCGAGGCGACGACGACCTCTCTGATCGACCCGACGACCGGGACTTATGACAGGGTTCTCCTCGACACGCTCGGGATCGACCCCGAGATCTTTTGCCCCCTTCTAAAAACGGGGGAGCGCTACGGTTTTTTAAAGCCCGAGTTTAGTCCTCGAAAAATGGCGATCCCCGTCGTCGCCGTCCCGACGCATGATACCGCGTCGGCGGTCGCCGCCGTCCCCGCCGAGGAGGACGAGTTTATCTTTATCAGTACCGGGACATGGGCGCTCTTTGGGACGGAGCTTAGCCGCCCGATCGTTACACCCGAGACCTTTAGCGCGGGGCTGACGAACGAGGGCGGTCACGACGGGACGACGACCCTCCTCAAAAACATTATGGGGATGTGGCTCTTTCAGGAATGTCGCCGCGACCTCGCCGAAAGGGGAACGCCGATGAGCTTCGCCGAAATGGAAGCGCTCGCGGCGAAAGCCCCCGAGGGCGGGCGGATCGACCCGAACGACGAGCGCTTCGCCGCCCCGGGCGATATGCTCGCCAAGATCGCGGACGATCTCAAAGAGACGGGACAGCCCGTTCCCGAGGATGTGGGCGGACTGCTCCGGGCGGTCTACGACGGACTGTCGGCGGCGTTCGCCGAAACGCTCGCCGACCTCGAGAGGATCACCGAGCGCCGCTATGAGAAACTCTATCTCTTTGGCGGCGGGTCAAAGGACGCGCTCCTCTGTCGGCTGACGGCGAATAAGACGGGGCGGACGGTCGTCGCGGGTCCCGCCGAGGCGACCGCGATCGGGAACGCGATCTGCGCCTTCGTCGGCGCGGGCGAGCTGAAAAGCGTCGCGGAGGGAAGGGCGCTGATCCGCCGCTCGGCGGAGACGAAGATCTATCGCCCGAACGAGTAGACCCGACGGGGATCGATCCTTCCCAAAAAAATAAAACACAAAAACAAAAACGACATAAAAATAAAAAGAAGGACTAAAAATATGAAGGAAACATATCGTACCAAGATCGTCCGCCTCCTCCTCGAGGCGAAAAAAGAGGGCATGAGCGAGGGGGCGATCCTCTCGGCGCTCGAGGTCGGAAAGAAGGGGAAAAAACAGGTTCTCCGCGTTTTGAGCGACCTCGAGCGCAGTCGGACGATCGCCCGCTCTAAGGGGATGATCCGCCTCAAGGGGATGAAGCGCTATTTTACGGGGACGGTCGTCCGCGTCGCGCCCTCTCACGGCTTTATCCGTAACGAGACGACGGGCGAGGATCTCTTTGTGCGCGGGCGCGACCTCCTCGGGGCGATCCCGGGGGATACCGTCCTCGCGCGGGTGACCGAGCTTCGCGACGAGCGCCACGCCTCGGACAGCGCGGCGGTCGTCTTGATCGAGAAGGAGACGGAGGGCGTACTCACCGGGACGATCGCCGACGTAAACGGCGATCTCCGCCTCCGCCCCGACAGCTTCGCCGCCGAGCCGCTGAGGATCGTTCGGCGAAACGGGAACGAGCTCCATAACGGGGACAAGGTAAAATTCTCGATCGTCACCCGCGCCGAGCATCACGGCGACATCACGGCGAAGATCGAGGGCGTTTACGGGAGCTCCGATTTCGCCCGCGTCTCGGTCGACGCGTATCTCGAAGAAAAGGCGATCCCGATCGCCTTCCCCGACGAGGCGATCGGCGAAGCGGAGCGGATCGAGGCGGACGGGATCAAGGCGAAGGAGATCGCCGCCCGCGAGGATCTCCGCGCCCTCCCGATCTTTACGATCGACGGCGCGGACACCAAGGACATCGACGACGCGATCAGTATCTCAAAGACAAAAAAGGGCTTTTCCCTCGGGGTCCATATCGCGGACGTATCGTATTACGTCAAAAAGGGAAGCCCCCTCGACGACGAGGCGTTTCGGCGCGGGACGAGCGTCTATATCGCCGACCGCGTGATCCCGATGCTCCCCAAGCAGCTCTCGAACGGGATCTGTTCGCTCAACCCGAATACCGAGCGGCTCGCCTTCTCCTGTTTGATGGAGCTCGATAAAAGCGGCGAGATCGCCTCGTTTCGCTTCGCGAAAAGCGTGATCCGCTCGCGGGTACAGGGCGTTTACGCCGAGGTGAACCGTCTCATCGACGGGACGGCGGACGAGGCGACCCAAAAGAAGTACGCCGAGGTGAGCGCGGCGATCCCGGTGATGTGTGAGCTGACCGAGCTGTTAAAGAAAAATCGGATCGCGCGCGGCGCGCCCGAGATCGACTCGCGCGAGAGTAAGATCATCTGCGACAAAAACGGCGTATGCGTCGATATTAAGGAGCGCGCGCGCGGTTTTTCCGAGGAAATGATCGAGGAATTTATGCTCTGCGCGAATAACTGCGCGGCGAAGCTCGCGATGGAGAAGTGTTTTCCCTTCGTTTATCGCGTCCACGAATCCCCCGACGCGGATAAGCTCTTACAGCTCCAGCAGACGCTCGTCAACCTCGGCGAGGACCCGAAGGGGATCAGCGAAAAAAGTACCGCCGCCGACCTCGCCGCGCTTCTGAGACGGACGAAGGAAAGCCCAAGAGCGCAGGTCGTCGGAAATCTCGTCCTCCGCACGATGATGAAGGCGAAATACAGCGAGGAGCCGCTCGGGCATTTTGGGCTGGTGATGAAGGAATACGCCCACTTTACGTCGCCGATCCGCCGCTACGCCGACCTCTCGATCCACCGTATCCTGACCGACGTCGTCTCGGGCGCGCCGGCGGATAAGCTCGATCGGCGGTTTAAAAAGTTCGCCCACGAGGCGGCGGTTCGCGCGAGCGCGACCGAGCTGGTCGCGGTGGCGGCGGAGCGCGACTGTGATAAATTTTATATGGCGGAGTATATGCGCGGACACGTCGGCGAGGAATACGCCGGGTTTATCTCGGGCGTGATCGCGAGCGGCTTTTTCGTCAAGCTCGAGAATACGGTCGAGGGGAAGGTCGACACCCTCTCGCTCCCGGCGGGGGCTTATGAGCTTCGCGGCGGGGTCGCCCTCGCCGAGTCGCTCTCAAACACCGTCTATACCGTCGGCGACCGCGTTCGCGTAAAATGCGTCCGCGCGGACGTCTCGGCGGGACAGGTGGACTTTATCTTGGTCTGAGATTTTGATTTATTTTTTTGGAAGGAGCGGACAGCCCCGCCTCCTTGCGTTGCGACAGCCTTGCGTAAAAAAGCCGCCCCGATGCGTTTGTCGGGGCGGCGGACGCTTTATACCGGCAATTAAAGCCGTGTTCTTTTTTCGACGATCTCCTTTTTCTTCGCTCTTGCCTCGGCTTCCAGCCGTTCGATATTCCGCTTTCTTTCCTCGGCGGACATCTTTTTGATCTCCTCGGGGATAATGACCCGATCGTCAATGAAATATTCTTTTTCAGCCATGAGAACCAACCTCCTCAAAATTGATCAAATGATTTTCCTTTAACTTTTCCAAAGCTTTTATTTGCGACTCGTATTCCGTAAATCCGTCATACAAAAAATCGTCAATATACAAACCATAAAGCATTTTGCTGATTTCCTGTCCCGCAGAATATCTGAACACTCTTCCGTCATGACAGGCGACAAACCCCTCGACATATCCATTGATAAAACAAGAGTTAAAGTCGTCGATGCTGGGCGGCATACTGCTCGGGTGTGTATGTAGAGTGATTGCTCTGATCTTCTCTCCGATGGCTTTTTTGATCTTATCTGTATAGACAATCGCTCTTTCGTCGGTGCTGTCCGTGATCGAAAAGATCACCTTTCCCGTATCGCGATCAATCCAGTACATATCCTCATAGGTCGTACCGCTTCTGTGCTTTAAAGCCTTTTTCACGCAGTCGTATAGCGCTTTGTTCACTTTTGGATCATCGGTAATAAAATCGAACTTTCGACGATACTCTCCGCTGTCGATATAGCTTTTATTGACGAGCGTACCCTTATTTCTGCCGTATCTCTGATATTCGAGCGCCATTTTTACCCTCTCCCTACTTCTATTATACCCGCCCGCCCCCGATTTGTCAAGCGATCCCTCTCGGCAATACCACCCGCCGTAGCGCACTCCTTCCCCAAAAAATAAAAGGCTACACCCGCCGAAAGGACTTATTGCGGGGTGTAGCCTTATATCGGGATCGACGGCGGTTTTTTACACTTCGCCGCGTCGATCGACGCTTTTCGCGACCTCGTCGACGAATTTCCTTTCATACCGCCCGAGGAGCGCCGCGAACAGCGACGCCTCCTCGTCGGTAAAGTCGTCGAGGATATCCGTGCCGATCCGCCAGATCTCGCCGACCGCTCTTTCGGCGAAATCCCGCCCGCTCTCGGTCAGCTTAACGTATTTATGGCGGCGATCGGTTTTAAGCTCCTCAAAGCGGATATAGCCACGCTTAAAAAAAGACGTTATCACCATATTCACGGTCTGTTTGTTATAAAACGTCCGCTCACAGAGCTCTTTTTGGGTGATCCCGTCGGGGCGATCACAGATCACCTCTAAAATATACATTCCCGTATAGCTTAGCCCATAGCTCCTCGCGTAGTCGGAGTACGCCTTGTCGATCGACTGGAGGCTGCTTTCCGCGCTCTTTAAAAGCCTCTCGACGCTTAACTTATCCATAATGATAGACCCCCTTTTTGGCTTTAAAATAATATATCGTCATAAACGTCGAGAGGATCTCCGCCAGCGGGAGCGCGATCCACATTCCCGTTAATCTCAATATCGGCGGTAGGATCAAAAGTAAGACGACCGTAAAGACCAGCGTTCTGAAAAACGACAGGATCGCCGAGGTCTTACCGTCGCTGAGCGCCGTGAAAAACGAGGACGCGTACATATTTATCCCCATAAACACAAGCCCCGGCGCAAAAATGTACATTCCCGTGACCGCCATCCCCGCGACCTCGATATTGTTGTTTGAAAAAATCGAGATAAGCGGCTCGGCGAGCGCGTAACACAAGATCGTCGCGGTAAGCGCCGACAGGATTATAAGCCGCTTGTTGATCCGATGCATTTGAGCGAGCTTTTCGTCGTCGCTCTGACCGAAGCGGTAAGCGGTGAGCGGCGCGACCCCCGCGCTGTAACCCGTGAAGATCGACGAAAGCAGCGCCTGTACATAAAAAATGATCGTTACGGCGGCGACTCCGTCCGACCCCGCAAGCCCCATTACGATATTGTTGATGACGATCGTCGAGATACTCCCCGAGATCATATTTACCATTTCCGAGGCGCCGTTGCCCGCCATTTGAAACAGTACGCGAATACGGAATCTCGGCTTTACAAAGTATAAGCTCCCCCGCCGACGGATCACGAAATACCACAGCCCGATCACGGACGGGATCGCGTAGCCGATCCCCGTCGCGAGCGCCGCGCCGCTTATCCCCATTTTAAAATGCTTTAAAAACAGATAGTCGAGAAAAATATTCGTTACGCCGCCCAAAACGGAAACGCTCATTCCGAGCGAGGGCCTGCCTTCCGTCACAAAAAACATCTGAAACAAAATACTGAACGCCGCGAACGGAATGATCGCGAAGAGCGGCACGGCGTACTGTTCACAGAGCGGATAGAGGAGCTCGTCCGCCCCGAGCAAGCGCAGCACGGGCGTTCGGAAGACGATCCCCGCTACGGAAAATACCGCGCATATCCCGACACAGAATATCATCAGCATCGAGAAATTTTCCCGTGCCTCCCGTTGCTTCCCCTCGCCGATCTGCCTTGAGATATACGCGCTCCCGCCCGTACCGACCATAAACCCGAGCGCGGTTATGATCATCAGGAACGGCATGACAATGTTGACCGCCGAGAGCGCGTCCGTCCCGATCAGGTTTGTGACAAAGAGACCGTCGATGATCGAATAAATGTTTGAAAATACCTGACCTATTATTGTCGGCAGAGCGAATTTCAGCAAAGCCGACGGCTTCGGAGATATTTCAAGCTTTTCGTTCATAAAAAATCACCTTCCTATATAGTAAATAAAATGGACTATATGTATTATATACCGTTCATTCGGATTTGTCAAGAGTTTTTTTATTTTTGTGAAGGCGCAAAAAGCGCACGCCTTCCAAAAAAAGGGAAATTTTTAAAAAAGATTGAATTTATCCCCGAAATATGGTATAATGAAAAGAACAAGTACCAAACGAAAGAGGAGCTTATGGACGAACAGATCATTTACGGGCGAAACGCCGTCGCCGAGGCGCTCCGCGCGGGGAAGGCGGTCGATACCGTCTATCTCCTACGCGGCGCGAGGCTCGGCGGGATCGCCGCCGCCGCGAAGGAGAGCGGCGCGGTCATTAAAGACGTCGGCGACGAAAAGCTTTTAGCCCTCACGGGGACGGAGAAACACGGCGGGGTCGCGGCTGTGCTTTGCGCGGCGGAGTACGCCGAGCTCGACGAGCTTTTCGCCGTCGCCGAGACGCGCGGCGAGCCGCCCTTTTTGATCCTCGCGGACGAGATCCAAGATCCCCATAATCTCGGCGCGATCCTCCGTACCGCCGAGGCGGCGGGCGCACACGGCGTGATCCTCCCAAAGCGGCGGAGCGCGGGGCTGACGGCGGCGGTCTATAAGACCTCGGCGGGCGCGGCGAGCTGGATCAAGGTCGCGCGGGTCGCGAACCTCGTCGATACCATTAAAATGCTGAAAAAACGGGGGATCTGGGTCTATGGCGCGGAGGCGGACGGCGAACCCTTTCATAAGGCGGATCTCGGCGGACCGATCGCGCTCGTGATCGGGTCGGAGGGGAACGGTCTCGGGCGGCTCGTCCGCGAAAACTGCGACGCGATCCTCTCGATCGATATGTACGGACGGATCAATTCCCTTAACGCCTCGGTCAGCGCGGGGATCCTGATGTACGAGATCGTCAGACATCGGAGAAAGAGCTAAACCCCCAAACCCGTACCGCTTCACGGTAGGCGGCGAAAGGAATGATAAAATGCCGGATTTTGACTTAGACGATATTCTCGCCGAGCTCGAGGAAAAGAAAAAGACCGCGCCCGCCAAAAAAACGGGGGATACGCGGGCTTTAAGCGTCGACGATATTTTAAACGAGGCGGGCGTCCTCCCGCCGAACGATCGGATCAACCGCGAGAGCGCCCGCCCTCGGGCGAAGCGCCCCCGCCCCGTCGGGAGCGATCTCGCGCGGGAAAAGGCGAACGAGATCGACCGCCGCCGCCGCGAGGAGATCGCCGAACAAAAGCGGATCGAGGCGGAGCGAAAGCGTATGGCGGAGGAGGATAAGCGCCGCGAGCTCGAGGAGGCGCGAAAGCGCGAGGCCGAGGCGGAGCGAAAGAGGCTCGAGGAAGAGCGGGCGAAAAAAGCCGCCGCCGAACAGGCGAAGCGCGAAGCGCGTCAAAAACAGCTCGAGGCGCAGGAACAGGCGCGTAAAGAGCTTTTCGCCGAGAAACAGCGCCGCGCCGAGACAAAGCGCCTCAAGGAAGAAGAACAGGAGGCGGAGCGAAAGCGTCTCGCCGAGGAGGAGGCGCAGAGAAAGGAAGAGGAGGCGGCGAAGCTCGCCGCCCTCGACGCGGCGGAGCGCGAGCGGGTCGAGAAGGAGGCGGCGGAAAAGCGCAAAAAGGACGAGGAGTCCGAGCGCCGCTTCGCGACAAAAAACATCGTTTTTGAGGAGGTCCCGCTCGAGCTCCCCAAGATCGAGGAGCCTCGGAAGGAAAAGCCCGTTCCCCCGACGACGGCGGAGCTCGCCATCGAGCGATCTCTCCGCGAGGAAAAGATCAAGAACAACGCCCAAAAGCTCCTCGAGCGGGAGCGCGATCTCGACGACCCCGACGATTTTTTAGCTTCGATCAACCCCTATGACGACGGAGAGGCGGATCTTACCCGCCTGATCGAGACGATCCCCGCCCAACAGCTCTCGGGCGACACCGTCGGGGTCGCGGGGAACGACCTGAAGCGTCTCGCACGAGAGAGCGCCAAGTCCCGCGAACAGTCGATCGAGGAGATCGTCGAGGGAAATACTACGATCATGCCGGGGACGGCGCTCCGCGAGCGGTCGTCGATCGACCTCGATAAGACCTTCGTCTTTCGCGATCCGCCCGCCGATAAGCTCGCCTTCTCCGAAAAAAGCACCGTCGAGCTGGACGGACCCGTCCGCCCCGACCCGATCGTCGAGTCGATCAATAAGACGATCGAGCGAAAGCGCCTCGACGACATCAAGACCCAGTCGTCGCTCTCCGTCACGGCACAGCTCGAGATGACCCGATCGGCGGGCGCGCCGCCGATCGGCTTTGATCCCTCGCTCGCGGACCTCCCGCGGACGGGCGAGATCCCGGTCGAGAACCCCGTCATTTCGGCGCAAAAAACGAAATATCTCTCCTCTAAGCGTAAGCGTAAGATCTCGGACTTTGTCCTCGAGGACATCGGCGACAACGACGTCGACGACTATGACTACGGCGACGAGAGCGAGCCGGAGGAGGACGAGGACATCGAACAGATCCGCTATGAGCTCGAGGAGACTCATAAGAGCCTAAGGGCGCGGTTTATCCTCCTCCTGATCGTTACGATCGTCTCCTGTGGCGTAACGATCGCCCAAGAGCTCGGCGCGACCCTCGCCTTTAACCTTTTCGGCGCGGAGATCAACTTCCTCGATAAGCGATATGATACCGACGGATTTATTTATTTTAACCTGATCTGCGGCGTTCTCGGGCTCGGACTTTGTGTCGCGGCGATCCAAAACGGAATCATAAAGATCTTTCGTAAGAGAGCCGACTGTGACAGCCTTTGCGCCGTGACCTCGGTCGCCGCGCTCGTAACGGGTATGTTAAATCTCATCAATACCGATTACCTCCAGCGCAGTCTCTCTTATCTCTTTATCCCCGCCGCGCTCCTCGGTCTACTCTTTAATACGCTCGGGAAGCTCAATATGATCGCGCGGGCGCGAAAAAATTTCCGATTTACCTGTTCCGAGGGGACGCGCTATTACGCCGAGATCTGTGACGACGAGGCGTCCGCCGGCGCGTTTACGAAGGGGGTCGTGAGCGAGCTTCCTGTTCTCGCCCTTTTACGTAAGACCGAGTACCTCACCGACTTCCTTAAAAAAAGCTATTGTGAGGACGGCGCGGATCGGATCTCTCGCGTCCTCGTCGCGCTCGCCCCGATCGTCGGCGCGATCGTCGCGCTCCTTGTCTATCTGATCCCGAACGCGGACGAGAGCCTACAAAACAACGTTTATTGGAGCTTGACGGTCTTTACCGCGTTTTTATGCCTCTTCTCGCCCCTCTCGGTCATGCTGATCGTGAACCGCCCGCTCTCCCGCGCGGCGAAAGCGCTCCTCAAAAGCGGAAGCACGATCTTAGGCTATGGGACGGCGGAGGAGTTTAGCCGCGTGAACGCCGTTATGACGGACGTCTCGGCGATCTTCCCCGCCTCTAGCGTGGAATGTACAAACCTAAAGCCCTGTCGCCTACAAAATTCGGTCAACAATATCTCGCTCGATCAGGCGATCATTCTCGCCGCGAGCCTCTCGATCAAGACGGGCTCGATCTTCTCGCGCCTCTTCTTTGAGATGATCGGCGGGAAGGAGGAGCTTCTCGAGGAGATCGAGGGCTGTGTCTGTGAGGACAATATGGGCGTACTCGGCTGGTACGGGAATAAGCGGCTCATTATGGGGAACCGCGAGCATATGAAGCACCACAGTATCAAGGTCCCCGAGCTGAGCGCGATCGCGAAGTACTGTCGTAACGGGTCGGACGCGGTCTATCTCGCGGTCGGCGGCGAGCTCACGATCATCTTTTTTATCCGCCTGACGGCGAACGAGGCGATCCGCGCGAGCCTCCGCGAGCTGACGGGGCGGGGCGTCTCGGTCGTCTTTAAGTCGGTCGACTCGCTCATCACGGTCGGGAAGATCGCCGACCTCTTTGACCTCGACCCCGAGTACATAAAGATCATCGGGAGTAACCTCCACGACCGCTTTGGCGAATGTACGAAGTACACCTCGAGCGGGAGCGGGGCGCTCGCCTCAAACGGGAGCTTTAACGGCTTCGCGCGGGCGGTCTGCGCGGCGAAGCGGCTCATGCGCGACTTTAACCTCTCGCGGACGGTGATGCTCGCGGGGGTCGTCCTCGCGGCGATCCTCGGCGCGATCCTCGCGCTATCGTCAAAGACGCTCGTCTTTTCGCCGACCGTGATCATGCTCTATCAGCTCTTTTGGCTGATCCCCGTCCTGTTGGTCCAGAGCTTTCGTAAGTATTGAGATCCTGTTTTTATTTTTGGGAAGGAGAGATGACCCCCGGGCTTTGTTGTTCGGGGGTCGTTTGTACGATCCGACAAATTTCGTGTCGTTTTTTTAGGGCGAACGGAAAGGAGCTTAGCATGAAAAAACGTATAAGCGCGTTTACTTTATCCGCTTTATTTCTGCTCGCGGCGGGATGCGGGACGGCGGAGACCGATTCGGGAACAAAAGCGGCGGAGACCGCGGCGCGGCTTCTTTCCGACACCGCCGAAGCGGGAGCGACGAACGGGGAAGGCGAAGCCGAGCCGACCGAGGAGCGCTTTTACCCGATGAGGGCGGGAGAGGGGAAAAAGGTCTTTGAGGAAGGGAAAAAATATCTTGAGCTTTCCGTCGACGGCGTTTCCTATGATCATGAGCTTTTAAACAAGCCGGAAGAGACGGACGACCCGACCCTCGCGGAGCGGGTCTATCGGGCGCTTTATGATTTCGCCGTCTTTTTTCAGTACGCCGACCCGTGTCGGCTGTACTACCTTTGCGACCAAAAAGACGCCGTACAAAGAGAAGTTGTGTCCTTTGACCGATACGGCGGAGCGGCGATCATCGATAAGGATAACGCCCGTCCGCTCTGTCTCAAATACAGCCGTGTAAAATACGGAGAGATCACGACGATCAGCGAATATTTTTCCCGCTTTTTTCAAGTCGCGACGATGACGTTTTATCGCTCGGACGCTTGTCTTTTTGATAAACAGTTCGTCCTGTCGGACGGAGATCTTTATCTTACCGACGAGCCCGAGTCCGTGTCCTATCTGACGGAGGACGCCGATTCCCGGCTTAACGACGTTCGCGCGATCCTTGACCGTTCGCGCGCGGAAACGCTCGAGCTTTCCTTTACGGCGTACTACGTGACATACGATCCCGATTTCCCGCTTACGGAGGATTATATCGTCAGCTTACGGTATGACGACGAGCTGGGCTGGCGCGTGGACGGCTGCAGCGATGAGCGGGCGGTCGGCTTTTTGATCGCCGAGATCCTCGAGGGCGGGAGAGATCACGCCTCTCCAAAGACCGAGCTTTTAGAGGACATAAAGCTTTGGCTGGGACAGATCGGGCTTATGTAGACAAATCGATAAAGCGAAAAACCCCCGAAGCCTGGGCTTCGGGGGTTTTCGTGATCTGTTATCCTTGATAGGTTCAATTCTCGTAAGGGTCTTTAAACTCCTCCGTGATCAGCTGAAAGGGGACGGTCTCTCCCTCCGCGCCCACGCCCGACCAATAGGCGATCCCGTCCCGCTCCTCGATCTCGACGAGCGTATATTTCGCGCCCATTGACTCCTCGTCAAGGTCGGAGAATGTATACCCGGTGATCGTGGGTATCCGCACCTTCCCCAAATAAACGTATTGAAAGTCGCGGATCGCGTCGTAACATACGCCGTTCTCAAAAAGATAGCGGACATATGCCGGCGTGGAGAGGGATGAAAAGCCCTCGGCGTATCGATCCGCCGTCGGGATCTCCGCCTCCGGGTCTTTCGCGCGGGTCGTAACGCCCTCCTCCGTGAGGATCACGGCGGCGAGCTTTGTCCCGATCCGCTCGTTTTTCGCGCTCGTTTTCCCGAAACAGGCGACGGTCGCCGTATCTCCGAGCTTTAGCGTCGCCTTCGCCGAGACGTTGAGCCTTCCCGTCTTCCCGATCATGACCTCGCCGCCGTTCTCGACGGTAAACGCCGCCTTTTTCCCGAAGGAGAGGATACCGTCCGAGATCACGCCGCCCGAGGGCGAGACCGAGAAGCTCCCCTCCTCGACCCTGAGCTTCCCGCCCTTATGGATATAGATCGCGCCGTCGATCCGCGCGCCCTTTTTTAGGGTAACGGTGATCCCCCTCGGGACGACGAGCGATTCGTTTCGCCCGACCGCGAGCGTTTTTTCGACCGCCGCGCTCTCATAGACCGCGTTTGAGATGATCCCGTGCCAATACGCCGACTCGACCGTGTCGGCGATCCGCCACGCGCGGATCGTCTCGCCCTCCTCCGCCCCGGCGGGGAAGGAGAGCGCGGTATACGCGAGTATAAGTGAAAGAAATAGGGCGATGAGCTTTTTCATGGGGAGTGTCCTTTCTGTGGAGTAAATAATACCGCTAAAACGTAAATATCGTATGATTTGATCTATGTAATACAAATAACCATTAAAAAAGCAAATAATACCGATCTGCAATTAAAACCGCAGACAAAAAATCCGCGCAAAACCGCATATATTCAAGCTTTTGCTTGATTACATTATTATATCGCAAAACCTTCAAATCGTCAAAAGCTTTGCGATTTTAAACCGCAAAACTTTTAATTATTCGTAACTTTAGCGGTTACAACCCGCAAAAGTATAAAAAGCGAACAACCAAAAAAGCGTTCACCCCCGCCCCGCACTCCGCCGTGCGCTGTCCGCCCAAAGCAACTCGCAAGGAAGCGAGGACTGTCCGCCCAAAGCTTCCGCAAGGAAACGGAAGCCCAAAGCGGACGGCAAGGCACTCCTTCCCCAAAAAATAAAAACAAAATACGGTAAGAGCCACCCCTTACCGTATTGATCGCTTACTTTTTGATCGTGACCGACTCGACGTCGTCGTGGGTCGTGCGGTTCTCCGCGATCGAGCTGCGGAGGATACGGATCCGCGTCCGATCGCCGCCCGTCTCGATCAGGACGGTGTCGTCCTTAACGCTTAAAACGCGACCGATGATCCCGCCCGTCGTCACGACCTCGTCCGCGACCTGGAGGTTGTCGAGCATCTCCTTCATCTTCTTCGCCCGCTTTTTTTCCGGGCGGATCAGGAGGAAGTAAAATATCACCAGCATCAGCGCCAGCGGGATAAACGTCAGGAGCATCGACGTCCCCGTACCCGTCGTCGAATCCGCCGCCGTCGCCGCTAATAATGTCATTGTCATTGTTCGTGTCCTTTCTTTTGTGCCGTTTGGTTTTGTCCGTATCTATCAGTATACTATATTTTTCCGAAAAAAGCAAGCCCTTTTTCGGTTTCTTCCGTGAAAAGCGCAAAAACGATCCGTGAAAAGTCGATTTCGGGCGGTTAAGCGATGATATAGCTCCGATCGGCGAGAAGCTCCTTGATCGCGGACAGCTCCGCCGCCGAGAAGCCCTCGCTCTCGATCACCGGGATCACGGCGAGCGAGCCGAGCTTCGCGCGGAGCCGCGCAAGAAGATCCTCGACCAGCCCCGCCGCGTCGGCGGGATAGCCCTCGTCGGTCGGGAAGCTCGCGCGAGAGATCCTCACGGCGACGCTCCCGCCCGCCCGCTCGGTAAATTCCCGCTCGTGAAGGATCTCCGCCGTCCGCCCATAGCCCTCAAAAAGTCCGTTCCCCTCGGCGAGGACGTCCTCCGCCCGCATCTCGACGGGCGTATCCTCGGGGACGAGCGGGAGGAGGAAGGCGGATCGGATCGGCTCAAAATACTCGCCGGCGAGATATTCGCGGTCATAGGGGTGAAGGTCGGGGAAAACGAGATCCTTTAAGATCACGGGGATCCCCGCCGCCTTTAGCTCGCCTAAGATCGCGCTTAAGTATTCCCCCGCCGCCGCGCTCTTGGGGTCGACCCAGCGGAGCGGCGAACCCGTACTGTAATCGAGCCAAGAGATCGTCTCGCCGATGATCTTATAGCTTAGATCGGGATCCGCCTTACAGCCCGCGTCGTCCGACAAGACCGAAACGGCGGCGATCGGCGAAAGCCCCGCCCCCCGGATCACGTCCGCGATCTCGGCGGCGGTCATCTGAGACTGGACGAGATCGCCGCCGAGCGCTTTCGCCGCCTCGGAGGCGTACCGGAGATAGCCGCTCTCGTCCTTTAGCTCTAAGACGACGGTATTATAACCGTCGCTCCTCGCCCGCGCCGTAAACGCCGAGAGCGACGCCGAGTTTAAGAGCGCCGTGGTCGGCGCGGCGATCGCCTTCGTCGTCCCGTCCGAGACGGGCGCGGGTTCGTCCGCCCCGCTCGTTTCTTCCCCTTCGCTCGGGTCGTCCGCCTCGGGCGGGGTCTCCTCCGCCGAGGTCAGGACAGGCGGCGTCCACTCCGGCTCGGCGCGGTCGGCGTTCTTCTCAAAAAATTCCAAGAGGGGCTTTCCCAAACAATAGCCGAGGAAAAGCGCCGCGAGGATCGCCACGATCAACAGGATCGTGCCGACCGCCTTCTCCGCCGCCGTCTTTCGCCGCTTGTAGAGGTTGGTCTTGCTCCGCTTGATCTTTCGCCCATAGCGCTTTCGGTTCTTCATCGGGAAAACCCTCCTTTCCGTTGAGACTTGTTTTGAGACTGGTTTGAGATGTATTTGAGACTGGTTGAGACTATAAGACTTTTAAGAGCGGGGGACGCTGTCCCCCGAACCCCCTGCTACTTTTTGTGCCAAAAAGTAGCAAAAATCAATATGACTTTATACAATATATCATCAAGAAAACAGTCTGTATTATTATTCAAGTTTAATTAAAAATCGTCGAAGGTCACAACGCATTCATTTTTTGATTTTGCGAAAAAGCAATTATAAAAGTTTAGGTCAAGCCTTTTCAAAGGGTTGCAGGGGGTTCGGGGGGCAGCGTCCCCCGCTCGAAATTATTTTTATCTCTTTTTTCTCTTGCGTTCTCTCAATTCGCCGCAGTGGAATAGCCGGTAAAGGCGTAGAGGGCGAGCGAGAGGATACCGACATAGACGGTCATAATCGGGAAGCCGCGAAAGGCGGCGGGGACGAGGGGGGAATGGAGCCGCTCGTGGGCGATATAGAGGAGGTACGCCGCGACGAGGAAGCCCGCGCCCGTCCCGAAGCCGTAGCCGATATACGAGAGGAGGTCGCCGCCGAGCTGAGAGGAGAGGAAGAGCGCGCCGAGGACGGAACAGTTAAAGACCGAGAGGTGGACATAGCGGCGGATCGAGCGGAAGAGGCGCGGGAAGAACCACCAGATCGCCACAAGCGTAAGGATATAGACGGCGCTCACGACCGTTATATATAAAATAGGCATCACGGCGGCGTAATATTCGTAGCCGCTCAAAAGCCGATCCAGCCCATAGACGATCGCCGCCGAGATCGACGTCACATAAGAGATCGCGATAAAAAACCCGGGGAGGTGTTCCTTCTTACGCGAGGCGTAAAAAAGGACGTTGACGCCGAGGGCGCGCTCTAAGACCGAGTTTTGGACAAAGATCGCGAGGAGCGCGGCGGAGACAAAGTTTAAAAAAGCGTTCATCGGCGGTCTCCTTCCCCGTCGGGGTCGTCCGCGCGATCCCCGCCGTTTTCGTTCCCTTCTTTTTGGGAAGGGTTCTCCTCCTCGTCCTTCGGTTCGTTCCCGATCTCCGCCGCCTCGGCGACGATCGCGGCGAATTCCTCTACGACGGCGCTGTTATCGCGAAACTCGACCTCGAGGAGGTTCGCGGGCGGGCGTTTTTTCTTCTTCCCGGAATGATAGATCTTGATCTTTTCGGCTCGGTCGGGCTTTTCGCCGTCGGCGAGGTGTCGCGCCGATAAGCCCTCGGTCAAAAATTCGCCCATGTCCTCGGCGTATTCGGCGAGCGACTCCTCGCCGTCCTCCGCCTCCGGCACGAGGAGCGCGGCTTTACGCCGATTATAGATCCCGCGAAACAGCCCCGCGAAGACCCCGACGAAGAGAAAGCCGCCGAACGTCGTCTCGAGCGCGGGGATCGTAAACGGGAGCGGGAGATAAAGCCCGCCGATCGTCCCCGCCGAGAGGATCTCGCGTAGTCCCCCGACGAGGAGACACGCCCCGTCAAAGCCGAGGATAAAGACCGCGCTGTCGAGGATCATATCGGCGAAGGGCTCGCCGTAAAAGCGCGACTCGGTCTTGGATAAAATAAGCGCGTTCGTCACGAGGATCGGGAGATAGACCCCCGCCGAGCCGATCACCCCCGCGCCGAAAAGAGCGCGGGCAAAAAGATAAACGGGGATATAAAACGCCGCCGCCGTAAAGGAATAAACGATCACGCGGAGCGTATAGGCGATCTTACGCGGGACGGCGCGACAAAGCGCGATCGTCAGGAACGAAACGAGCGAAAACACGAGACAGATCGCGAGAGCTTTTAAGAGCGTCGTCGCGCCCGCGATGACCGGCGCGGTCAAAAGCCCGCTCATAAAGACGATATTCTGTTTAAAAAGCCCGTCCTTAAGGCTTATTTTTTTCTCCATAAGAGCCTCTTTTCATAAAATGATGAGCCGACCTATTTTTTCCCTTTGTTTTTGCTCCTGCTCCGGCGAACCGAGAGCTCTTTTTTGATCCTTATCTTACAAAGATTGATAAACCGCGACACGGGATTGGTTTTTCCGCGTTTAATTTTCGTAACTTTCCCGTCGATCGGCGGCATATTATAATTCGTCTGAGGAACAATAATTTCCATCGTATCGGTGAGCTTCCTTTGGGCGGTCTCGTCCTCCGCCGTTTTTCTGAGCTTTTCATAACGGTCGATGTTTCGGAAGAGATAGGAGATCGCGCGGCGGAGCTTCGCGAGCGCCGAGGCGCAAAGCTCGTCGAGATTGAGCGCGAGCGCGTTCGCGATCAGGAGGACAAAAAGGAACGACCCCTCGACCTTCCCAAAATGGCGAAAGAGACAGCCGAGTACGCCGATCAAGATCCCGTAGGGGATCCGCGCGGCGGCGGTCTTTGGGAGCGTCTGAGGGTCGCTCACGAGAAAGACGAAGCCGAATAAAAGATAGCCGCCGATCAGCTCTAATATGACCGTGTCCCCGATCCTGTTATAAACGGGAAAAAGCGCCGTCAGCGCGAAGTAAGACCCAAGCCCCGAGACCGTCACGAGGAGCGACATCGACCGCCGCGCGAGGAGGCATACGCCACAGACCGCGAGGACGAGGAAATGGGTCGTCCCGAGCGGACCGACATAGTTCCCGATCAAGAGGTCTTGGAGCGAGACGGACGGGGCGGTCCCGATCTTGATGAGATAGCTCTCGATCCCCGAGACGAGCTCGGAGGTATTAACGTTAAAGAGCGCGGGGCGTACCCCGCTCGGCGGATAGAGGAGCATCTCGCCGGGGAAACAGATGATGAGGAAGGCGATCGCCGCGGCGGTCGGGTTAAAGATATAGTTATCCTTCCCGCCGAAGATATGCTTGATCCCCATCGCGAGGAAAGCGCCGCAGGCGACGATCCCGAGGCTCACCGAGGCGGGCATCATCAGCGCGATACAAAGCCCCGACGCGAGGGTCGAGAGGTCGCGCGGGTTATACGTCTTTTTACTCATACGACAAAAGGCGAGGTCGGAGAGCATACAGACAAAAACGGAGACGATCGCGATCGCGAGCGCGCGTATCCCGCTTTGCCAGATCCCGAGCCCGAGGAGGGGGAGGAGACAGAGGAGCTGATCGCTGTAGATCGATTTTTGTTTCCGCGCCTTTTTGGGGACGAGGACGGGCGTTTTTACGCTTGTGTCGAACTTCTCAAAAAGCTCGTTTTTACGGTCGGACATAGCTTTTTATCCTTATCTTTTAGGGTGACGATATATTTTTATGATTTGTTAAAGCTTTATGTTTTATAAAGGAGAAAGGGGTCGTTTTTATGCAGTACGATTCGCTCAGCCGCCATACAGTCAAGATCACGCTCTCGGAGGAGGAGCTGAGAGAATATTCACTTTGCGCCGAGACGCTCTCGTCCCGTACCGTCGAGACGAAGCGTAACCTCGCGCGGCTCTTAAAGCGGATGAAGCTTTTTTCGGGATATAAGGCGGAGCGGCTTTTTTTAGAGGCGTTTCCCCGCGCGGACGGCGGGTGTATCTTATACGTCTCGAGCCTCGCGCCAAACGACCGATCGGCGGCGAGCCTTCTTTATCCCGACGGCGGCGAGACCGCCGAACAGCGCTGTGAGGTGCTTTGCGCGGTCGAGAGCCTCTCGCTCCTGATCCGCCTTTGCGCGGGGCTGTCGCGCTTTTACGGCGAAGCCGATACCCGCGCCTACGCCCTCGAGGGCGGGCGTTATTGCCTGATCCTCTCGGGGAAAAAGCGCGACGCCGACGCGGCGCGGCGCTTTATGAACGAATACGGCGAGACGGCGACCGACTTTCTCCGTATCCGCTCGGCGGCGGAGCGCGGGCGGCTCGTCGCCGGCGAGGACGCGGCGAAAAAGCTCGGGGAGCTTTTTTAGACCGCTAGCGCCTTAACGTCTCCGCCGTTGCCCTCATATCCGCCGAGCGGATCAGGTACGTCCCCGCGACGAGGATGTTCGCGCCCGCCGCGCGGACGAGAGGGGCGGTCTTTTGGTTGATCCCGCCGTCGACCTCGAGGTCGAGACCCTTCCCGATCCGCTCCGCCTCGGCGCGAACGGCGCGGATCTTTTCGACCGTTTCGGGGAGGAAGCCCTGTCCCCCGTACCCCGGCTCGACCGTCATAATAAGGACGAGGTCGATCTTATTTAAGTAGGGGAAGACCGCCTCGGCGGGCGTAGCGGGCTTTAACGCGATCCCGGCGCGGACGCCGTAAGAGCGGATCAGCGCCGCCGTCTCGGCGGGGTCGCCCTCGCTCTCGAGGTGAAAGCTTATGATCCGCGAGCCCGCCTCGGCGAAAAGCGGGATCTGACGCGCGGGGCGGCGCACCATTAAATGGGTATCGACCGCGACGGGAGCTTTCCGCGCGACCGCCGCCTGTACGGCGCTCCCGAAGGTGATATTCTCGACAAATTCGCCGTCCATCACGTCGAAATGAAGGTATTCGATCCCGCTCTCGGCGATCCGTTTCGCGGTCTCGCCGAGGGCGGACAGGTCGGAATTTAACACCGAGGCGGAAATTTGAACGGAAGACATCGGATCTCGACTCCTTCAAAAAAAGGGGAAAAAGTCCCCCGAGTTTCATACACATATTTATAATACAATAAAAGGGAGGGTTCGTCAAGGGCTTTCCCGTTTTTTTCGCCCCCCTCCGCCGAAAATCGGCGCTTTTAACAGAAAAGGGCGGTTTTAAACGAGGATTTCCCACAAGAAGGAAACAGAAGAAACGTATGCCTTCCCCAAAAATAAAAAAAGAATTTTTTTGAAAAAAATATTGCAAAATCCGGGAAGATGTGGTAAAATGATAAAGTAAGAAGATCCCGAATAGGGCAGACCGTAATTTTTTTGAATGGAGGACAATCCCAATGGCAATCAAAAATCAGTATTTAGCGGAGCTTCTCGAGACCGTTAAAAAAAGGAACGCCGGCGAGCCGGAGTTTATCCAGGCGGTGACCGAGGTGCTCGAGACCCTCGAGCCCGTCGCCGAGAAGCGCCCCGACCTCGTCGAAGCGGGCGTTTTTGAAAGGATCGTTGAACCCGAACGTCAGATCATCTTCCGCGTTCCGTGGGTCGATGACAGCGGTAAGGTTCGCGTCAACCGAGGCTTCCGTATCCAGTTCAACTCGGCGATCGGTCCGTATAAGGGCGGGATCCGCCTCCACCCCTCGGTCTATATCGGGATCATTAAATTCCTCGGCTTTGAACAGATCTTTAAGAATAGCCTCACGACCCTCCCGATGGGCGGCGCGAAGGGCGGCTCGGACTTTGACCCCAAGGGTAAGAGCGACGGCGAAGTGATGCGCTTTTGTCAGAGCTTTATGACCGAGCTTTATCGTCATATCGGCGCGGACTGCGACGTTCCGGCGGGCGACATCGGGACGGGCGGACGCGAGATCGGCTATATGTTCGGTCAATATAAGCGGTTACAGAATGAATTTCACGGCGTCCTCACCGGGAAGGGTCTCACCTACGGCGGCTCGCTCGCGCGTACCGAGGCGACGGGCTATGGGCTTTGTTACTTCACCGACGAGATGTTAAAGGCGAACGGTAAGAGCTTTAAGGGTCAGACCGTCGTTATCTCCGGCTCGGGGAACGTCGCGATCTACGCGACCCAAAAGGCGACCGAGCTCGGCGGGAAGGTCGTCGCCCTCTCCGACTCCTCCGGCTATATCTACGATCCCGATGGGATCGAGCTTTCGCTCGTTCAACAGATCAAGGAGGTCGAGCGCGGACGGATCAAGGAATACGCCTCGCGCACCTCGCATAAGAACGTCACCTATACCGAGGGCTGTAAGGGGATCTGGACGATCAAGTGCGACATCGCGCTCCCCTGCGCGACCCAGAACGAGATCGACGGCGAGAGCGCGGCGATCCTCGCCAAGAACGGCTGTTACGCCGTCGCCGAGGGCGCGAATATGCCCTCGACCCCCGAGGCGATCGAGGTCTATTTTAAGAACAATATGCTCTACGGTCCCGCGAAGGCGGCGAACGCCGGCGGCGTAGCGACCTCGGGTCTCGAGATGTCTCAAAACTCGATCCGTATGAGCTGGACCTTTGAGGAGGTCGACCAAAAGCTCAAGGGGATCATGCAGTCGATCTTTAAGTCCTGTGACGAGGCGGCGAAGGAATACGGCACGCCCGGGAACTACATGGCGGGCGCGAACATCGCGGGCTTTTTAAAGGTCGCCGAGGCGATGAAGGCGCAGGGCTGTGTATAATCGGAAAATTTTCGGCGAAAATACGGCATTTACGGCGGGACTCGTTTTCCCGCCGTTGCTGTTGTACGGGGGAAGGGATCAATGGGGACGCTCATCAATACGGCGGCGGTCATCATCGGCGCTCTGATCGGTCTGTTACTGAAAAAGGGGATCAAGCCGCGCTTTCGCGAAATTTTAATGTCGGCGCTCGGGCTGTCGGTGATCTTTATCGGCGCGTCCGGGACGCTCAACGGCTTTAAAACGGAGGAGAACGCGACCATGCTCCTGATCTTTTCGCTCGTTCTCGGGGCGCTCGCGGGCGAGGCGCTAAAGATCGAGGATCGGCTCGACGCGCTCGGCGAGCGGATCAAGCGGCTCGCCCGGCGCGAGGACGATAATACCTTCGTCGAGGGCTTTGTGACCGCCTCGCTGGTGATCTGCGTCGGGGCGATGGCGGTGCTTGGGGCGTTACAAGACGGGCTGACGGGCGACTATACGACCCTCGCGGCGAAGGCTGTCCTCGACCTCGTGATCGTGATGGTCTTCGCCTCGGCGCTCGGGGTCGGCGTGCTTTTCTCCGCCGTCCCGCTTTTCGTGTATCAGGGGGCGCTGACCCTTTTCGCCAAGCTCCTCGAGCCGCTGATGAGCGAGCGGCTGGTCGCCGACCTCTCCTTCGTCGGCTCGGCGCTGATCTTTTGCGTCGGCGTAAATCTCGCCTTCGGGAAAAAATTCAAGACGGGAAACCTCCTTCCCGCCCTCCTCGTCCCCGTTTTTTATACGCTTATTTTTTAGGGAAGGAGCGGGACGTTTGAGAGATTTGATGAGAGGGGAGAGAGGGAGAGAAAAGAGAGTTGTGAGAGCGTGAGCGGGGGGACTTTGTCCCCGCAAGCAGGATGCTTGCAGGTGAACGCCCCAAGCGCCGCACGGACGCGGCGCAAAACAAAGCGTTCACCAAAGCCCACCCTACCAAGGGAAATGATTTCCCTTGGAACCCTCTGTACCCATTACAATTCCTCCCTTGCTCGACCTTGCGGCTGTCAGGTCGGAAGGTCGATAAGAACGGCGTTTAGATTTCCACGATCGCGGAAAGGTCGTAAAATTGCGGAGAGTGGTGCTAAATTTCCGTGATTGCGGAAAGATCGTGAAACTGCGGAGAGCGGCGTTAAATTTACGCAAATACGAAAGCCCCCTCTCCTTCCCCAAAAAAGAAAGGAAACCATATGATAAAACCATCGATACTCGCGTCGGAGACCGAGCTGATCCCCCTCACCGAGGCGGCGGAGGGGATAAACCGCTTTGAGCGCTTTCTTGAGAATGTCCGCGACAGCTTCCTCCTCCGCGTCCCGACGATCGTCGTCGCGATCGTGATCCTCGTCCTCGGGGTGATCCTCTCGCGCGTCGCCGTGAAGCTTATGGGGAAGGCGATGGATCGCTCGCGGCTCGATCTGACCGTCAACCGCTTCGTCCGCTCAGCGGTCAAGATCGTCCTCTATGTCCTCGTCGTGACCGTCGCGCTGACCGTCCTCGGCGTACCGATGACCTCGATCATCACCGTGATCGGGACGGCGGGGGTCGCGATCGGTCTCGCCCTCCAAAACAGTCTCTCTAACCTCGCGGGCGGCTTTTTGATCCTCTTCGCCAAGCCCTTTCGCGTCGGGAATTTTATCCGCGTCGGCGGCGACGAGGGGACGGTCGAGAGTATCTCGATCCTTTATACAAAGCTCCTCACCCCCGATCATAAGGCGATCTTTATCCCGAACGGGACCGCCGCGAACGCGGTCGTCATGAATTATTCCGACCGCCCGACGCGGCGGGTCGATCTCGAATTCACGATCTCCTATGACGAGGACGTCGCCCGCGCCGTGAAGGCGATCGAGACCGCGATCGGGAGCGACGCGCGGATCCTCCGCGAGGAGGAGAAAGCCCCCTTTATCCGTATGAGCGCGCTGAGAGAGAGCGACGTCGCGATCACCGTCCGCCTCTGGGTCAAGACCGAGGATTATTGGGCGGTCTATTTTGATACGCTCGACGCCGTCCGCCGCGAATTTCTCCGCCAAAAGATCGAGATCCCCTATCGTCAGCTCGACATCCATATGCGCTGATCCTCGGGGCGGCGAAGGAGCAATTTTTGCAGGATTTTTCTTTCCTTCATTCATTTTTTGTGGTATTCTCCCAAAAAAAGCGGCTTCGGGCGCGTTCATTTCTCCTAAATTGCTCTTGACAAACCCGCTTAAATCCTATATCCTATAATATAAGGAGAGATTTCGGCATATTCTAATAAAATCCTCCGAAAAAAGAAAAATAAAAAAGGAAGGGCGGATCACCGCCGTTTCCCAAAAAAAGAAAGGAACGATTAAAAATGAAGACTTTATTAAAGAAGCTCGGCGCGGGGCTTTGTACCGTAGCCATGCTCGCGTCCTTCGCGGGTTGCAGCGACGAGGGCTCGACCCCCGCGAATAACGACGACGCGAACGCGAACGCGAACGTGAACGCTTCCTCGAACGAGGGCGGCACGACGGGCGGTACGCTCAAGATCGGCGGGATCGGTCCGATCACCGGCGGCGCGGCGGTATACGGTCAAGCGGTCAAGAACGCGGCGGAGATCGCGGTCGAGGAGATCAACGCGGCGGGCGGTATCAACGGGATGACCGTCGAGTTTAAGTACGAGGACGACGTCCACGACCCCGAGAAGTCGGTCAACGCCTATAATACCCTCAAGGACTGGGGTATGCAGATCTTAATGGGTACGGTCACCTCCGGTCCTTGTCAAGCGGTCGTTGAGGAGACCCATAAGGACAGTATGTTCCAGCTCACCCCCTCCGGCTCGGCGGTCGAATGTGTCAAATACGATAACGCGTTCCGCGTCTGCTTCTCCGACCCGAACCAAGGCGTCGGCGCGGCGGAGTATATCGGCGTGAACGGGCTCGCCTCTAAAGTAGCGATCATCTATAACAGCTCCGACATCTATTCGACGGGTATCTATGAGAAGTTCGCGGAGGAAGCCGCGAACCAGCCCTTTGAGATCGTCTCGGCGGAGGCGTTTACCGAGGACTCCAAGACCGACTTCTCGGTACAGATCCAAAAGGCTAAGGACAGCGGCGCGGATCTCGTATTCCTCCCGATCTATTATCAAGAAGCCTCTCTGATCCTCTCTCAGTCCAAGACCGCGGGTCTTGACGTAAAATTCTTCGGCGTAGACGGGATGGACGGTATCCTCTCGCTCGAGAACTTTGACATCACCCTCACCGAGGGCGTTATGCTCCTTACCCCGTTCGCGGCGGACGCGACCGACGATAAGACCGTCGCTTTCGTGACGAAGTACGTTGACCGCTTCGGCGAGACCCCGAACCAGTTCGCGGCGGACGCTTACGACGCGATGTATATCATCAAGGACGCGGCGGAAAAAGCGGGCGTTACCTCGGATATGAGTATCTCCGATCTTTGTTCCGCGCTCTCGGGCGCGATGACCGGGCTCACCTTTAACGGCCTTACCGGCGACAACACGACTTGGGAGGCGGACGGCGAACCCTCTAAAGCGCCGAAGGCGGTCGTGATCGTGACCGAGACCGACGAGGACGGCGTAACGACCGGCTCTTATAAGGCGATGCAGTAATCGTAACGAACCCCACAACCGCCGATACGGTCTCCGCGTCGGCGGTTTACGCGGTTAAGGCGGGCGCTTTTATCCCGCCTTAGCCAGCGGTATGTCCGCGATCCCCCGTTCCTTCCTTTTTGGGAAGGCGCGCGAACGGGCGGCTTCGCGGATATACCGGTGGCTCGGAATTTAGTCAAAGCGTGAGAAGGGCGCGACGCACGGAAGCGTCGGCGGGTCGCCCCAAGCGCGACGCACGGAAGCGGCGGCTGTCCGCCCAAAGTTTCGGCAGGACGCCGAAACCAAAAGCGGACAGCATTGTATGGACGCAAGTGCCCAAAGCGACCCGCAAATACTGCACAAAAAAACAAAAAGAAAAAATCGGCACGGAAAGGGAGCGTTCGCCATGAGCTTTTTAAAATATTTCATTAACGGGCTTAGTCTCGGGAGCGTTTACGCGATCATCGCGCTCGGCTATACGATGGTCTACGGGATCGCGAAAATGCTCAATTTCGCCCACGGGGACGTCATTATGATCGGCGGCTTTGTCGTCTTTACGTGTATGGCAAATCTCGGGATCAACGCGATCCTCGCCTTATTGATCGCGATGATCTTTTGTACGATCCTCGGCGTCGTCGTCGAGCGGATCGCCTATCGCCCGCTCAGGAACGCCTCGTCGTCCCTCGCCGTCTTGATCACGGCGATCGGGGTGAGCTACTTCCTCCAAAATATCGCGCTCTTGATCTTTGGGGCGGACGCTAAGACCTTTACCCCGGTCGTGAGCGCCCCGCCGATCGAGCTATTCGGCGGCGAGCTGACCGTAACGGTGGTCGCGCTCGTGACGATCGCGGTCAATATCGTCATTATGATCGGGCTTACGCTCTTTATCAAAAAGACCAAGGCGGGACAAGCCATGCAGGCTGTCTCGGAGGATCGCGGCGCGGCGGCGCTCATGGGGATCAACGTCAACGGGACGATCGCGCTGACCTTCGCGATCGGCTCGGCGCTCGCGGCGGTCGCGGGGGCGCTGATGTGTTCCGCTTATCCCCAGCTTACCCCCTATACCGGGACGATGCCGGGGATCAAGGCCTTCGTCGCGGCGGTCTTCGGCGGGATCGGCTCGATCCCCGGCGCGATGATCGGCGGGCTTTTGATCGGGATCATCGAGATCCTCGGGAAGGCGTATATCTCCTCCCAGATGGCGGACGCGATCGTCTTTGTGATCCTGATCGTGATCCTACTCGTAAAGCCGGCGGGGATCCTCGGGAAAAACGTACAGGAAAAGGTATAACCGTCTCCTTCTTTTATGACAGGGTGAAAATCCCGCAGGTTCGAGCGTGTTCGGGTCTGTATCTTACTACGGAGGACGTTTCATGAATAAACGAAAAAATCTGATCAATCAAGGCGTTACTTACGGGATCGTGATCGTCGCCTACGCCGTGATGATGATCCTACAAGCGACGGGTAATCTCTCGAGCTCGATGCGCGGTTATCTCGTCCCGCTCTGTATCTATATCGTGATGGCGGTCTCGCTCAATCTCGTCGTCGGGATCTTAGGCGAGCTTAGCCTCGGTCACGCGGGCTTTATGTGTATCGGCGCTTACTGCGGCGCGGTCTTTTCCCAGTGTACCGAGACCTTGATCGGCGCGGCGTGGCTTCGCTTTACGCTCGCGATCCTCGTCGGGGCGGTCGCGGCGGCGATCTTTGGGATCCTGATCGGGATACCCGTCCTAAGGCTAAAGGGCGACTATCTCGCGATCGTGACGCTCGCCTTTGGCGAGATCATTAAAAATATCGTGAACGTGATCTATCTCGGCGTGGATTCGCGGGGGCTCCACCTCTCGTTTGAGAATACCGCCGCGCTCGGGCTCGAGGCGGACGGTAAGGTCGTCATCAAGGGGGCTCAGGGGATCACGGGTACGCCTCAGGATTCGACCTTTACGGTCGGATTTATCCTCGTCTTGATCACGCTCTTTGTCGTCTTAAATCTCGTCCATTCCCGCGACGGGCGGGCGATCATGTCGATCCGCGACAATCGGATCGCGGCGGAGTCGATCGGGATCAATATCACGAAGTATAAGCTCATGGTCTTTACGATCTCGGCGGCGCTCGCGGGCGCGGCGGGGGTGCTTTATTCCCATAACTACGCGACGCTCACGTCGGCGGGCGATAAATTTAACTATAACGCGTCGATCATGATCCTCGTTTATGTCGTCCTCGGCGGGATCGGGAGTATCCGCGGCTCGGTCATCGCGACGATCATCCTATATATCCTCCCCGAGCGGCTTCGCTTTATCGGCGACTATCGTATGCTCGTCTACGCGGTAGTACTGATCGCGGTCATGCTCTTTAACTGGAGTCCCAAGGCGATCGGCTGGCGACAGGCGGTCGTAAACGCGATCCGCGCCAAGCTTTTTAAAAATAAAACAAAACCGACGGAAGGGGGCGCGGGCGTATGAGCGAGAATATGCTGGAAGTCACCCACCTCGGGATCTCCTTCGGCGGATTAAAGGCGGTCAATGACCTTAATATGACGATCCGTAAGGGTCAGCTCTATGGGATGATCGGACCGAACGGCGCGGGGAAAACGACGGCGTTTAACCTACTCACCGGGGTCTATAAGGCGGACACGGGGACGACCCTCCTCGACGGGAAAAATATCGTCGGGATGAATACGATCGCGATCAACCGCGCGGGGATCGCGCGGACGTTTCAGAATATCCGCCTGTTTAAGGCGCTCTCCGTCCTCGATAACGTGAAGGTCGGGCTTCATAACCAAATGGGGTATACGACGATCGAGGGGATCTTACGCTTCCCGCGCTATTTTAAGGTCGAGAAAAAAATGAACGAGCGGGCGATCGAGCTTCTCTCGGTCATGGGGCTCGAGGACGAGGCGGCGACGATCGCCGCGAACCTCCCCTACGGGAAACAACGTAAGCTCGAGATCGCGCGCGCGCTCGCGACAAATCCCAAGCTCCTTCTCCTCGACGAGCCGGCGGCGGGGATGAACCCCAACGAGACCGAGGAGCTGATGCGGACGATCCGCTTTGTCCGCGATCGGTTTAAGATGACGATCCTCCTGATCGAGCATGATATGCGGCTCGTGAGCGGGATCTGTGAGGAGCTGACGGTATTAAACTTTGGTCAGGTCTTAGCCCAGGGGGCGACCGCCGACGTATTAAACGACCCTCGGGTCATTACCGCCTATCTCGGCGAATAAACCCTTCCCCAAAAAAGGCTTGTCTTTATTTTTTAGGGCAGGAGATAAAGGGGCAAGAAAGGCTGGTACAGCTATGGCAATGCTTGAAATAAAGGATCTCGAGGTAAGCTATGGGGTCATAAAGGCGATCCGGGGCGTTAGCTTTGAGGTCGACCGGGGCGAGGTCATCGCCCTGATCGGCGCGAACGGCGCGGGAAAAACGACGATCCTCCATACGATCACGGGGCTGATCGCCGCGAAGCGCGGGAATATCCTCTTCGACGGGAGGGATCTCACAAAGACCCCCGCCCATAAGATCGTCTCGATGGGGATGGCGCACGTCCCCGAGGGACGGCGCGTCTTTCAACAGCTCACCGTTTACGAGAACCTCATGATGGGCGCGTATACGCGTAAGGATAAGGCGGAGATCGCTGAGTCGCTCAAAAACGTCTACGCCCGCTTTCCCCGCCTCGAGGAGCGTAAGACCCAGATCGCGGGGACGCTCTCGGGCGGCGAACAGCAGATGCTCGCGATGGGGCGCGCGCTCATGAGTAAGCCGTCGATCCTTTTAATGGACGAGCCGTCGATGGGGCTTTCGCCGCTTTACGTCAACGAGATCTTTGATATTATCGAGAAGATCCGCGCGGGCGGGACGACCGTCCTCTTAGTCGAACAAAACGCCAAGAAGGCGCTCTCGATCGCCGACCGCGCCTACGTTCTCGAGACGGGGACGATCAAGCTCTCGGGGAAGGCTTCCGACCTCATCAACGACGAGGGGATCAAAAAGGCGTACCTCGGGGAATGATCGCCCTGCCAACACCGTATTTAACAGTCTGCCAACACCGAAATACGGTGTTGGCAGACTGTTAAATAGATTTTTTGAGAGAAGAGTGCAGTAAGAGCGGGGAGAATGGAGAGAATGGAGAGAATAGAGAAATAAAGAGCGGGGGGCTTTGCCCCCGCAAGCAGGATGCTTGCAGGTGAACGCCCCAAGCGCCGCACGGACGCGGCGCAAACAAAGCGTTCACCCGAACCCGTCTACCAAAGGAAATAATTTCCTTGAGAATCCTTTATACCCATTGTTACTTCTCTTCTTTGTTGACTTTGTGCCTGTCAGGTCGTGAAATTGCGGAGAACGGCGATAGATTTGTGCAAAATCGAAAAACCACGCCTCCCCTGCAAGGGACGAGGTTAGCCGCTACGCGGCGCGGAGGGTTGGACGAGGTTAGCTCTACGCGGTATTATATTGTATATTTTTGACCTTTTAAGAATAAGAATAAGGGGAAAGGAACGGTAGAAAGCATGAAAAAAAGCGCGATCATATTAGCGGCGGGGGACGGGAAGAGAATGAAGTCCGCCCGTCCGAAGGTGCTTTGTGAGGTACTGGAAGAACCCATGCTCGGCTGGATCTTGGACAGCGTGACGGCGGCGGGCTTTACGCCGAAGGAGATCGGGATCGTCATCGGGAACGGCGCTGAGGCGGTCACCGACTATCTCGCGAAGCGCGGGTTTTTAAAGACCTATCTCCAGAGCGAGCGGCGGGGGACGGGTCACGCCGTCCTAATGGCGCTCCCGCTCGTCGAGGAGAGCGAGGACGTACTTGTGTTTAACGGCGATATGCCCTTCGTCGACGCGGAGACGATCGCCGACGCGCTCGCCCTTCACCAAAAAAACGGGAACGGCGTGACCGTCGTCTCGGCGGAGCTTAGCGATCCCTTCGGCTACGGGCGGATCGTCCTCGACGATCAGGGCGCGTTTCGCGCGATCGTCGAGGAAAAAAACTGTACCCCCGAGGAGGCGGCGATCCGCGAGATCAACGCGGGGGTCTACTGGTTTAAGGCGGGGGCGTTAAAGGACGCGCTCCTTCGCCTCGCGCCGAACCCCGTCAGCGGGGAATATTATCTCACCGACACGATCGAGCTGATCCTCGCGGCGGGCGGACGGGCGGAGGTCTATCGCGCGAGAAACGCCGATCTCGTCCTCGGCGCGAACAGTCGCGCCGATCTCCTCGCCCTCAACGAGACCGCGCGGCGAAAGGTCATCGACAAGCACCTCGAAAACGGCGTGGAATTTCTCTCGACCGACGGCGTGATCATCGGGAAGGACGTAAGGATCGGGCGGGACACAAAGATCCTCCCGAATACGATCCTACGCGGGACGACCGAGATCGGCGAGGGCTGTATCATCGGTCCGTCGAGCGTGATCGAGAATTGCCGCGTCGGGGACGGGGTCGTTTTAAACGCCGTACAGGCGTACTCCGCCGAGATCCGCGACCGCGCGAAGGTCGGGCCCTTCGCTCACCTTCGCCCGGGGACGATCCTCCACGAGGGGGTAAAGATCGGCGACTTTGTCGAGGTCAAAAACTCGGAGATCGGCGAAAACACCTCGGCGGGTCACCTCACCTACATCGGCGACAGCGACGTCGGGCGCGGGGTCAATTTCGGCTGCGGCTGTGTGACCGCGAATTACGACGGGATCAATAAATATCGTACCGTGATCGGCGACGACGCGTTTATCGGCTGTAACACCAACCTCGTCGCGCCCGTCGAGATCGGCGCGAACGCCTCGACCGGCGCGGGCTCGACCATTACCGGGAACGTCCCCGCCGACGGGCTCGCCGTCGAGCGCGCCGATACCCGGATCGTCGAGCATTGGCAGAAGAATAAGCTGAGACCGAAGAGGTAGGGGTTTTGTTTTCCTTTTCTCATTTCTCAAGTATCGTGTTTTGTTTGTCTATTTTTTGGGAAGGCGCTAAAGCGGGATAGTTTTCAACCCTAATCTCCGCTGACGAAAAAACGTAAGCGGGGGACAGGAAATCAAAATGCGCCGTCTAGCCAAATCCCCCGAGCGGAAACCGTCCGACCCCGTTTAAGGGCATACAAGTTCGGAAAGCCCTTAAACGGGTTGAGGACATTTCCGTGAGGGCGACTTTGCGCCACTTTGGTCGGACAAAGTGGCAAAAAAATTGCCTCAGTTTGCCAAAACTGCAATTATTGGAAAAAGGGACGAACGCCTTCACGCTTTAACCCCTTCCCAAAAACAACGGCAATTATCATCGAAAAAATGAAAGAAGGACAAAAAATGGAAGAAATCACGCTAGACCCCACCCCCTCTCTCCCCGAATACCGAAAAACGGCGTACAAGGTCGGCGTCTTTACGGCGATCCTCTTCTTTTTACGCGTCCCGGCGGGGCTCTCGATCTCGGCGCTCTACGCGCTCGGGAGCGGCTCGCTCTCCGCCGATGCGCTCTATCTCCTCCACCTGAGTATTTCCTTCCTTTTTCTCCAGCTCCTCCCCGCGCTGATCGGAGCGGGGATGTTCGGCTTCTTTCGGGAGAAGGGGGCGCGGCTCAAAGCCCTCTATCGCGTCCCCGAGCGCTGTTCCCGCGCGATCGGGAACTTCCCCGCCGTCTACGGGATCGGTCAGCTCGTCAATATCCTCACGATCGTCGTGATGTACCTCGTCACGGCGAACAGCGACCTCAACGCCTCGCTCAATCCCGTGATGAGCCTTACCGCGCCGAGCCTCTCGAGCGCGTGGGCGACGTTCGTTTTCGCGGCGCTCATCGCGCCCGTTTTTGAGGAATTCGCCTTTCGCGGGGTGCTTCTCCAAACGCTGAAGCCCTACGGGAACGGGCTATCCATCCTCTTCTCGGGGATCTTATTCGGCGTTTATCACGGGAATTTGAGCCAGTGCTTTTACGCGACGGCGATCGGGATCGCGCTCGGCTATCTCGCGAACGTGACCGGCTCGCTCGTCCCGACGACCGTCATCCATATTCTCGTCAACAGTATCGCGAGCGGGCTTCTCGTCCTTTTATCGACCCCGTCGATCCAGCTCTATCTCCTCTCGGGGGAGGAGGGCGCGATCCCCGACGGCGATATGCTCCTGATCGTCTTTTTCGCCGTCTTTACGATCAGCGCGCTCTTACTCGGTCTCACGGGTATGATCCACGCGTTTTTTAAGCTCCCAAAGATCCTCCGCGTCCCCCTCCCAAAGATCTTTACCGAGCTCACGAACGGTAAAAAGCTCAAAATGATCCTTATATCCGTCCCGATGACGATCGCGTTCCTCCTCCTCCTCGACCTCTATATCCCGCCCATGCTCGAGGACTTCCCGAGCATGACCGAGCGGCTCGCCGAGCTGTTTTTCCCGTAATTCGTTCCCTTAAAATTTTTCGATCCGTTTCCCAAGCGAGGTGATCAAAACGTCCCCCTTTTTTGAAGGCGCGGAAAGCCGCGCTCCTGCCCTAAAAGAGACCGCGTATAAATACGGGATCGCGATGGTCGTCCTCGTTTTAAACAACGTCGCCGCGCCGATCCTTTTTTCGCTCCTTTTCGCCCTGAGCGGGCTTCGCCCCGAGGAGGGGAGCGACGGATACTACGCGGCGGTCATGCTTTTAAACGAGCTGTCGGCGTATACCTTCCCGATCCTGATCCTTCGGCGGCTTTTCGCGCGAGAGCGGGCGGCTTTTACGCCCGACCTCGGGTACGGGCGCTTTCCCGGCGATTCGCTCGCCCTGTTCCTCGGCGGGGTCGCGGCGGGGTCGCTCGGCTCGATCGCGACCGAGCTGATCGGCGAGGCGCTCGACCGCCTCTTTGGGACGGGCGAGATCCCCGAGGCGTTCGGCGATATGAAGCCCCAAAGCCCCGCCCAGCTCGGCGTTTTTATGTTCTGTATCTGTGTGATCGCGCCGCTCGCCGAGGAATATCTCTTCCGCGACCTCCTCTTAAAGCCGCTCCGGCTCTATCACGACCTCGCCGCCGTCCTTTTCGGGGGGCTGACCTTTGGGCTTTATCACGGGAATTTTGACCAGTTCGCCTACGCCGCCCTTCTCGGCGGGTTTTATTCGGTCGCCGCCGTCCGCGCGAATTCGATCCGCCCGACGGTGCTGTTTCACGCCGCGAATAACCTCGTCGTCTGTCTCGCAAGCTACCTTCCCGCCGCCGTCCCCGAGGCGGCGGATCTCGCCGCCGCCTTTTCCGCCGTGCTGAACGTGGCGCTCCCGATCGGCGCGGTCGCCGCGCTCCTCG